>JAAELU010000479.1 GCA_024226255.1 bacterium | reverse complement strand
CCGATCGAGATCGGTCTCATTCTCTTCGGGTTGCCAACCCATACGGTCGGCGGCGGGCGAGACCAAGTCGCGCACAAACGATTGGAGCGCTGGTCGATCATCCGAAGAGACAACTCGATTGAGCTCGCCGAGCCCACCGACAATTGCGCCCCAAACCTCTGGTTCGGTCTCCTCTTTGAATTGGGAAGCCAACTCGAGGAAGTCACCCGCCGGGACATCACCCGCCAGCACATTGGCCCACAGGTCGCTCACCAGCGCGTAGCGCTCCTCCCCCGGCAGCGAGGTCGCTTGATTCGCTACCTCGTCGCGGAGTTCTCCGTCGTACTGGACGCGATAGAAGCCCTGCCCGCCCCGGTTCAGCCGGAACTCGGCCGCAGCATCGGCCGCTGCTTGGCCCTCAACGAGGATGCGCCCATCTGCCGACCCGCCGAAGAGAGCGGGAACCTGCCAAGAGTCCTGGCCCTCACCAAGGAATCGGAAGTGCTCCTGGCGAATCGTGTAGCCGTCGCCGTCCCGCGAGACATTGAGTCGGGGGTAGCCCCCCTGGAATATCCAGCCTTCCATGATGCTGCCGACCGGTTCCCCCGACACCTCTTCGAGAGCAGACCACAGGTCCGCCGTCTCGGTATTGCTATATGAGTGCGTCTTCAGATAGAGGCGGATCCCGTCGCGGAAGGTGTCCTCGCCCAGATACACCTCGAGCATCCGCAGCACGGACGATCCCTTGGAGTAGGTGAGGATGTCGAACATCTCGTTGGCCTCTTCGGGTGATCCAACCGGGAACTCGATGGGACGAGTTGACACCAGGCTGTCGGTATCCATGGCGGCGTTGCGCGAGGCGGCAAACGCCAGCCAGCGTTTCCAGTCGGGCCGGTAGGAGTCGACACACTTCAATTCCATGAAGGTGGCGAACGCTTCATTCAGCCAGATCCCGTTCCACCACTTCATCGTGACGAGGTCGCCAAACCACATATGCGCCAACTCATGTGCGATCACGTCGGCCACCCGGGCCTGCTCGGACATCGTTGCTCGGTCCGGATCGACAAGCAATGCGGTCTCGCGGTAGGTGACTGCGCCGAGGTTCTCCATCGCTCCCCAGGCGAAGTCGGGCACAGCGATCATGTCAAGCTTGTCCCCGGGGTACGGAATGTCGTAGTAGTCGGCGAAGTACCGCAAGGCGAAGGCGCCGGCGTCCAACGCAAACTGGGCCAGATGGGCCTTGCCGGGAACATGGATGATTCGCAGCGGTGTGCCATCGACATCGACCGGGTCCGTCGCTTCGAGCTCGCCAACGACGAAGGCCACCAGGTACGTGGACATCTTCATCGTTGTCTCGAAGACGACGACCCGCCGCCCATCCTCCGTCGGCTCGTCGCTGACCTCTGCAGAGTTAGACACCGCCATCATGTGTTCGGGTACAACAAGCGTTACCCCATAGGTGGCCTTTAGATCGGGCTCGTCCCAACACGGGAAGGCGCGCCGGGCGTCGGTCGCCTCGAACTGGGTGGTTGCGATCACCTTGTCCTCACCGTCGGCAGTGGTGTAGGTAGAGCGGTAGAAGCCTTGGAGGTCGTCGTTGATCGTGCCCGTGTAGTCGATCGCTATCTCAACCGGACCCACGTCGATGGGGGTGTCGAGAACGAGCGTCACCCGCTCCCGGCCCGGGTCATAGCTGAGGGCTGCCTCTTGGGTCGATCCGCCGGTCGCCTTGACCGTGACATGGTCGAGGTCGATCTCAATGGAGTTGAGGACGATCTCGGCGACTCGCTCCGTTGCTGCTGCCTGGATGACAACCCGGCCCTTGAAACCGAAAGTTTCGAAGTTGGGCTCGATGCGCAGGTCGTAGTGGCTGGGGATGACCGTCCGCGGTAGGCGATGGTCGGCTTCGGTAGACATGCTGGAACTCCTAGTGCTAATCCGGAGGAAGCCTAACGAGGGCGGCGGAGAAGTCAGAAGCCGGGAACGGACCTAGCGGTCCGTTCCTTGGGAACTGGAAGGAACACTGCGTGTTCCCCGCAGCTCCATGGGAAGTCAGAAGCCAGATAGGAGAAGTCACGGGTCAGATGAGACGTCGCTGAGGTCTCCACGGTTCCGGTTGCCAGTTGCTGACTTCTGGCTTCTGACATCTGGTTTCGTTCCTCACCGATTCTCCAGTTCGCCGGTTTCTGTCAGCGGATCGATGTCGCCCCCAACGAGGATGGTGTTGATGGCTCCCGCCAGAATGTCGAGGTTTACCGGGCCGTTGACTTGGCCGACGATGGTCCCGCTGCGATTGAGGAAGAAGGTGGTTGGCAGGCCGAGGACGCCAAAGTCGATGCCGGCCCGAGAGCCTTCATCACTCACGTACCGGTACGCGTCGCCACGGCCGAATTCGTCCAGAAACTCTATCCCGGGTCCAACCCGGTCTTGATGGAGAATCCCGACAAAGGTGACAGCGGATTCTCGATAGGCGTCAGCCGCGAGCAGCAGAGCCTCGTGTTCCAACCGGCAGCCCGGGCACCACGAGGCCCAAAAATTGATGACAACGATGTCGCCGGCAAGGTCGTTCAGCGACAACTCGCCGGCACTCTCCATGTATGGCATCGCGCCGGCCGGCGCCGGCTCACCAATCAGAGGAGAGGCGACCAAATCGGGATCGAGCCCAAACCGGCTGGCAAAGATCGCCCCGAACACGATGACCACCACACCAACACCCACCGCCACCCAGGTTCCGACACTCCGCTGCCTGTGGGCAGAGGTCACAGTTGGTTCGTCCGTCATAAGGCGGCTCGCACTTGCGTGAGAAGATCGGTGGCAAGTGCCCGGACCTCGTCGGGTATGGCTTCGAATTCGAGCAGGGTCTCGAGTGGAGCGACGGCACCGGCCGGGTCGTTCATCCCCCAGTAGCGGATGTTCGCCAGATACCAGTAAGCCTGCGGCAGATCTGGAGTCACCTCCAACGAGCGTTCGACGAACTTCAAGCCGGTGTCAATCTCGTCGGACAGGTAAGTCATCCAGCCGACGTTGGCGAGGGCCTCTGGATGCTGCTCTCGGGCCAGCACCTCCATGTAGTGGCGCAGCGCGTCGGAGAACTCGCCACCATCGAAGTAGCGACCGGCGAGCGCCATCCGCATCCCAATGACATCGGGATTGGCGGCTACGACTTCCTCGAGTTCCTCGTCGGTCACCTTGGTCAGATCGCGCGGGGCATTGGATGGATCGGCAACCCCCCCGGTGATCAGGTCACCCGGAGTGCGATCCTGCACTGTCACCACAACGCCGACAGTCAGCGCCAGCGCGCCGACGACGAGTATTGCGGTGCCGACGAGCCTTCGCTTCCGGCTGGGCGGCTCTGGCTGCGGGGCTGCAACCTCTGTCGCAGCCAACGCTTGCTGCTCGCTGATATACGACTCGCGCAGCCGGCTTGCCTCATCCTCGTCCAGTTCGCCCGTGGCCTGCTGGACCTCAATGTCGGCGAGATCTGCGGCGACAACCCGCTTGGCGTCGTCGAGAGCGTCACTGGAAACAACAATCGGTGCCGGCACGGCACGGCGCTTCCGACGCCGAAGCGCGGCGACTCCTCCGACCAGCAGCAGCAGCGGCAGCGCCCACAGCAGAGTCCCCCAGCCCAAGAGCGGAGGCGACAGCAAGACCCGTTCGGTGTATCGCGCTACGAAGTAGTCGAATATCTCGGTGTCCGTCATGCCGGTGGCGATCTGTTCGTCGATCAGATCGCGGGCATCGGCCGCGATTGCGGACTGGGCGTCGGCGATGGACTCGCCGTGACAAAACGGACAACGCAGCTCGCTGGCAATCCGGTGGCTGCGCTCCGCCGCGGTTTCGGACGTCGTGTCGCGTGGAATCAATCCGATCACAACCGCTACGAGAAGGCCGATGATGAGTCCGAGGTAGAGCGAATTGCGAAGGCGTTGGCTCATGCGGCCGTCACCACGTCATCGGCGCGCTGCGAAGAGCGGCGCCGTGCCCGTAAGGCGAATACGCCGCCGGCCGCCGTCACCAGCCCTCCGAACCACAAGACCCACATCAAGGGAAAGACGAAGACTTCCAGGATCAAGGTTCCCCGCTCGGTGAGGCCCGACAGCGAGAGATACACGTCGTCGACGAGCCCCGTGCGGACGTCGGGAGTTGCCACGGCCTGGGTGGAGTTGGGATACCGATGCACCCGCGGTTCCATACTGCGAATGGTGGTGGCGCAATCGGAGCGCAAGAGCAGGACCTCAGCCCCCTCGACGATTCGATTCGGCTCGGCACGCGAGAACGGCCCCTGGTAGGTCACGCAGTAGTCGTCGACGACGGCGCTGCCACCCACCTCGAGCTCGACGCTCTGGCGTACGGCGAGCGCCGACGACGTCGCAATCGCAACTGCCACCAGCGCCAGACCTAGATGAGAGATCTGCCCGCCCCAGTAACCGGGCTCTTTGGCTAGAACCCGGCCCGCAGACTTGATCCAGTTGTCGCCCGGCCGATTCACTGCGGCAACACGCATGAAGTAGTGGCGAAGAATGGTGGAGATAACGAAGCCGGCGAGCACCACCACGATCACAACCGGAATCGAGCGAACGTCAAAGGCAATTGCAGCCACTCCAGCCGCCAGCCCGGCGACGATCCCAGAGCGGAGCCGCTCCCACATGAGATCACCGCGCGCCGATCGGTAGGGCGTGACCGGACCGATCCCCATCGCCAGGAGCAAAGCGAAGGACAATGGGATTGCGGCCTTGTCGAAGAACGGCCGCCCGACCGTCACCTGATTTCCGGTGAAACCCTCCACCAGCAGGGGCAGCATCGTGCCCAGGAGAACGGTGAATGCGAACAACGTGAGAAGCAGATTGTTCGCCAAGAACACGCCCTCGCGGCTGGCAAGCGAGTCCAATCGAGGCGCCGAACCAACGACATCGGCCCGGACAGCAAACAGCCCGAACCCTCCGACAACCACCAGGCCCAGGAAAACGAGAAGAACCGGCCCAACCGCCGACTGCGTGAAGCTGTGAACCGAGAAGATGACACCCGAGCGAGTGAGGAACGTGCCGAGAATTGTGAGCGCAAAGGTCGAGATCACCAGAACGATGTTCCACGCCTGCAGCATGCCGCGTTTGCGCTGGACGACTGCCGAGTGAATGAATGCGGTGGCCACGAGCCATGGCAGGAACGCGGCGTTCTCAACCGGATCCCAGGCCCAGTAGCCGCCCCACCCGAGAACCTCATAGGACCACCAGGCGCCGAGAAGGATCCCGGTTGTCAGGAATGTCCACGAGATCAGAGTCCAGCGATGCGTGACATCGAGCCACCGGCTTCCGGTTTGCCTCAGCCAGAGAGCTGACATGGCATAGGCGAACGGAACGGTGAAACCGACGTAGCCGACATAGAGCAGCGGCGGGTGTACCGCCATCAAGATGTGGTTTTGCAACAGCGGGTTGGGGCCGCGGCCGTCAAGGGGCGCCAACGCCTCGGCAAATGGAAACCAACTCGACGAGGCGCAGCCCACCTGGGCCGCCCGGGTACACACCTCGAAGGGGTTGGCGAACGTCGCCATGAGTCCGAACCAGAAGACCGCGACAACGCCCATGATCCCGGCAGCCCCGGCACCCATTCGATCGCCGGCCTTGACCCGGCGCACAACCAACCACGTGAAGACCGCCAGAAGCAGGCCCCACAGAACGATCGACCCCTCGAGGGCCGCCCATCCGCTGGCGAGTAGGAAGATGAATGGGGTCGCGTTCGAAGTCGTGTTGGCGACATACTTGATCGAGTAGTCGTGGGCCACGATCGCCAACTCGAGTAGGAAGAAGGCGGCGACTGCCGCTGCCAGCAGTATCAACGCCGGTTGCATCAACCGAGTGGCATCTACCTCACCGGTTCGGGCACCGTTGATCCCACGAACGGCAAGTGTTGCCGCCGCCCCCAACGAGATAAGGATCATCAGGAGACCGGCGGCAGCGATCACGAATCGGATGCCCCGTCGGATGGCGGTGTGTATTCACTCTCTTCGGTCCGGTACTGCTCATCGTGTTTGATCAGCATGGTGTCGGAATGGAAGACGGAGCCGTCCCAGTTACCCTCGAGGACCACCCCGATTCCCTCCCGAAAGAGGTCCTGGGGAGCCCCGGAGTGAACTACGTCAACTGCAATGCGGCCGTCCGTAACGGAGAACGAAACGCCTCCGGTGGTGTCGGTAACCGTGCCGGCCTCCACTTGACCGCCCAGCCGCACGCGCGAGTCAGGATCGAAACCTTGCTCCGTGATCTCAGTGGGAGTCTTGAAGTAGACCAGGTTGCCCGACAGCGTTACCAGCAGGAAGATCAGCACCACCACGATGGCGCCGGCAGGAATCAGAAATCGCCAGTATCGCTTCATCGGCGAGCCTTCGCGAGCTGACTTTTCGCCCTGTGCAGTCGACCGCGCAACCACCACGTATACGCGGCCAACGAACCGACCATCGCGGCATATCCAACGACGACCCAGGTCCACTCGCCCACTAAGAGTCCCCAGTCAGAACTGGGGCTGTGACCGCATCGCCGGCGACGAGACCGGCAGTGGGGTCGCTCGTCTCCACCTCGTAATCGAGTCGGGCAATGCGATAGCGCAGGTCCAGCAGCATCGCCGATAGCAGCGTGAAAGCGACGGCAGCCGCGATGAAGGCGATCAGGATCGGGGTGTCCATCTGGACACCCGCCGGTGTCGCCAAGGTTGCCGGCTGATGAATGTCGCGCCACCAGATCACCGAGAAATGCACAATGGGAATCTGCACGATCGAGACCATTCCCAGCGTGGCAGCGCGCCTGGCGCGAACATCAGGGTCGGGAATCGCCCTGCGCAGCGCCAGGTAGCCGAGATACACGAAGAACATGATGGCCGTGAGGGTGAGCCGGGCGCTCCACGACCAGAAGACACCCCATGTTGGCTTGGCCCAGGCCATGCCGATCAGAATCGTCAGGCCCGTAAAGACCGCCCCCATCTCGGCGGAAGCCAAAGCGAGGTGGTCCCACTTCATTCGCTTGGTGATGAGATAGGCGGCGCTCCCAATGAGAGTGATGGTGAATGCTATGTAGGCCACCATGATGCTGGGGACGTGAAGAAACAGCAGTCGCGACGATTGACCTAGGTTGACCTCTCGCGGAGACAAGAAGGCCAGCACCAGGGCAACAGCCACAGCAACGCCGGTCGCACGACCCAACCAACTCCGAGTTGTGCGGCTCATCGTGTCTCCTGCAGCGGTCTCGCCGTCAGCACCCCGACGATCAGCAGCACAAGCACAACCGTGACCATCAGCAGTAGCCACGGCAGGATACTGTTTCCGAGGCGTAAACCGTCCAGAGCCTGAGTCGCGCCAAGTAGCAAGGGAACGGCGAGCGGGGCCACCAGCAGTGGTACAAGGGCGGGGCCGGTGGCGAGATTCCCTGCAATCGAAGCCGCCAGCGATCCGATGAGCGCCAGCCCGGCGCCGGCAACAACAAGGATCAGCGGCAGCCAAAACCAGCCCGCCAGGCTCACGTCATAGAGCGCAATCGTGGCCAATCCGACCACGACCTCAAATGCCAGCAGTAGGACGAAACTCGCCAGAGAGCGTCCTACGAATCCTGCCGCCGGATCCAACCCGATCAGCCGGTTCAGGTCACGTTGCTGGGGTGTGTCGGCCGCAGTTGTGCGAACGGTGACCAATACCCCGAATAGCAGCACAATCACCCAGAACAATCCGGGACCCAGCTCACGGAGACGGGGGGCGTCGGCTCCAACAGCCATCGGAATGAGCAACATGGCGACAACTCCAAAAGGAATCGTCACCCACAGCACCTCGCCGCGGCGGCGCTCGCGCGCCAGATCTCGCCTGGCGGCAACGATTGCTTGATCCATCAGCCGGGGCTGGGTCATGACAGGCTTCCTCCCTCGAGGAGCACCTGGCGTCCGGTCAGCTTGTCGACCTGGTGTCGATCGTGCGATGCCACGACTGCACATCCGCCACGACCGGTCACCGTCTCGACAAGATGTGACACGAGAGCAACGGCCGATTCGTCGAGGGCCGAATGGGGCTCATCGAGCAGCAATACTTGCGGTTGTCGGATCATCTCGCGGGCAATCTCGCATCGGCGCGCCATGCCGTGTGACGCTTCCTCGACGAGTCGATCACCTGCGGCCGCGAGCCCCACAATGGCGAGGGCCGATTCAACCGCCTCATGCGAGTAGCCACCGATGTCGGCCACATACTCGAGATTGGCTCGCATCGACAGTTCCGGATAGAGCGCCGGGACGTGGCCGATCAGCCCGATCCGCCGCCGAATGTCAAAGTGGTCGGCCCCGGCGAGGTCGACGCCAAGGACCGCGGCGCTGCCGGCAGAAGGGGCCAAGAGAGTCGCCAGAATTCGCAGGATCGTGGTCTTGCCGGCTCCGTTGGCACCGTATAGGGCCACAGCCTCGCCGGCGTCGACTTCGAGATCGACGTCGCGCAAAATGGTTGCCGCGCCGGCGCGCGCAGCAACTCTTGCTAGCTGAATCAGAGGGGCGGCTGTAGCCACCAGGTCAAGTGTATTGCGCTAGATCGGTTCGCCCGAATCTTCGGCGCAGATCAGGGAACCCGGGTGATGTCTTCACAGCTCGTGGCGGTGTCCGTACCGTCCCCACCGTCGCAAGCATCGATGCCGCCGCCACCCGCAAGGCTGTCGTTGCCAGCGCCGCCGTTGACGGAGTCAGTTCCCTTGCCGCCGCTCAAGTTGTCGGCCCCGCCCTTGCCGACAACGGAGTCGGCTCCGGCCATGCCGCGAACATCGTCGGCTCCGGAGCCACCGGCCAATGTGTCGGCGCCGTTGTCCCCATAGATGGAGTCGTCGTCGGCATTGCCCGAGACGGCATCCTTGCCGTCACCGCCCCAGAGTCGGTCGTTGCCATCGTTCCCGAGGATCTCGTCGTCGCCCCAGCCGCCATCAACCCTGTCGACTCCTCTTCCGGCATCCGCAAAGTCGTCGCCGGGTCCGAGGCAGATACGGTCCTTGCCACCGTTGGAGCGAACCTCATCGTTGCCGCCAAAGGTCACGATGACATCATGGCCCGCGGTACCGCTGATCACATCGTCGCCCGCAGTACCGAGGATCGTTGCCGCCCGCCCAAAACACTCGTAGACCTGATCTGTGAACACGGCCTGCCAGATGGGGCTGAGCAACCCTTCCCGGATGAGCACGAACCGGTCGCTGGTTGGCCCAATAGCCAACCCTTCGCCCTTCATTCCGGTTGGGGCCAAACACGGTGCAGTGTGGTCATTGTTGAACGTCGTGAGTACAGACTCATTCGGATCCCGCACCCAGTAGAACGTCTCCTCACTGTTCTTGATAGCGATGATCGTGCCGTCCGCGGAAATGTCGGCGGCCGTTATCCCGAAAGTGGACTCGGCGAACTCACCCTTGACGTAGGACTCGACAGTTGCCAGGCGCATCGTTGTTGGGTCGGTGGGAAAGAGCTCGCTGGACGTGATCCGGTACACAAATGCATACTCCCTGGGCAGCGCCGAGGCATCCGCAAGATCACCGTTGGAGTCAATGGCATGCAGTCCCTTCTCAAAAAGGAAGAGGTGGCCCTTCGCCGGATCCACGAACACACCCTCGACGTTGCGAGCCTTGATCTGGGCGGGGTTGATATAGCTCTGGTACTGGAACCGTGTCCCGTCGAGTTGGCTCTCGTTGACGTTGATCGTGATGGGATTCTGAGCATCCGGCGAGAAGACAGGCTCTGGGAACCTGTAGATGCTGGCATAAGACCGCGTCGGGTTGTTGTCGCCGGTGTCAGCCAGGTACAGGTAGTTGGGGTCCCCATTGGGCCCGGCCCCGTACGAGATGTCTTCTAGCTCTACGAACTTCGATCCCGGCACCGTATCGTTGCTGGGTGACATGGTGAATTGAACGGTGGCCAGGAGGTCACCGGATTCGTCTACCGCGTAGATCCGGTTGTTCTGTGACGATCCGGCCCCGGGATCGTCGTCGTTGTGAGTCCACATGACTCCAGGCATCTGACGCGACAGCACCAACCCCGATGCCTCGTCGATGGCGGGTACATCCATCCGCTCCGCATTGTCAACGCTGATCGTGAAACACTCGGTCGCAGCGGACGCGTGATTGATGGGAGCGCTCACCACTGCGAGCGCGCTCGCAGCAACGACAAGTGTTATCAAGACGCGCCAGCGCGACGAATCGAACATCCCCTTGGCCCTTCCCCTGTAGTCCGGTTGTCGGTTGATAATACCAGCGTGCCGGGTTCGCGAGTTAGGCGGGTTTTGGCAGCCACTGCCGTGACTAGTCAACGGAATACCACCTGTATCGTGTGGTTGAAAGAAGCTGAGCAAGACAAGGATTGATGAATTGCCGACCGTTGAGCTGACCAGGGACACTTTCGAGGAGACCATCCTCGCCAACAACACCGTCATCGTGGACTTCTGGGCTGAGTGGTGCGGACCGTGCAAGATGTTCGCTCCGACCTATGAGAAGGTCTCAGCCGAGCACCCCGACATCGTATTCGCCAAGGTCGATACCGAGGACCAGCAAGAGCTGGCGGGGTACTTCAACATCCGCTCCATTCCGACACTCATGATCTTTAGGGACCAGATCGGCATCTACTCCCAGCCGGGAGCGCTGCCAGAGCCGGCATTCCGCGACCTTATTGACCAGGCCCTGGCTCTCGACATGGAAGAGGTCCGCAAGGAAGTCGAAGCGGACCAGGCTGCCGATGGCGAGCACGATCATGAGCATCAGCACGAACACTGAGTCGGGCACAGACTTGGTAGCGGCGGAGTGAGCAGACGCGACGAAGAGCCAATCCTCGTGGCTGAGTTCGCGACGCGTGCCGAGGCCGAAGAAGCCTGGCTGTCTCTTGTCAACGGAGGGGTGCCGAGCATTGTCGTGACCAACGACCCGCCGTGGGGAGATGCCAAACATCTCATCCAGTGCGCCAGACAAGACGCGCCGGCCGCGCTCCGGCTACTCAGCGCTGGGTGAGTTGCCTCGGCCTCCGCGAGGTCATTGTTTCTCGTCGCGCGGCAACGCCAAGGTGAAGATGCTCTTGCCGCCTCGGTAGTGGTACGACAGATCTCCGTCCATCATTTCGGCTAGCTGGCGGGAAATGGCGAGGCCCAGGCCAAGAGCACCGCGAGCCGAGTCGTTTCCGGACACCTGCTGATACGGATCAAAGATCCGATCCCATTCCGCTACCGGGATGCCCGGTCCGTCGTCGAGAACAAGAACGGCCGGCTGTGGTTCTGCGACCACCCGCAGCTCGACACTGTCACCGCCGTAGCGCGCCGCGTTGATCACAAGATTGCGAATGATCTGACGAACTCGTTGGGGGTCCGCCCGGCAGTAGACCTCGGCAGCATGGACTACGGGCCTCGACGTGACATCCCCGGCAATCAGACAGTCGTCGACGGCGCGATTGACATTCGCCACCAAATCGAAGCTTTCGGGTGCTGCAGGCACCGCTTCCTCCACCTCAGGCTGAGCCGCCAACAGGAGATCCGCGACGAGCGAGGCAAGGTCGCACGCTCCCCGGGCAATGAGGCCCATGAGTTCGCGGGCCTCGTCCGGTTCGAAGTCGTCCCACATCTCGTTGAGCTCCTGGGAGAGGCCCATGACTGCCGATAGCGGAGTACGCAACTCGTGAGAAATGCTGGCGACGAAGCGGTCCTTGCCGGCAATCAAGCTCTCCAGCGTCCGTTGGTACGCCCGCACCTCGGTCACGTCCTGAATTGCGACGATGACCCGAGACAGATCCGGCTGCCCGTCACGAGACTGCACCGACAGCTTCAACAGGCACTCGAAGGGTTCCCCCGAGAGGTTCAGGCCGACAAACTCTGATTCGTGAGATGTGCCGCCTTCGAATAGGGCCACAAACTCGTCGCGGAAGGAAGCGAGCACCTCGTCGGTCATCTCATCGCGACGGTGTGAGTCGAGATCAGCGAGCGTCATCGCGCCCATCAGCTCGACCATCGCCCGGTTCACTCGTACTGTCTTGATGGTTCCGATTGCATCCATGAGGTGGCCCGGATTGCCATCAAGGTATGACGCCAGATCGGTAGTGCCTTGACGACGCAGCCGGGCAAACCACGAGGCAACTGCCGTGAAGTCCTCCTCGCGCAGCGCAATCGGACTCAGGTTGAACAGGGTCTCGTATAGCTCCTGTTCGCGGCGGTAGAATTCGAGGGCAGCCACCGCCTCGCTTTGGTCTTGGATGACGACGCCGAGCAGATCCTCACCTCCGTGGACGATTCGGTGAGCGAGCACTCGGGCGGAAAACTCACTGCCGTCCCTACCTCGGCACGACATTGCCGCCGGCGCCGTGAGCGGCGTGCCGCCGAAGGCCGAGGCGAGCGAGCGCAGAACGCTCTCGCGACAACCGTCTGTCAGCAGCGTGGGAAATTCGTATTCGACGCCATCGGGCGCCAGGCCAAACAGTTCTTGGGCGGCGAGGTTGGCTGCCAAAACGGTGAACTCGTCGTCGAGCACCAACATGGACTCGACGGCGTAGACGAAGAACGATCCGAATGGTCGCGGCGGTTCGCCGGGCTCGACCGCTTCGGGCGCGCCGACAACCTGCAGATTCTGTTTCTTGCCGCTGGCCAGGGTCACACAACATAATCGGCCAAGAAACCCTTGGAACTTAAGGGTTGCCGCACAGATGTCAATTGGACTAGATACCCAAAACTCCGGCCGTAATGCTCTCGGAGCCCGAACAAACCTTCGCCGACGCACGGGAAAGGGTCCGCATCAGCTCCTAGGCTTGGAGGATTACCAGCCAAGAGCACCGTCAATGAGCAGCAATACGAGCGACGCCCACGATCACAGAGAGTGGCCCGGTGAGTTCAAGTTCTGCCCGCAGTGCGGACATCAGCTAGGGGTCCGGCATATCGGCGGTCAGGAACGCCCGGCGTGCGAGGAGTGCGGATACGTACACTTTCGAAATCCTGGAGTCGGTGCCGCAGCCGTGGCGTATGACAGCGCCGGTCGGATTCTGCTCGTGCGGCGGGGCCCGCACGCCACAAAGGCCGGGCTGTGGTCGATCCCGGCTGGTTTTGTTGACTACGGAGAAGACGTTCGCGACGGGGCAGCACGCGAATTGCTGGAGGAGACCGGTCTGACGGCCGAAATCGGCACTCCAGTATGGGTAGCGACCAACTTCCATGATCCGGCCAAAGTCACGGTCGGAATCTGGTTCGAGGCCAGCGTGACGGGAGGCCAACTCGTTGCAGGCGATGACGCCGTCGAGGTCGGCTGGTTCGCCCTCAGCGAGCTACCCGCGATGGCGTTTGGAACCGATCAGGCATACATCGCCTCGGTCATCGCCACCGGAGAGTGATGATGGAGTACTACCACGATCAGAACTCGCCACGGTGGGTTGTTGTCCTCGCCTCAATCTTCGCCATCGTCATGTTCTCGCTGGTCACAGCCGTTCTGCGCACCGGAAGCGCCCCTCTCTGGCTGTCCTTTCTAGCCATCTCGTGGATCACTGTGATCTACCTCGCAGTTCTCGGATTCACCCGCCTCAAGGTTCGGGTATCACCCGGATCCATCGAGCTGATCTGGCGGCTCGGCTGGCCATCAAAAACAATCGACCGGGCAACGGTCGCCGATGCTCAACTTCATCGCAATCATTGGCTCGAGGGGTGGGGAATTCGTTGGGTTCGTCGCGGCTGGATGTGGAACGTCTGGGGCCTCGATTCCGTGGAACTCACGCTCGAGTCGGGCAAGGTGTTCCGAATCGGAACTGATGATGCTGCCGGACTGCTGGCCGCGCTCGAGCGCTAGGCACCGCTGAAGCTGCCAGGGAGGGTCGTAGCGGTCCGCCTAGAGTCGAAGCGTGCGATCGTTCTTCAATCGGATCCTTGGAATCAGCGACCGACCTCTTGGGCCGCTGCCGATTCGTGAATCAGGGTTGCCGCCATCGGGAAACGGGGCCTCATCGTTTCACCTCATCTGGCAGGTCCCTCACGCTACGGTCATCGCGGTGCGGGCAACCCTTGAAGTCACCCAGCCTCCCCGCACCTCCGACCTCTACTTCTTTGCGCTGCAGGCAACATTCACGGGAACGGGCGGGGACCAGGGCGGCGCCCACGTCGGACTGCAATGGAACCGGAGGCACCCCGGATCAACGGCCGCCAATTGGGGCGGTTATCGATCCCAGCAGCTCGGCGGAACGATCCTGTCGGGAACTGAATCGAATCTGCCATCGCGGCCCAGCGATCCGAATACCCGAGACTTCCCGTGGGAGCCGCACCGTGCCTATCGCCTCGCGATCGAACCGGGATATGTCCCTGGATGGTGGTTGGGTACGGTCACGGATCTGGCCACCGGCGAGAGCACTTCGATCCGCGAGCTGGACGGCGGTGGCCGATCGTTGCGGGCGCCGATGGTGTGGATCGAGTCCTTTGCGGCGTGCGACGCTCCGACCGTCGAGGCGCGCTGGAGCGACCTGGAGGTGGCCCCCCGGCCCGATCAATGGGAGCGCGTGCACACAATCAAGACCAACTATCAGTCGTACGGCGCCGGAGGATGCACGAACACGAACATCACCGCCGACGAGCACCACATCGCCCAGAGAACCAACTCCGAGCGCACAACGGACAATGGGGAGTTGCTCCCAAGTCATCGTTAGAGGCCCTTGGTGGTGCACGGCAACCGGATTCACTCGGCGTATATTCAGTTCAGCCTCATGACGTGGGAACCGATCGAGTTACCCGCGGCCCACACAGAACTGCTCCAAGGTCTATGACGAACACCAACAGCATTGACAACGACACAACGCGACCAACGCTGCCGTCGCTTGAAGCAGTGACATCGGGAACGCTTGCTGCAGTATTCGGCCTACTCCTCGCCGGGCTGGTCCTGGCCATGGCAGGTTTCCATCATGCCTGGCTGCAGGCACCGCTCGGAGGGTTGATCGCAGTTCTGATGTATCGGACACTGCCCCACAACCGGACGTCATCGCCTCTGCCACGTGGCGTCCTCGTCGTGCTGCTGCTCATCATCGGGACAAGCGTCGTCACCAGCTTGGCGTTGCGATCAGAGCATGTGATTGCGGGCAGAGATGGTGCCACCTACGCCAATACCGCCAGCTTCCTCGTCGATGAGGGGGGCCTGTTCCCGAACGCCATAGAGTCACCGTTCGTCGGCGCCGAGCTCGACTTCGAGGCGCCCGGATTCGTTACCCGCGACGACGGCACGTTCTGGCAGCAGTTCCTCCACGCGACATCGGCCCTCTATGCGTTCTTCGGTGAGATATTCGGCAAGTCGGCCATCTTCGGTGTGAACGCCTTCCTGTCGGGCGCGGGCCTGCTGACACTATTCGCACTGGCGTCGAGGTTCGTGACCGGATGGTGGGCGGTGTTGGCGACAGGGACTGGCGCGGCCTCGCTACCTTTTGTGTATTACTCGCGGGGCACCTTCAGCGAGATGACGGCCCTACTGCTGATTCTCGGTGGACTCTGGGTCGGGCAAATTGCCTTGGAGTCACGACCTCAACACGGTATCGGCGCGGGGCTACTCCTTGGCGCGGCCACACTGGCTCGGGTCGACGCGTGGATGATCGGCGTCGCCCTGGGATTGCTGTTTGCCTCCGTCGTTTGGTTGCGCGAGAGCGACTCCATCCCAATAGTCCGCCAGATCTACACCGGGTTCTTGGCGATCGGAGCTGTCGGCTTGATCGATATGGCGCTCTTTTCGGAGCCATACGTCGTCAACGTCGGGACCAACTTCCTCGCGCTCCTCGTCCTGACCGTCGGCCTGCGACTCATAGCCCCGTCGGCCGACATTGCGGTTTTGCGGAGAGTCTTCGTCTTGTATGAGCAACGACTCTCCACCATTGGCCGCGGGGTCGCCATTGTGGCAGTGGGCGTGATTGGCTACCTCTGGTTCGGACGTGGCCTGCTTGATCCGGACCAGTCTGTCGGGGTGTATGGCATCGCCGCATTGCAGGCGTCCGAAGGGCTTCCGATAGAACCTGACCGGGCGTACACCGAACTGACCGTGTGGTGGCTGTCCTGGTACCTGGGCATCCCGCTCTTGGTGGCCGGCTTCGCTGGGTTTGTGGCTGCGCTACAACGTTCGTTACGTCCCGGGACCGCGGCGCTACGACTCGCCGTCGTGGTGTTCCTAGTGCCGGCCCTCACCTACCTCATCCGACCATCGGTGAACCCCGACCACATCTGGGCGATCAGGCGCTTCTTGCCGATTGTGCTGCCGCTTCTCATCATCGCCGGGGTTGCCACGGTCGCCGCCGTGGGCACTCGGATAGCGGCGGTCCGCCGGGCCGAGCTGGTGACCGGCGCCCTGGTTCTCTTCGTGACGCTACCGGTCGTGGCGACAACCATTCCTCTGTACCTGCAACCGGATCGAACCGGCCTCGAAGAGCAGATGAACGAGCTTTGTGAGGCGATCGGTCCCGGCCGGTCCGCTCTCATCATCAACGACGACCCTGATGTGGCGCTTTCCGGTCGTCTTGGGCCCCCCTTACGGTCATGGTGTCACGCCAGCGTTGCCGGCATCGCCGCAGGCGATAGCTTCGCCGTGGTTCCTGATGTGGTAATCGCTGCCGACCCGGCGCTCCTGCCGACGGAACCTGAAGTGACGTTCAAGTTGGCGGCAGACGCATGGCAATCCCGTCTCGTAGGACCACCGGCGGAATCGGTGCTCCGCTCTGTCACTGTCTGGATCGACGAAACCTGCTGTGGCTAGAGGTGTGTCGCTAGGAGCTGCCGGGGACCGTCAATCGGCGGCGATTTCCACGGTCGCCAGCTCCAGCCCTGGCCGCAATTCCAGCTCCCATCCTGCGTATCTCACACCGGAGTGCATCCCCACGCTCTCGTAGAGTTGGGTGGCACCAGTCAAGGAATCGGCATCGACACCCAATGCTGCACCCTTCTTGCCTCGGCCGTAGAACTCGCCAAACGAAGTCAGCAGCAGGGCACGCCCCAGCCCCCTCCCACGATGAGAGCGCAGTACTCCGAGCGTACCTACGTAACCCACGGTCTGGTCCCCCTCGTTTGAGTCGAAGCACAGGTTGTGAGCGACCAGCTCGCCATCCTCCTCGGCTACCCACCACAGTGCCGGGTCGTGGTCCGTAGCATTCATCCAATGCTGTAGGCGGGAGATTCGTGTCTCCATGGGTGATTCAACGAACCCGTAGTGGTCCCGGAACGCTTCCTGGGTTACGAGCGCCAATGCCGCCAATTCGGTTTCCGGGTCGAACAGGCGGATGGTGACTCCATCGGGAACTTGTGGAGCGACCGGGTGCCCGTCGAACTCGATCTCCATATCCATGAAGTAGCGGGAGAACTCGAGACCCATATCCGACATCAGCGTCGTCGAGGGTTTGTGAGCTTGAGCAGAATATGAGCCGAATGTCACTCGCGTGTCCGGCGGCGCCTTGTCGATCTGGTCCTTTGCCCGTCGTTTGGCCCATGAGAGCAGAGCGTGACCGAGGCCGCGACCGACATGGTCAGGGTGGACCCCGCCGATTGCGATGGGCCGCACATAGGGCTCACGTGAATCGAAGAGCTCGACCGCAACGATGGCGCCGGAGCCGTCACGCACAATTGCAACGTCCTCACCGATCTCTATCCAATCGCCGGTCAGCCAATTCTCGATCTCAGTGAACCCGAATCCGGGCGTACCCGACTCCGACATGTTGACGGTGACCATCAACCGCCAGATGTCCTCGATGTCATCGAGCCCGGCGCCGAGGGCTGTATATGGTTCAGGTACTTCGATCACGGCCATCAGCCTAGGTTGACCGCCCGCATCTCATCCAGAGTCGCTCCCCGCCAGCCAGATATCGGCCACATTGGTTCCGGTTGGCCCAGTAACAATCCGACCCGGTACGAGGTCGAAGAATCCTCCGCTGTCATTGTTGTTCAAGTAGTCGCCAGGCTCGAGTCCCGCCTCCCGCGCCATCGACGCCGTCTGCCCGTCGACTACGGCGCCGGCGCCGGGCGCCATGCCATCAACGCCGTCAGTGCCCGCGGCCAGGAATGCGCCGGGTCGTCCGTCGAGTTCCATGGCGGCAGCTAAAGCCGCCTCGTGGTTGCGCCCACCCTTGCCACTACCGGTAACTGTGACTGTGGTTTCTCCAGCGTGGACAACCACGTCGACCCTTCGGCTGCGGGTGTCGGCAACCACACGACGGGCTTCATCAGAGGCCTCTCCGGCGAGAGGGCGCTCAGCAATGGTGGATGACAGGCCGAGCCGGTTTGCCGTCACTACGGCCGCTGCGGCCGCAGTGGCGCCATCAGCGATCACGTCGACAACATGATTGGATCGCACAGCAGGCGCCGCTTGCGCCAACACAGCCAGGACGGCTGGAGGCATGACATCTGCCAGATCGCGGGCACGGAGAACCTCGAGCGGATCATGAGCCTCTGGGCAAACGACGGTCGGACCGGAGGCGATCGTATCGGCGCCCGCCGCCCCGACATCTGAGATGGCCAGTGTGACCAGATCAGCTGTCTGCACGTGTCGCGCCAAGCCGCCACTCTTCAACTGCGAGAGCCGTCGGCGTACGGCGTTCACCTCGTCGATCGCAGCTCCCGATTCGAGCAGAAGCCGATTGACCGTTGCTAGATCTCCGATGCTGACCCCCGGCGCCGGTACCTCAGCCAGCGCCGAACCACCGCCGGAGACCAGACAAAGCACCAGCGAACCGAGAGGAGCGCTTCCCGCGGCTTCGACGAGCGCCTCACCTGCGACAACGCTCGCTTCGTCAGGTATCGGATGGCTGCCAACGTATCCTCGTACGCCGTCGGGAAGATCCGCTTCAGCGGCGAGGACGGCGACGCCTGACAGGCTGTCGCCGAACACTCGATGGGTGCCCCACACCATGCCGGCCGAAGCCTTTCCCAGGGCAAGCACCGTTACCGGACCCCCCTTCGGGTCGAGTTGGCGCCGCCGTAGGGCAGCCTCAACCAACTCTTCTGGATCAACGGCGGCGACTGCCGCTTGGAACATCATCGTCAGCTGTTCGGCGTGCACGAGGCAACGGTACTCAGATGTGAGATGTGAGATGTGGGGAACGCCTGCGGCGTTCCTTGGGAGCTGCTGCGCAGCTCCGGGAGGCGGTAGGGGCAGGGTGCCAGATAACTGGTAACTGGTAACTGATAACTGGCAACTGGCAACTGGCAACTGGCAACCGAACACCTCGCCTCTAGGAAGTCGGATAACATCGTTGTGTGAGCTGGGTTGAGAAACATCTCGAGAAAGCCGCCGGCGAGGGGTACTTCGACGATTTGCCGGGCAGCGGGCAACCGATCGCCGACATTGGCATCGAGTATTCACCAACTTGGTGGGCCGCGCGGTGGGTGCAGAGCGATGCTGCGCTGCGAGACTCCAAGGTGTTGCGATCTCGGATGGCAGACGATGTCGATGCCGCCCTCGCCCTGGCTCCGCCCCTTGCACGTGGTCGTCTCGAGCAGATTCTGGCGGCCATCCGCGAGGTCAATCGGAAGCTCGAAACGGCCCAGCAGCTCCCCGTATTCGACGTAGATTCGGTAATCATCCACGGAGAGTGGAGGCACTAAACGACACGATGCCCACCCCGAAGGGAGGGCATCGGTCTGGTCTGGCTCCATCAGTCGGGAGAGGGAGGGAGTCCCACCGTGTTAGAGCCATGTCCGAGCCGAAGGTCGGTGACCCTGGGATCGGTTCGAGGGGAGCTAATCCCTCGAAGTGTTACGCGCTGGCTGATGCCTCCTCACTCGGAGCAGGGCCGCCGAAGCCATGGCCACGAGGACCGCGCTGGGAACCGAACTCGGCACGCATCTGCTCGAGCTCTTCTTGTGTCAGCTGACCGTCGTCGAGGTACTGAGCCGCCGGACCGTCCGGGTCCGTCAACGGATGGCCCTCGGGAAGTTCGGCCAGCTCGTCGGCATCGATGACGCCGTCTTCAAGGGCATCCATCAATCCGCGGTGATCACCACCGCCGCGGAAACCGTGGCCACCGCGTCGATCCCCGAACTCCTCACGAAGCTCATCGTGCTTGGCTTCGAGTGCGTCGGCGATCTGCGTTGCCTGAGCGTCGGTGATGACGCCGTCGGCAACGAGTTGGTCGAGCACTTCCTCGAGAATCGCACCGCGCTCGGGGCGGACAACGTCGTCAGTGGTTGCGGTGGACTCATCAGTCGTTTCCTGGGCAATGGCCGACGTGGGAGCGCTCACTGCAGCTGTGGCAAAGCCACCCGCAACAAGAACTCCTGAGGCCGCCAGGGCCGCTAGAACCTTCTTCATGTCTTTGTCTCCTTTTCGGATGGGTCGTCGGTCGCAATGTCAGAATCGGCGACCCGCATAAGGAGTATCTGAGACCGAACTAAGAAAAGCGTGAGATCGCAGGCGCCGATGGCGTTGCTCGGAAGCACGACCACGGAGACAAGCGCCTATCGCCTAGCTGGATGGCTGCGGGTCGTTGGGGAGTTCGAAGCCGATGCGGAGGCCGGTCGGCGTGTTGTCTTCCATGAACACGACGCCGCCGTGGCTGTCCACGATCTCCTTGACGATCGCCAACCCCAGCCCGGAACCCGGCTGGGAGCGAGCGTCGCTGGCCCGGTAGAACCGATCCCAAACCCGTTCGAGCTCGTCGGGGGCAATCCCTGGCCCCGCATCAGCCACGACAACACGCGCACCGACAACCGAAACATCGATGGCCGACTCAGCGGGGCTCCACTTGATGGCATTGTCAATGAGATTCCCCAAGGCGCGCTCGAGTCGGGATCTCCGACCGACAACGGAGGCGGGGGACTCAACCCGGAGGGTGACGTCCTGGGTGGCGCGACGCCGGAATCTGGCGACGACGCCGTGAGCCACGTCTTCGAGAGCGACCTCGGACTCTGGCTCCACAGTCTCGGTCTCCGATGCCACCTCGACAACCTCGTTGACGAGATCAGTCAGCTCGGCCAATTCGGTGCTGAGATCGTCCAGGAGCGCGCTTCTATCGTGGTCCGGCAGGCTGTCGGCCTTGGCCAGTAACTCGATGTTGGTCCGCAGCGCGGTCAGCGGGGTTCGCAATTCATGGCCGGCATCACGCACGAGTCGGCGCTGCTGATCGCGTGAGCTCTCCAGCGCCTCCATCATCTCGTTGAAAGCTCCGGCCAACCGGCCCAGCTCATCATCGCGGTCGTTGTCGATCCGCTCGGCAAGCAGCTTGGTCGCCGCCACCTTCTCCGCCGCGACCGTCAGTTCGCCTATGGGACGCAGCGAGCTACGCGCCACAAAAAGCCCCAGGAGCGCCGCAGCACCCACCCCGATGACCCCGATGAGTGTCAAGGCCAGCGTCAAGGCGGCCAAGGTCGCGTCAACCTCCGACAGAGAACGTGCCAATTGGAGAACGCCGCGGTCTCCTCCAAGGTCGACGTTGGCAATCCGTAGGTGAAGGCCGTCGACCGTCGCCTCGGTGAAGACAGTCTCACCCGCTCGCAGTCCCTCGGGAGCAACCGGCAGCTCCACTGCTCCTTCACCGACTGAGATCACCGTGCCGTCGCCAGCTGTGAGCTGCACATACAGCACATCAAATCCACGAGGAACCTGAAAGGGCCCGGTCCTTCCACGCGGTCCACCGCGGTCCCGCAACTCATCCGAGAGGCCTTCAAACGCCCGGGCAGCGCCGAGACGATCCGTGAGGCTTTGGTCAACCTCCTCAACGAGGCGATCCTCGGTTGTGAGATACACGGTGACGGCGATCGCCAAGACTGCCACCGCCACCGCGGCCGATGCGATCAAAGCGATTCGGGTACGCAAACTCACGATGATGCCTGGCGTGCGACGTAGCCAACCCCGCGCACGGTGTGGACGATGCGCGATCGGCCGTCGGCCTCGGTCTTGCGACGCAGATAGCCGATATACACGTCGAGAGAATTCGATGTCGTCTCGAAGTCGTACCCCCAGATGTGTTCGTAGATCTTCTCGCGGCTCATGACCACCCCGGAATTCTCCACGAGAAGCTCCAGTAGATCGAACTCGGTCTTGGTCAGGGGGATCTCATCACCATTGCGCGCCACGATCCGCGCATCCGGATCGAGCGTGAGGTCATCCACTCGAAACATCTCGCCACTGAGGCTGCTCGACCGGCGCAACAGGGCTCGCATCCTGGCCAGGAGTTCTTCGAGAGCAAAGGGCTTGGCGAGATAGTCGTCGGCGCCGGCGTCCAGACCCTCGACACGATCGGACACCTCTGTGCGCGCCGTGAGCATGAGGACTGGAATCGAATTGCCACTCGCCCGGAGGCGACGGCATGCCTCAAATCCGTCGACCAACGGCATCATCACGTCGAGGAGAAGCAAGTCGGGGCGGTCGTTCAATACGCGCTGTAGCGCTTCGGCGCCGTCGCGGGCTGTGACAACCGTGTATCCCTCAAAGGTCAACGCCCGCTCAATTGCATCGCGTACTGCCCGATCGTCCTCAGCGACCAGCACCAGGCCTTGTGTTTCGGTCATTCGGGTCACCTCTAGTTGCTGCCCTCGCCGGGCAGACTACGCCCTGGCCAGATCTTCGGATTGCCATATGAGAACGGAATAAGAACGCCTGGTCAGCGTGAGCTTCTGCTTAGCTGGGAATCCACGGAATCGGAACGGCCATCCTTTGGTTGCCCGTGTGAGCCCAACTGCAGGAAACCAGAGAATGCAACTCAGAATGATCCGCCTCAGGAGATGGGTGCCAAAGTGACAGAGCATCCAATCAACGCCGGTTGCGAGGCCGTCAGAACAAACCACCACGGGTGTGGTGACCACAACTTGAAGCCGGAGGCGTAGACGGTGCAACCGGTTGAGCCCCATCTGTTTGTCATATTCGGCGCCACCGGGGACCTGACGAGCCGCAAGCTCATCCCGTCCATTTATCGAGTGCTCACCGAAGATGGTGTCGTCGCCGCACACAACCTGCTGGGCGTGTCTCGTTCCGAGATCTCCGACGACGGTTTCCGCCGGCAAACCAACGAAGCCCTTCACAACGCTGGATACGACGGATCGGCCGTTGAGGACTGGTGTCAGCGCAGGGTCTTCTATGAGGCCACACCGGCCGGCACAACGGACTTCGAGAACCTGCGTGCCCGCATCGAACAGATCGAGTCAGACCTTGGTCTTCCCGGCAACCGGATCTTCTACCTGGCGCTCCCTCCCGGCGCCTTCCCGTCGGTAATCGAGCAACTCGGTCAGGCTGGGCTCGCCTCGGGGCCGGGCTGGACACGACTGGTCGTCGAGAAACCCTTCGGTCACGATCTCGCCACGGCCCGCGAGCTCAATACCCACATCCACAGCTACTTCGATGAGCAGCAGGTGTATCGCATCGACCATTACCTCGGGAAGGAAACTGTCCAGAACCTCTTGGCGTTCCGGTTCGCCAATCTCCTATTCGAGTCCGCGTGGAACCGTGACCGAGTTGAGTCCATAGAGATCACGGTGGCGGAGAGCCTCGGCACCGAGGGCCGAGCCGGCTACTACGAGAACTCGGGAGTACTACGCGACATGGTGCAAAACCACCTGACTCAATTGCTCAGCCTCATTGCAATGGAAGCCCCCAACGCCTTTGAAGCCGACGATATCCGCGGCGAGAAGGTCGATGTCCTCGAAGCCATTCTTCCTATCGACATCGACCAAGTTGTCTACGGCCAGTACGTCGCCGGGTCGATCGACGGCCAACCGGTGCCGGGCTACAGGGACGATCCTGACGTGGCCGATGCCTCACAGACCCCGACGTTCGTCGCCATGCGGCTCAGCATTGCCAACTGGCGATGGGAGGGGGTGCCCGTGTTCTTGCGCTCCGGCAAGCGCCTCCCTCACAAGACCACTCAGATCGCGGTTACATTCCGCAGGCCTCCAGTGTGCATCTTCCATGGCGTCAAGGATGAGTGCGCTCTCCATCAGAATGTCGTGGTCATCACTCTGCAGCCAAACGAAGGCTTTGAGATCCGATTCGACGTCAAGGCGCCGGGCAGCCCGTTGCGGCTTCTGTCGCAGCCATTGCACTTTGACTACGACGAGGCGTTCCAGAAGATCCCGGATGCATACCAGACGTTGATCCTCGACGTCATGGAGGGTGACCAGACCCTCTTCGTTCGTTCGGACGAGGTCGAGGCATCCTGGGCGCTATACACGCCACTTCTCGAGGCTTCCGACATTGAGGTCCTGCCATACCCAGCAGGCAGTTGGGGCCCCGATGTCGTTGATGAGCGCCTCGGGCTGGTAGGCGAGTGGGTGATGCGCGACATCTAGCGAGGCGCCGCCATTTCGGAGAACCATCCTCGGTGCATGTGGCGTAGACCATGCAGTCAAGGTGGAGATAGGTCTGTTGGCGGCTCGAGAGCGAAGGCACGTTCCCCGGCACGGTGGCGTCACTGCCAACAAGCTGTCGCCGCGGGATGCCGCAAGTGCAACGTCCCGTTGGTCTGAACCTCCTTGATACAGAGGCCCGAATAGGGCCGATGTGAGGAGTCAGAAGACCTGTTTCGAGTTACCAGTTGCCAATTGAGCGTCGACGCGTCTCTGACTGGTAACTCATAACTGACAACTGATAACTCACAGTGTCAACGCCATCTATCAGCCTTACTGAATTCTGACTACTGACCTAGACCGTCGCGTCCAGAGTGGGCTCTTCAGACGTCAAGTCCACGGCCGCGTCGGCTGGGAGGACACCCATACCTTGGAACCGCGTCACTCCGGACGGCAGATGCGCCGACATTCGTTGATACCGCGACGTCCCGGGGGCGATGACTCCCGAACCAAAAGTGGGCATGGGCTCCACGCGAACCAATGGAGTCGTGATCGTATCAATGCGCTCCGTGAAGCTCTTGGGGCCTGTCTTGCGATGCCGTCCTCTTGGGGAACGTCTTCCAACACCCATGATCTCGTCTCCTCTCGCCGCCCGGCAGGAAGCTATCTCAGAATACCTCGAATGCGGTGGATTTACTGCTACTCAGGCAGCATGACTAGCCCATTGCCTGCCATGACTCGTGCAATGCCGATAGCCGGAATCCGGCGCTAGAGGCTGACCGGACTTGGCCGCCACTCATGCCCTGAGGTCACACCATCGCTGCTGACCACGACCTCACGAAACCCTGCATTGGCAAGCCCGTACTCAAACCCGGGAAACGGTGTTTCAAAGAGAACCGCCGATCCTTGACAGATCGGGCCCTGATGAGTGACGACAATCACCGAGTCGCCCCCGTGACGTCGAGCAATCGACCGGAATGCGCTGGCAGCCCTTTCTCCACATTGGCGTAGCGACTCTCCCCCTGGGGCCGCGTAGTTTGGATCTGCCTTGGCCTTGCGCCAGAAACCGTGGATCTCGAGCTGCTCCCGAGTGGAACCCTCCCAATCCCCGAAACTGCCTTCGACTAGGTCCGCCTCGATGGTCGGCTCCAGGCCGAAGGCGGCGGCAACCCTCGAAGCTGTCGTTAACGCGCGGCCGATTGGACTTGCATATACCGCGGCCGCATCTGGGTAGAGCCTGCGCAGTTCAGTAGCGAGGCGGGCTGCTTGGTCAATCCCTTCAGCGGTCAATGCGGAGTCGGAACGGCCTTGATGAATTTGGGCCGCGTTGCCCTCGGTCTGGCCGTGGCGGGCGATCAAGAGCCGCGTCGACAAACCGGCATCTCCGGGCTCAGCCATTCTCCGCCAAGCCGTCCATCCAGGACACGATCGCCGCTGCAATTTCGGGCCCCGAATCCTCTTGAACAAAGTGTGACCCGCGGACAGTCACTTCCGTCTGGTTGGGCCAGCTTCGGCAGAACTCCCGCTGGAGTCCAATGAGAATCGAGCCGGGATTGGCATTGATGAACAACTTGGGGATGTCGTTCTGCTCCATCCAAGCCGCATACTCGGCGACAATCTCATACGTGTCAGCCGGTTTGCCATCGATCGGGATCTCCCGCGGCCATGTCAGTGTGGGCCGACGGTGCTCGCCACCCTCCAGGTAGGGCCGTCGATAAACCTCCATGTCCACGTCCGAGATACCATCGAGAACCGATGCGGGCAGAATCCGCTCCACGAATATGTTCTTGTCGATGACCATTGCCTCACCGGCATCCGACCGCATCCCTTGGAACACGCCCTTGGCCGACTCGGGCCAATCGTCCCAGGTCACCGGGCGTACCAGCGCTTCCATGTAGACGATGCCTGCGACGCGCTCCGGGTGGCGAAGAGCCCAATCAAACCCGAGAGCTGAGCCCCAGTCGTGGATCACCAGGATGATGCTGTCACCAAGGTCCACGGAGTCAAGAAAGGCGTCGAGGAACTTGCGGTGCTCTACGAAGCGATAGCTATCAGGGCCGCTGTCAGCCAGTTTGTCGGAGTCCCCCATGCCGATGAGATCGGGAGCGATGCACCGCCCCTTCCCCACCAGCGGGGCCATCACGTGACGCCACAGATAACTCGAGGTCGGGTTGCCATGCAGGAAGACAATGGCGTCGCCTTCGCCCTCCTCGCGATAAGCCATCCTCTGACCCAGAACCTCAGCAAATCTCTGCTGCATATCCATGCTCCTTCACAAATACGTATCGAGTAGCACGTATCAAGTAGAGAGTATCGAGCACGAACCCGTCCGCGCTCACCTAGCGCGCTACCGGATACCTGATACCTGATACCTGATACTTGATACGGACCTAATACACGTCGCGGATCGGGGGGACATCGACCCACATCGGCCGGGAAGCGGCACGAACCTGGCGGTACCAATCAAACAGATCATGCTGTCCGCCACGGTGCTCATTGAGAGCCGCCGTGTAATCAGCCTCGAGAGCTGCCAGCTGCGCCTGATCCGACCGAACGGATCGGGCATATCGATCAATCGCGACACCCCAACCCCGGAGCACCCAAACGTTCTGAGGGGCACGGGCAAAACCGGCCGACAACGCCGCAGCCGCCTTGACTGCGTACGTGCTCGCCCACTCCGGATCCTTCTCCGTCATCAACAGGTATGACCAGCCCTCTCCGACGTAGTTGTCGATGACACCAAGCCGGAGCGAAGCAGCTTCGGCAAAGAGGGTGGCCGCAATTTGCAGCGGCGCCACCGTCGCTTCGCCGTCCATGAGCTGCGCCCGATCAAGGTGTAGCTCGGCGCTGAGCTTGGTCCCCTCGTAACTACGGGGCCGCGCCGTCAGTGCGTCCTCCACCTTGCTCGTGGCGCGATCGAGAGTGTGAATTCGCTCATCCAACGATCCACTCCGCGCCCGCAACTTCAGCTTCAACGCCTCAGCAAGCATGTCGTCATGAAGCTGGCGATTGGCCAGGTTTTGCATGTCGACCGCACTGCGGTTGAGGGCGGATTCCTCGTATGAGGGTTTGAGCGCCGGACCAACTATTGATCCGCGCTCGGCAACGCGCCGCGCCGCCGCTTTGGGCGCCCAGGTGCGCAACCCGAGAACGGCGAGGCTGATAACCACCCCGATGACAATGAACCCAACAAATTCCGAGCCAAGCATGGCCGTAAGAGTACCTCGTACAATCCGGCGAGTTCGCCCAGCGCTAGCCTCGGCGCATGCATGAAGATCTCATTTTCGCGGTAAACGACGACTTCGATCGGATTCGCCGGGACCTCGAGTCGTTGGTTCGGATTCCATCCGTGAGCGCGGCCGACTTTGACGCCAGCCAAGTACGGCGATCTGCGGAAGCCACCAAAGAGCTCTTCGAAGACGAAGGATTGCAGAACGTGCAGCTCCTCGAGCTCGACGGTGCCCATCCGGCCGTGTTCGGCGAGATCCCAGCCCCGCCGGGAGCGCCAACGATCATGCTCTACGCCCACCACGACGTCCAGCCACCCGGCCCCGACGACCTCTGGGACTCTCCCCCCTTCAAGCCGACCGAACGCGACGGGCGGTTGTATGGGAGGGGCACTTCGGACGACAAGTCTGGCATCGTGGTCCATCTCGGAGCGATCCGCGCCCACGGTGGCAATCCGCCTGTCGGGGTCAAGGTGTTTGTCGAGGGCGAAGAGGAGATCGGCTCGGCTCACCTCGTCGACTTCCTATCGACGTATACGGAGCTGCTCAGTACCGATGCAATCGTCATCGCCGATTCCGGCAATTGGCGAGTCGGGGAGCCGGCCCTCACAGTCAGTCTCCGGGGACTCGTCGACTGCGTAGTAGAGGTTCGTACGCTGCAATCGGCCGTTCATAGTGGGGGCTTCGGTGGTGTCGTTCCGGATTCGCTCACCGCGTTGAGCCGTCTGTTGGCAACGCTGCACGACGATGACGGCGAGGTAGCTGTCAAGGGGCTCGTAGACGGCGGCCCTACCGGTCTCGACCTCGACGAGGCCGAACTGCGCGCTCAGGCCGGAGCGGTGGAAGGTCTCCACCTTCTCGGCAGCGGATCGATTACAGAAAGAATGTGGCACAAGCCGGCGATTGCCGTTCTCGCCATCGATGCCCCGCCGGTGGCGAAGGCGATCAACGCGCTGGTGCCGGTGGCTCGCGCCAAGGTCAGTCTGCGGCTATCGCCCGGAGATGTTCCCGAGCGAGCAATGGAGGCGCTGACCAGTCACTTGGTTGCCAACGCCCCGTGGGGGGCCGAAGTGACCGTCACTCCGGGAAGCAGCGGCGATGCGTTCAAACTCGACACTTCAGGGGCGGCCTACGAGGCCTATCGCCAGGCCTTCTCGATTGCCTGGGGGACGGAGACGACCGACATGGGGGTGGGCGGATCCATCCCATTTGTGGCGGCATTCTCCGAGATGTTCCCCGACGCAGCAATCCTGTTGACGGGCGTCGGAGACCCGACGAGCGCCGCTCACGGTCCCAATGAAAGCCAGGACCTCGACGAGCTGCGGCGCGGCACCATCGCGGAAGCCATCGCTCTGCGGCTCCTTGCGGACGCGGCCCAATAGCGTCGACTATCTCTGGCGGCCTGGCATGATCCGCCGGTGAATCCGTATCGACTACTGGCCGGCGCCGCTGTGGTGCTGGCTGCCCTGGCAACATCGTGCGTAGCTCCGGACTCAGGCGGGTCGCCATTGGCGGAAACAGCGGCCGCATCTTCCTTGGCGCCGTTGCCGAGCGCGACCCAGGCGCCCACCACATCGACGACTACTACGACAACCACGACCCTCGGGGTGCCGGCCCCACCCGAACTCGCCGAAGGCGCCACTGTCTGCGATCTATACGCGTCTGAGGTTGACGAGCTTGGCACAGTGGCAAGTGCAAAAGTCGTCGAGGCATCGGGAATCGCGGCCAGCCGCACGAACCATGACGCCTACTGGGTGGTCAATGACTCGGGTAACGGCGCCGTCCTCCACGCAGTTGGCGCAGACGGCAGTGAGCTCGGATCGATCGACATAGACGGTGTGCTGGGATTCGACTGGGAGGATCTGGCCGTCGGGCCGGGTCCCGAACCTGGTGTCAGCTACGTATACGTGGGCGACATCGGTGACAACCTTCGCCTGCGCAGCACGATCACGCTCCTGCGCTTTCCTGAACCCGACCTCACCGATCCACCTGCAGCCCTCAGCGGCGCAGCCACAATCAGGCTCACCTATCCTGAATCGCCGGAGGACAGTGAGGCTATGTGGATCGACCCGATTACGGGCGATGTCTTTGTAGTCACCAAGCGCCAATCAGATGGACGGGCCGTCGTCTATCGCGCTCCCGCATCAACGCTCGATCTCGATGAACCCGTCGCCATGACGGCCATCGCCGAGTTCACCCATCCCGACAACGTCTTCGTAACGGCCGCCGATGTCACCAGCGACGGTGCCGTGTTGGCAATGCGCGGCTACAACGAAGTCTGGATGTGGGTTCGCCTCGATCTGGGCTACGAAGAGACTCTGGCGGCAGAGCCGTGTATGGCTCCGTCTCCAGACGAGATCCAAGGGGAGGCGATCACGTTTGTCCCGGGATCGCTGGCCTATGTGACGCTCTCAGAGGGCTCGGCCAAGCCACTCAATCTGGTGTCTCCGCTTCCATAGCAAGCCG
Organism: bacterium; assembly: GCA_024226255.1. Taxonomy (GTDB): domain Bacteria; phylum Actinomycetota; class Acidimicrobiia; order Spongiisociales; family UBA5794; genus JAHEJX01. Next base: position 3,475 of record JAAELU010000479.1, on the reverse strand, counting down.
TCGCTCGATGATCTTGCGGGCGTGTTGCACAGACCGCACTGCAAAAACAGCTTTGAGACGCGCCTTGTCCTCATCGGTGAGGTCTCCGTGCTTGCCGAGCCGCGCCACACGATCGCGACGTGCCTCGTAGAGACAGATCGCGGCCGCCACCGAGATGTTCAACGACTGCGCGAATCCGGACATCTCGATCGCCACAACCTGGTCGGCTGCCTCGCGGAACTCATCGCTCACGCCGGCAAGTTCGTTCCCGAACACGAGCGCCGTCGAAAGGGAGAAGTCCACGGTTGCGATTGGGGCCGCGGCTGGATCGAGATCGGCAACAACAATTCGATGGCCGCTCTCGCGCAGCGCCTGCAGCGCGTCCGCTGGTTCTCGCCATACCCAACGGTCGACCCACTTGCGGGCACCCTGGGCGGTCCGTTTCGAGTGCTTGTAGGAGCGGGCCCGATCGACCGCATGAAACGCCTGGACGCCAAACGAGTCGGCAGAGCGCATGACAGCGCTGACGTTGCCGGTATCGACCATTCCGTCGACGACGACCGCGAGGTTGTACGTGCGGTTGGCGAGCACGTCGTCGATGCGCTGAACCCGCTCGTCGCTGATGTGCGGTCGCAGCATCTCCACAACCCGGTCCGGGCCGAGAGTCTGCCCGCTGTAGGTGAACCAGCTCGGATCGAATGAAGTCATCCTGCCGCGGCGCAGAAGTCCGAACATCTCGCGACGGGCCACGACGGGATCGCTTGCCATAACAACAGCGTAACAACGTCAGTAGTTAGCGTTGAGAGGGGCTATTATCTGAGTCTCTACCACTCAGATTCCCTAGAAATCCGGAATACATCCTGGCCTGACGGCATTGATACCCCTCCCAGGACCGAAAGGACCCCATGGCCGACACCTCAACCGTGACCCTCCCCGTACTCCCGCTGCACAACGGGGTCGTGTTCCCCCACATGGTCGTCAACGTGGGAATCGAATCCGATGAGGCACGCCGCGCAATCGCCGCCGCCAACAAGAGCGAAGGTCGACTGCTCCTGATCCCACGCAATGAAGATGGATTCGCGTCCGTTGGCACCATCGCCGAGGTCCAAGAGGTCAGCGGCAGCAAAAACCCGACAGCGCTCATCGCCGGCGTCTCCCGTGCCCGGATCGGTGCCGGCCAACCGAGCGACCCGGACGAAGTCCTCTGGGTAGAGGCCGTTCCCATTGCCGAACCCGACTCGTTTTCCGAAGTCGTAGCCGACATGGTGAACGAATACCGGGCGGTCGTGTCTGAGATCATGGAGGAACGCGGCATTGGTGGCGCCGCTTCTCGAATCCTCGGCATCGATGATCCCGGTCAGCTTGCAGATCTCGCCGTCTACTCCCCCGACCTGTCGCAAGCCCAAAAGGTAGAGGTCCTCGAAACGACTGACGTGGCTGGGCGACTCGAACTCGTTCTCGGATGGATGAACGAGATCCTCGCCGATATGCAATTGCGCCGGAAGGTCCGCGACGACGCAAGCGAACGAATCGACAAGACCCAGCGTGAGTTCCTGCTGCGCCAGCAGATGGAGTCGATCCGGTCCGAACTCGGCGAAGGTAGCTCGGATGTGGTTGGCGAGTACCGACAGAAGCTGGCCGAGCGCGACCTGCCGGAGAAGGTCGAGGAGAACGTCTCGCAGGAAATCGATCGACTCGAGCGAATGGGTGAGCAAAGCCCGGAACACTCGTGGACTCGAACCTGGCTCGACACCGTCTTCGACATTCCCTGGGAGTCGCATTCCACCGACAACCTCGATCTCGATGAGGCCCGGAACGTGCTCGACGCCGACCACACCGGGCTCGAAGACGTCAAGGAACGAATCGTTGAGCATCTGGCGGTTCGCAAGCTGCGCGCCGACCGTGACTTGGGAACCGATGCCGCTGGCCGCGGCGCCGGGACCATCTTGCTGTTGGCCGGCCCTCCGGGCGTCGGCAAGACCTCCCTGGGAGAGTCCGTAGCCAAAGCCCTGGGACGCGAGTTCGTCAGGGTCGCCCTGGGAGGGATTCGGGACGAGGCCGAAATCCGTGGCCATCGCCGCACCTATGTTGGCTCGCGCCCCGGACGCATCGTGCGGGCTCTCGTCGAGGCCGAGACGATGAACCCGGTCTTCCTCCTCGACGAGATGGACAAGGTCGGATCGGATTGGCGCGGCGACCCCTCGTCTGCACTGCTCGAGGTCCTCGATCCGGCCCAGAACCACACGTTCCGCGACAACTACCTCGAGATGGACCTCGATCTATCGAACATCCTCTTTTTGGCGACGGCCAACGTGCTCGAGACCATTCCGGCACCTCTGCTCGATCGCACTGAGGTAATCCATCTCGATGGCTATACCGACAATGAGAAAGTCGAGATCGCCAAGCAGCATCTGCTCCCGCGACAGGTGGAGCGCGGTGGATTGCGGCCCGAAGAACTCGAGGTCTCCGATGAGGCCATCGCCTCGATAGTCGACGGCTACACCAGGGAAGCCGGCGTCCGAACTCTCGAACGGATGCTGGGCAAACTCGTGCGCAAAGCGGTAACCAAGGTCGCCACGGATGCAGCCTCCGTCCCCGTGACAGTCGACGAGGCCGATCTGCGCGACCTGCTCGGAAGGCCTCCCGTCCATCGGGACGAAGCCAAGGATCGGACCTCCCAACCTGGGGTTGCCACCGGTTTGGCAGTTACCGGCGCCGGTGGCGATGTTCTGTTCGTCGAGGCCACAGCCATGGCAGGAGAACCGGGCCTCGTGCTCACGGGGCAACTCGGCGATGTCATGAAGGAATCAGCCCAAATCGCGCTCTCCTATGTCGAATCCAACCTGACCGACCTTGGATTGGACTCTGAGTCGGTGAAGCAACGATTCCACGTTCACGTGCCGGCAGGGGCGATTCCAAAGGACGGGCCATCTGCGGGCGTCACCATGACGACGGCGTTGGTTTCACTTCTGACCGGCCGCAAGGTCCGCGACAACATCGGCATGACCGGTGAGGTCACGCTCCAAGGGCGCGTTTTGCCGATCGGGGGCGTCAAACAGAAGGTGCTGGCAGCACATCGGGCCGGCCTAACCGAAGTCATCGTGCCCAAGCGCAACGAAGCCGATCTCGACGATGTCCCCGAGCAGGTACGAGAGGAAATGACCTTCCACGTACTCGCTGATGTCGCGGAGGTTCTCGAAGTCGCCCTGGCCGGCTGATTACTCGAGGCCGCTGAGAAACGTGTCCCCATGGTTTTCGGCGGCCTTTGGCGATGTTCGTTCGTCAGTTACCAGTTACCAGTTACCAGATGATCAGTTACCAGTTACCAGTTACCAGTTGCCAGATGATCAGTTACCAGTTACCAGTTACCGGGGAACCCTCAGGACATCGTTCCCGGTTTGTAGGGGGTTTATGTCCCTCGCCACATCGTTCACACGTGGTGGAGGAGGCTGTGAGATGTTGGCGGGTAGTGGGGCTGGGCGATTGGGTGTTTGAT
>JAAELU010000478.1 GCA_024226255.1 bacterium | reverse complement strand
TCTGCTGGAGTCTCGGCCGGCGCTTCTATGTCGCCGAGAGCTGCCGACTCGATGTCGATCGCCGCAAGATTCGACTCTAGCTGGGTTGCCGTCGACGCACCGCTCAACACCAGTTCAACCCACGGTTAGGCCAGTACGGCGGCAATCGCGATCGAATCAGGACTGTCGTCTGGAAACCTTTCCAGTAGCGGTGCTGCTGAACGAGGGTCCCTATTGGTGAGGCGTCCATTGGCCACAGACTCCTTGATGATGGTTCCCATGCCAGCATCGTGTGCCTCGGCGAGGGCTGGACCTGCCGATGGTTCGAGGAGATTCCACGTGGACTGCACGGTCCCAAACAGGGGAACACCGTCACGGTGGATTGACATGGCTTTTCGGATCGTATCCGCCTGCCGCGGCCCACTTGTGCTGAACCCGACGACGACCCCTTCCGCCCGGATTTCGGCGAGGCGGTCGAGCACCTCTTCATTGTCGAGCACTCCTGAGTCGAGCGTTGCGGAAT
>JAAELU010000477.1 GCA_024226255.1 bacterium | reverse complement strand
TTCCTGTGCCAACGGAGGATCGTGTCTAGCGAGGACTTCGCCTCGGACCGATGAGACATGCCGTAGCAGCTGACAGGTGAGGCCTTGCCCATGGATGGCCACAGGGTCTTGGAACTTGACTCAAGTGTCGATGTTCTTCAGGGCCAAGCAATCTAGCGTGACAATGGTGGCGACGCGACCGAGGAGTCGGCGACCAAGAGCTTTGCCCTTTGCTGCGAGTGGTCGTCGTTGGTCATCGGTCAGTCGGAGGCGCTTGCCGCCGAGCTGCACCTTGAGGACACGGTTCTCCTCGACGAGGTACTCGATTGCGGCGGATGATGGCAAGCTGAACCTCTCGCTGCCTCTTGGCGAGTACGTGCTGGTGGCGTTGACCGAACAGGGCCGGTGCGGCAAGGCGGAGTTTGCGGTCGTCGATGGCGTCCCCGGCAACGCCGAGCTCCGCGTCGTGCTGCGCCACGCCTGGTCGGCCAAGGGTGTGACGGTGGAGTTTCATGCCACGCCACCGCCTGGGACCAGTCCCGCCAAAATCTCCATCGGAGTTGGCGCGCTAGCTCCTGGGGCGCCGCGCCCGGAGCTGCTCGGCCGCTGGGACGTGCAGCCCGACGCCAACGGGGCCTTCGTCCTGAAGGGGCGTCTGTCCCCCGGAGACTACGAGGCCGCTGCGATCGATCCGGCCAAGGGCTTCGCCAGGATCAAGTTCACCGTCATGGCGGACCAGCCAGCCACGGTCAAGGTGCAGCTGGCCAAGCGGCGCTAGATTCTCAGAAGAGCTTGATCGACACCGCGATGGTCGAGATCGAGAATGCGGCGGGTCGCCTCGATGGGTCGAACGAGATGGGCGCTGGTACGCC
>JAAELU010000476.1 GCA_024226255.1 bacterium | reverse complement strand
CCGATCGAGCTGGTTCTTGATCTGCTCGATGATCATGGGAGTACCGGTGGTCACAACGGTAATACGGGAGAGCGCCGCCTCGGCATCGACCTCGGCCACGGTCAGACTCTCGATATTGTAGCCGCGGCCCGAGAACAGGCCGATGACACGCGCCAACACACCCGGTTCGTTGTCGACCAGGACGGAGATCGTGTGGCGTTCGGTGCCGGATAGGTCGTCTGTCATTCTTGGTCTCTTTCGTTCTTTTTGCCTGTCACCCCGGACGGGATCGAAGGTCCCGATCCGGGGTCCATACGGCTTCCCCACCTAGTCTCCCACTTGACCCCGCCTCACTTTTGGGATCAACCAAATGGACCCCGGCTCTCCGCCCGCCTGGGCTACAGCCGGGGCGACGCCTACCTTGGCGGTTAGACCAGAACCATCCCCTCCTCGGAGATCGGCTTGCCGGTCCGATCGTCGGGGCCGAGCAACATGTCGTAGTGCGCCGCGCCCGACGGGATCATCGGGAAACGGTTTTCTTCCCGGTCGACCACAACGTCAGCGATCACGGGCTTGTCGAGCGCGATCATTTCCTCGATCACACCATCGACAGCCTCGGGTTTCTTGGCACGCAAGCCGACCGCGCCGAAGCTCTCGGCCAGCTTCACGAAATCAGGCAGCGAGTCCATATAGCTCTCCGAATAGCGCCCGCCGTGGAGCAGCTCCTGCCATTGGCGAACCATGCCCATATAGGAGTTGTTGAGGATGAAGATCTTCACCGGCAACCGATATTGAGTGATGGTCGACAATTCCTGGATATTCATCATGGTCGATGACTCGCCGGCAACATCGACAACCAGCGCGTCGGGGTGCGCTACCTGAACGCCCATCGCGGCGGGCAGACCGTAGCCCATGGTGCCCAGCCCGCCCGAAGTCATCCAACGGTTGGGCTTGTCGAATTTGAGGTATTGCGCGGCCCACATCTGGTGCTGGCCAACCTCGGTGGTGATGTAGGTCTCCCGGTCCTTGGTCGCCTCGTAGAGCCGCTCAAGTGCGTATTGCGGCTTAATCAGCTTGCCCTTCTGTTCGTATTTGAGGCAATCGCGGGCGCGCCACTCCTCGATCCGCTCCCACCAGGCGCTCAGCGCCTTTTTGTCGGGCTGATATTGCTTAGCTTTCCACAGCTTTATCATGTCCTCGAGGACATGAGCACAGTCGCCGATGATCGGAATGTCGACCTGGATGTTCTTGTTG
>JAAELU010000475.1 GCA_024226255.1 bacterium | reverse complement strand
ATTCCCGACCCGGGTCCCGACGGCATGGCGGTCTGCATCCTCTGTTCCGTGGATCCCCCGGGCGGTGACCCACTCGACATCAAGTTCGCGCGCAGCGACGATGGCGGGGGCAGCTGGAGCGCACCGGTTCGCGTGAACGACGACACGGGCAACGCCTGGCAATGGTTCGGGACGATGTCGGCGAGCCCTTCCGGCCGTATCGACGCGATCTGGCTCGACACGCGCGACGATCCGGGCAGCTACCTGTCCTCCCTCTACTACTCCTACTCGGAGGACGGCGGGGCGACCTGGTCGGCGAACGAGCGTCTATCGGAGGCCTTCGACCCGCATCTCGGCTGGCCGAACCAGAACAAGATGGGCGACTACTTTCACATGGTGTCGGACAACACCGGCTTCCGCCTCGCCTGGGCGGCCACGTTCAACGGCGAGCAGGACGTCTACTTCGCCCGCAAGACCATCGGGCTGACGGCGACCGGCGAGCCTTCCTCACATTCGGTCGGCCTCCTGACCGCTGATGCGAACCCCTTTACCGGGAGCACCACGATTCGTTACGCCGTTCCCGTCAACGCCCATGTGACTCTGAAGGTTTACGATGCGCTCGGGCGCCAGGTGACGACGCTGGCGACCGGCGAGCATTCGGCTGGAAACTTCACGGCCCGGCTCGACGGCCGGGGTCTTCCCGGCGGCGTTTATTTCGCGCGCCTGAGAGTGGGGGAGCTGGACGACTCGATGAAGCTGATGCATCTGAAGTAAGGCCACCCGCACGCGACTACTTCAACAGCATCATCTTGTGAGTTCTTGTAGACCCATCGGCGGTGAGCTTCGAGAAATAGAGCCCACTCGGGAGATCCTGTGCGTCCCATTCGACCCTGTGCACGCCATCGGTCATATCGGCATTGACCAGGACCTCGATCTTCTGCCCCCTGGAGTTGAAGATCGACAGATTGACGAAACCCTCGGCAGGCACCTCGTAGCTGATGGTTGTTCTGGGATTGAAAGGGTTCGGGAAAGACTCCATGCCGAATCTCTCCGGGGGCGGCGTGCCGGCTGAAACCTCATCGTCGAAATCAAGCCTCATGGCAACGGGTCGATGGTCGGATACGTATTGGTCGTAACCCGACCAGCCACCGGGGAAGTGCTCGTCGATCTTGATCGTTGCCACTGCGGAACCATCGTTGGCAAGAGCATCGAACAGTTCGTTGGTGATGAGAATATGATCCAGGTGTGAAGGCCAGGTCGGATACGACCAGTCGGAGCTGCCTCCCTGTTCGATCTCCAGATCGGCGAACAAGTAGTTCTCGGTGTCGTCCAGCAGCATCTGGAACACATTGTGGTTCGTGGCGTCGGTCAACATGTCATTCAGATCCCCCAAGACGATGACCTTGCTGTCGGGGAGATTCACGTCGATATACGCTTTCAGCAATTCATTGGCTCTGTACCGTCGATACTCTTCGTCGGAATTGTTGCCGTAGTCCAATAGGCCGTCGCCGCAGCATTTGTAGTGGTTGTTGATCACGAAGATGTTCTCGCCATCGAAGCTCAGGTCCATCACCATGGGCGAGCGGGGGAAGGCATTCCAGTATTCCGATGTGGTGTAGATCTCATAGATGTCGTTGATCACGATCGCATCCGGATTGTAGATATAGGCCAGCCCGGCGAACCACCCCGACTCGTAATACCCGACATAGTCGGCAAGGCCGGCCATCATTTGATCAAACGCAT
>JAAELU010000474.1 GCA_024226255.1 bacterium | reverse complement strand
GTACATGGCGCAAGGTGATGACATCCCTGTATTCGGGGGGCAGCCACGGTTCGGGTAGATAAGCGTTCAAAGGTTCGTCGAGCGAGAGCTTGCCCTGGTCGACGAGCCGCAGCGCGACGTAGGCCGTCACCACTTTGCTGTTGGAAGCTACCTCAAACAACGTTTCCGATGTGACCGGCTGTCGTGTGATCGCATTGACAACTCCAAAGCCCTCCGTCCAGACGATCTGGCCCTCGCGGATGAGGGCGATGGATGCGCCGGGTATGTTCTGCTCGCTCATGTACCCTGGGATATAGCTCTCCAGGTCGGCAATGACGGCGTCCGCAGGCTCCGCAAGTCGAAGCGGTGGCTCAGACCTGGATACAGTCGCTGCGCGGGCTGCTGCCTGGCCCCACGCCGCCATTCCCAGGAGTATGGACGCCAGGATGAACGTGGATAAAATTACGTGTTTCGTCGTTCGGGTAAACATTTGTTTTTTCTCCTTAATTGATTTCTTGTTCCAAAGCTCTGATCGCTGCTTCCAACTGGGAATCGACGCCTTGCAGAAGCAAACCGCGCTCCAGAGCCACCTCGACATCCGGGATCACACCACGTCCCTCCAGCACTGTGCCATCCGCCGTTCTCGTCTGTGTAGTGGGGTACATGAACGTCGCCCCGTTCGGCAACTGCATCCAATCCGCGGTCACGGCGACGCCCGCCGTGCGCTGCCCGACGATGGTCGCCCGGCCAACCGCCTGCATCGCGCCGGAGAATTCCTCCGCCGACGATGCGCTCAAGACATCTACGAGCACGACGAGCGGCCCCTGGTAGACGCTGTCCGCCGGTTCGAGATAGACATCGCGGACGCCATCTCGCGCCTGATAGCTCCAGAATAATGCCCGTTCCTGGGCAAACTGCTCGGCCAGCGCCTTGCGAACCGGAAAAAAGCCGCCGTGGTTGCCGCGCAGGTCGATGATCAGCCCTCGCGTATCGTGCATAGATTCGAGCGCCTCCGGGAAACGCTGATCGACCGGGGGCGTAAAGGCGTTGAAGCGAATGTAACCGACGTCGCCGTCGATGCGTTTTGCCTCGAACTCGATGTAGAACGGCGGCATCGCTTCGTCGAACACCATCCGCCCATCCCGATCCGCTCGCGCGATCTCTAGTTCGACGCTCACGCCGTGCTCATCCAGGCAGGTGAGCGAGACCGTCTCGCCGCTCTCGCCCAGGATGCGCCCCAGGATCGCGCTCGTGAGCCGCTTGCGCTCGTTGCGCTCGTGCAGTGGGGGAATGGTGTACACGTCGCTGGCGATTTCCTCGACCGTCTTGCCGCCGACTTGCGTCACAATGTAGCCAGGGCGCAATCCCGCCAGAGCGCCCGGCGACCCAGGATCGACGGATACGATGACCGCATCGCCGTCGATCAGTCTGACGTCGATCCCAATGCTGCCCTCTGCGGACAGAACTCGATCAACTTGCTCCAGATCGTCCGGAGGAATGACGCCGACGTGTGACACGTTCAGTTCGAACAGCATCTTGTTGACGAGCATGTAGAACTCGTCGTCGCTCTCGGCGGCAGCGATCATTGGCCGATACCGGTCGTGGGCATCTTGCCAATCCAAGCCGCCAAAGGTGGGATCGAAATAGGTGTCGTTCACCGTCTGCCACACGATTTCAAAGCTGTCCAGGTGTTCCTCATTCGCTGTCGCAGTTGGCGCGGCAGCCTCG
>JAAELU010000473.1 GCA_024226255.1 bacterium | reverse complement strand
TCGCCGCCGGCGTCATCGGCGTCAGCAACATCATGCTGATCATCGTCAGGGAGCGAACCAACGAGATCGGCATTCGCCGGGCGCTGGGCGCGACCCCGTTGTCGGTCATCGTGCAGATCGTGCTCGAGGCGATCGTGCTCACCGCCGTCGCCGGCTGTGTGGGTTTGATGGCCGGTGCCTGGCTCATGGAGGGCATCAACTTCGGAATCGTGCAGAGCGGTGCCCAACCCGGTATGTTCGCCAACCCCGGAATCAACTTGACCGTTTCGCTGCAGGCTCTGGCGATCCTGATCGCCTCGGGAGTCCTGGCCGGGCTGATGCCGGCCCAGCGCGCCGTCAGAATCAATCCTGTTGCCGCATTGAGGTCGGAATAATGAAGAAAGTCCTGGCCAGTCTATTTGCCCTGCTGATCGTCGGAGCGTTCGGCTTCACGCTCTACTACCTGTCGACCAAGACCGAAGCCGCGCCGGTGGAGTTCGTCACCGAATCCCCTTCGCGTCAAACGATCATCGAAAAAACCGTGGCCACCGGTTCGGTGGTGCCGCGAAAAGAAGTCGCGATCAAGCCCCAGGTATCGGGAATCATCGAAAGACTGTACGTCGAGCCGGGGGCAACGGTGAAACGCGGCGATCTGATCGCCAAAATTCGCATCATTCCCGACATGGTCACATTGAGCAACGCCGAGAACCGGGTAAGCCGGGCGCGCATCGCTCTGGACGATGCCACTCGCGAGCAGGATCGCAACCGCCGGCTGTTTCGTGAAGGCGCAGTTTCCGACGCCGTGGCACAGACATTCGAGGTGGCCCACGCCAATGCCGAGCAGGAGCTGTCGGCGGCGCTGGAAAACCTCGAGCTGATTCAGAAAGGCTCGACCAAGAAGAGCGGGGCCAGCACCAACACCCTGGTCCGGGCGACGATGGCCGGAATGGTGCTCGAGGTTCCGCTGGAAGAAGGCAACTCCGTCATCGAAAGCAATACGTTCAACGACGGCACGACCATCGCCACCATCGCCGACATGGACGAGCTGATCTTCGAGGGCAAGG
>JAAELU010000472.1 GCA_024226255.1 bacterium | reverse complement strand
GGGTGGAGCGGATCGTCTGCGCTATCGACTGCGGCATCGTCGTCAACCCGGACACAGTCGTCGCTCAGATGGAGGGAGCGGTTGCGTTTGGCCTGACGGCGACCCTCCATGGGGGCGTCACGATCGCCGACGGTGGGGTGATCGAATCGAACTTCCACGACTCGCCGGTGCTGCGTTTCGATGAGATGCCTCGCGTTGACGTTCACATTGTGCCGAGTACCTCATCGCCACGCGGCGTGGGGGAGGCAGGTGTTCCCCCGGTCGCTCCGGCCGTGGCCAACGCCGTCTTTGCCGCCACCGGGCAGCGTCTGCGGGACCTGCCATTGAGCCTGCAGTAGCGGACCGGGCTCTCCTCAGGCGTCTTCCCAGACCGTCGGCGCCGGCGGGACGACCCGGCCGTGAAGAAGGGAGGCGCCTCGTGCTCGGTCGAGACCGAGGCGGCTCCAGTCCCCGGTCCCCTTGGTAGCCTGGCTGTAGCGCACGAAAGGTCATGGTGATGGTCGCTGCTCCCTACGGGTCGTGGGACTCGCCCGTCACGATCTCGATGCTGACAGAGGCGGGAACGCCGCTCTCCGGGGTGACCACAGACGGCGACGATCTGTACTGGACCGAAGCGCGGGCACTCGAGGGCGGCCGGGTCGCCATCGTTCGCCGGGATGCTCACGGTCTCGTTTCAGATGTTGTACCTACGGGGTTCAACTCACGATCCCGAATCCACGAGTACGGCGGTGGCTCTTATGCAGTCGCGGATGGTGTTCTGGTGTCATGCGACTTCGCCGATCAGCGGGTGTACCGCATCGAGGGTGGCGTGGCTACGGCCATCACCCCCGAGCCGAAGATCCCGGCGGGTGACCGTTACGGCGACTTCGAATTCCACGGCGATCGTTTGATCTGCGTCAGGGAACGCCACCTGGAAGACCGCGAGCCGGTCAACACGCTTGTCACGTTCGCTATCGATGGGTCCGAAGAGCCCCGCGTCATCGCCACAGG
>JAAELU010000471.1 GCA_024226255.1 bacterium | reverse complement strand
TAGACGATCGCGAAGTTGACCCCAACGAAGAGGTAGACGCATAGGGCTCCGAAGATCAGATCGATCGTGATCCGCTCCTGACGGAGCACGTAGGACATGACCAACAATGGTGCGGCGAAGGCATAGACGGACACTGTGGCCCAGGCAGGAATGAGGAGTAGACCGAAGTCGATCACCAAACCTGCCACCGCTAGCGCGAAGAACGCGGCCATCAATGTGAGGTTGATATAGACGGTGCGGGGCTGGGCGCCAAGCGCTCGCAGAATCACGATGAAGGCAACGTACGCAAGAATCCACCCCAAGACGAGATTCGCGTCAGCCTGACCAGTCGCCTCGGAGACGACGTAGATCGCGACCAACAGGGCGAGCACCATTATGAAGCTTCGCGTGGATTGGCGCACCGCCTTCCGCACATGGAGTTGGATGCGATCGATTGGCGGGAAGCGTCGAGTCCCTGATTTCCCGACCATCGTCATGACAGTCCGACGGTAGCAAGCCCGCCGGTCCGGATCGTCACCCCAGGGAGGGATATGCCCTACCCTCTCTCGGACCGTCGGCGGCCCAGCGCTCACAACCTGGGGTAGATGACATCCCCCTGAGGGGTGATGTAGTTGTCTCTAGGGAGTCGTATCTTCGGGTTAGCGTGGCGACGACTGGCTGAAAGGGGTCATCGCGTAGATGCGTAGAGCGAGTGGTGTCGCAACGAACGATCTCGTAGAGCGTCTGGCCGCACTCCCCCTGGGTGACGTGGGGCTCGCCGTGCTCTTCACGGCGCTCATCGAGCTCGAGATCTGGTTGTTCAGACCGGACACCAGCTACCCGGTGGTCGCCTCTGTTGCGGCGCTGGCGGTCGGCATGGCACTGGCGTTTCGCCGAGTCTGGCCATTCCGCTCTTTGCTCGTGAATCTCGCCGGCATATTCGTCTTGGTCGCTCTTGGCAACCCAAGCAACTTCATCCAGTGGACGAGCCTCATCACGGTCTGGTCCATCGCCGCCTACGGGCGCCGGGTACAACAGTGGGCGGGCCTGGGTTTGGCTCTGGCCGGGGTGGCCTTCTACTTCGTCCGAATCCCTGGTCAGGGCGGTGTTACTGTGTTCATCGCCACTGCTGCTGTTTGGACGATCGTCTGGTTGGTCAGCCTGTTGTTCGGAGCCCGGATTCGTGAGGAGGGGCTACGTGAGGCCGGCTCGGTGGCAGAAGCGCTGGCGATGGCCCAGCGGGAACGACTTCAGTTCGAAGAGGCTCGAACCAGCATGGCTCGTGATCTCCACGATCTCATCGGGCACACCGTGAACCTGATGTTGGTGCACGCTGAAGGGGGTCGGCTGGCCCTCGACGACGATCCCGCGGCAACCCGGCTTGCCCTGGACACCATCGTCGCAACGGCCCGT
>JAAELU010000470.1 GCA_024226255.1 bacterium | reverse complement strand
GGGATCGGCGTCCGCCGCCGTCACAATTGCATGACCTTCGACTTCGAACCTCTGACTTCTACCCGCTGGAGGCCTTGGTCGCGTCGCGATTGAGGAAACGACGACAGGTTGCCCAGCAGCTGCATCAGCCTGGTCAAGCTAGGGGGGGATTGGTTCGATAATGAGTAGGTGCCGCCGAGACCACATGCCCAAATAATCTGGCATCGCGATAAACCTCAACGGCACATGCAGCGAGTAACTGGTGATAAGTGACCGCACAATTTCGACCGCTGGCCGATGCCCAGTCCACAGCGCCTGCTGCTGAGACTGACTTCGACGCGACTCCGATCCGTGCGACCGTCAGCTTCGAGGCGTTCTACGAGCGCGAGCTGCGGTCCGTGATTGGCTTGGCGTATGCGCTGTCGGGAAGCCGGTCCGCCGCGGAAGACCTCGCCCAGGAAGCCTTCCTCGCAGCTCACAAGTCCTGGGGAAAGGTCGGCCGCTATGAGAAGCCAGAAGCCTGGGTTCGGCGAGTGGTAGCCAATCTCTCTGTTTCACGCTTCCGCCGCAGCGTACGTGAGGCTCGTACCATGGCTCGTCTGAAGCCCCAGCAGTCCTATCTGCCGGCATTGCCGGCCGAGGACGAGGTCTTCTGGAAAGAAGTCCGAGCCCTTCCGAAACGCCAGGCGCAAGCCATTGCTCTCCACTATCTCGAGGACCGCTCTGTCGCCGACATCGCAGAGATCCTCGAGTGCGCTGAAGGCACCGTAAAAGTGCACCTTTTCAAAGGCCGGGCTCGTCTCAGTGAGCGCCTTGGCCTCGAGTCGGGAGACCTGGTATGAACCCCCTCGACGCCAGAGCACGCAGCGCCTCACTCGCCATCAACGAGAGCCTTGCCACCGCGGCCGCTCCAGCGGCCTTCGCCACCGTGGTCCGCAGAGCTGTCGTCATCAAGGTAGTCAATCTTGCCATGGTCGGTGCCGGTGTGTTCTTGTTCATCGCGGCCGGGGCGGCATTCCGCACGCCACCACCACAGGTGCCGGTAGCCGACACCGTGACCACCACCACCACCACCACCGAGGCGCCGACGACCACGACGACACGGCCAGCCGTGACAGTCGATCCTTCCGTTGTTGCCTTGCCTCCGACGACGTCGACCACCGAGACGCCGGAAACGACCACGACCTCAACCACGTCGACGACTACGACCACGACAACGACCACGACCACCACCAAGCCGCCACCGACGACCACCACCAAACCACCCGATACGACGCCGCCGATCATTGAGATCACATTCCCGGAGAACCGGCAGCGGTTCGCGGAGAAGAAGGTGACCTTCAAGGGTGTGACCGAGCCAGGGGCAACTATCACGGCCGGTACGTTTGTCGGCGAGGTCAACAAGGAAGGCGGGTGGCGGATGAACGTCACGCTGCGGCCTGGGCGCAACCGAGTTGTCGTGACAGCAAAGGACGCTGCCGGCAACAAGGCGACTGATGTAGTGGTCGTCTTCTACGATGCGCCTGATCGTGAACCCTTCACGGCCCATTTCAAATTCGGCTCATGCGAGGAAGACCCGCCGTATGACGTGTACTACGGCTCGGGCCATCCCGGATCGAACGTGACAGTGACCTCCGAGTACGGCTCAGGCGAAACGACTGTCGGCGACGGCGGCGAATGGGAAGTCAAAGTCTTCTTCCCAGAAGCGCCACCCGGAAAGACATTCATAGTGCACGTCGAAGACCAATTCGGTCGCTCCAAGAACTTCGAATTCGTCAGCAACGCGCCGGCCTGAGCCAGAAGTCAGATGTCAGTTATCAGATGACAGAAACCGGTCGGACGTTCGACTGGCAACTGGTAACTGGTAACTGGTAGCTGGTAACTGGTAACTGGCTCTTTCTCACATCTGACATCTGAATTCTCACATCTAGACCGCACCGCAGACACGATTGCATTGACGTTGTCTGACCAGCCTTCGTCAAACGCACTGAAAGCTACGCCTCGTAGCCGGTGAACTGAGTGAGTAGGTCGATGACCTGCTCACGTGACAGCCCGCGTCGCACGATCTGCACCGCAGTTCCCCGCTCGTCATAGATGACGGTCATCGGCATGCCCGACGCTCCAAATGTGTTCTGACCGAGCGCCGAGCCGTTGCCGTTGCCGATGTCGCGTGCGAGCGGCCATTTGCCCGCAATTCCCCATTTCTCGGCATCGCCGATGCCTGCCCCATTGTCGAGAGTGTTGATTCCGACGAAGTTGACGGTGTCGCCCAGATCTTCAGACAGCGCCAGGTACTCGGGGATTTCGTGTTCGCAGACAGTGCACCATGAGGCGAAGAACGCGGCGACGGTTGGTTTGCCGGAGAAATCGGCCAGGGCGATGCGCCCGTCTCCGTCGAGCTGGGGCAGGTCCCACGCTTCGGCCGTGGTGTTGCCCTCATCGGGAGCGGGCCAAATGGCCACGGCGAATAAGGCCACAAAGATGACGATGCCCACACCGATCAGGCCGTTGCGGATCTTGCGCTTGCGTTCAGCGGCCGCTCTGAGGCGCTCTTGCTCTTCACGTTTGGCTCGTCTTTGCTGCGCGTTTGATTGCCTTGCCATGTTCGTTCCGAACGTGCCAGGGCAGGCTCGTCTGTCCACAATGTCGCGACCTCGACAGTCCGATTCTGTCAACCCCTTCCGACGAGGGCACCAACACACCTAGCCTGCGGGCGTGAATGAATCGACCATACCCGTGGGTGACGGCATCGAGCTGGCGATCACGGAAGCCGGTGAGGGCCCCGCCGTACTGCTCGTCCACGGCTGGCCAGAGACCAAACATTCTTGGCGCCATCAGCTCCCAGCCCTGGCCGCGGCCGGGTATCGGGCGGTCGCTCTCGATTGCAGGGGCTACGGCGGCTCCTCGAAACCAGATGCCAGTGATGCCTACGGCTTGACCAGCGTGGTCGAAGACGTCATTGGCCTGATCGACGCCGCAGATCTGGGCACACCGGTTCTCGTTGGACACGATTGGGGCAGCATCATTATGTGGACTGCGGCAGTGATGCACCCCGATCGATTTCGAGCGCTCGCCAGCCTCAACGTGCCGTACCGGGGCTGGTGTGTTGGGTTTCCCACGATCGACTACATGCGAGAGCATCTGGCCGACCGCTTCGGCTACGTCATCGCCTTTCAAGAAGTAGGCCGGACGGAGGCGAGTTTCGAGAAGGACCCCGACGGCTTCCTGCAAAGGGTCTATGGATCGATCGCCACGGACTCCGGGTTCATGTCCGATGCCGACTTCGGCACGTATCGTGATGCCTTCGTGGCCGGCGGGATGGCACCGCCGCTCAACTACTACCGCAATATCGACGCCAACCATGCGGCTCTGGCGAGCTTTGAGAACGCGGAGATCCAGTTGCCGACGCTCATGGTCACCGCCGATTCCGATCCGGTCCTGCCGGCATCCTTGGCCGATGGGATGGAGCGTTGGATTCCCGAGCTGACGGTCGAGCACGTGACCGGTTCCGGCCATTGGACTCAGCAGGAACAACCAGAACAGGTCAACGCGGCGCTGATCAGATTCCTCGACGGTCTCGGTTGAGCTGGGTCGGTCGCGACGTCAGCAGACTCCTAGAAGTCGGCGTCGGGATCGAACCAATCGATCTCACGCAGTGGTTCGGGCTCCTCGGTCTTGGCTGGTGCTGCCTGAGTTGCCTTTCGCCTGCCGGGCGGCGATTGCGAGACAGGATCCGACGCGGTGCTCTCGATCTCGTCAGTGGGTGGGGGTGTGGTCGCGAACCAGCCCTGAATTCGTGCCTGAGTGCGCTGCCACGCCCCGCTGGGATCTGGCGGGTGCTCGCGTAGATAGTCCGGCATGTGGCGAATCCAGCCGACGGCGCGCAGGCCACCGATCATCAGTGCACCGGTGATGGCCACGATGCCAACACCAGCCATGAGGATGGCGGGTCGCGGCAGCGCCAAATCGAAGAAGTCCTGTGAGCCGGGGGCCAAGAACAAGAGGGCGAGCAACCCCGCCATAGACCACATCAGGCCCCTCTTCCAACCGACCACCGGACGGCTGACCATCCCCAGAGCGAAGAGTCCGACCGCGGCGATCACCAGAGTTGCCAGAGTGCGGGCTTCGACGATGCGACGCAGGCCCACTTCCGACAGGGCGAGCTCATACGCCAAGAACGTCGCAACTCCGGCGGCGACACCTGTGGGGATCGAGAAGCTGAGAACCCGTTTGATGAAACCGGACCGAGCCCTTCCTGTGGTTGGTGCCAGCGCCAGGAAGAAGGCCGGGATGCCGATGGTCACCGAGCCCACCAGAGTGAGGTGCCTCGGCAGGAACGGGAAGGGTCGCAGGGCGAGGCCCGTGGCGAGGGCAATAAAGACCGCGTAAATCGTCTTGGTGACAAACAGGTTGGCGACCCGCTCGATGTTGTTGATCACCCTGCGGCCCTCAGCCACAACGCCGGGAATGGTGGCAAACGATCCATCAACCAAAACAAGCTGCGCCACGGCTCTCGAGGCGGCGCTTCCCGAACCGACCGCGATCCCGATGTCGGCGTCTTTGAGGGCGAGGACGTCGTTGACGCCGTCGCCGGTCATCGCAACGACGTGGCCCCGCGATTGCAGAGCACCGACCATGGCACGTTTCTGATACGGCGTAACTCGCCCAAAGACACTGTTGCGATCCATCACCTCTGCCAGTGCATCGATGTCCTCCGGGAGGTTGCGCCCATCGACGACGTGCTGGCTGCCGGGCACTCCTACCTCTCGAGCGATCGCGGCAACAGTGTCGGGATGATCGCCGGAGATGACCTTCGCCTGGACACCCTGCTCGGCGAAGAATCGAAGTGTTTCGGCAGCGTCGGAGCGGATTGTGTCGCCGAGCACAACAAGGGCCACGGGGCGCAGGTCACCCGGAAGCTGGTCGGTGCCGACGAGCGGTCGTTGGGTTGCCGACAAGAGGAGCACTCGTCGGCCCTGAGCTGCATAGACCTCGGCCTTGGCCAGGACGTCGGGGGAACCGGCTCCGACGATGTCCGGTGCGCCCAAAACCCATGTCCCTTGGCTGGTGAACTCGGCGGCACTCCACTTGCGAGCTGAAGAGAATGGAGCTGCATCGACAGCGTGCCAACCGGGGGACGGGTAAGCGCTGGCGATCGCTCGCAATGTCGCATTCGGGCTTCTCTCGGTCCTACCGAGTGCACCCAATGCAGCCGCCGGATCGGCTCCATCGAGCCGTTCGACACCTTGGACCACGAGCGCACCTTCGGTGAGGGTCCCGGTCTTGTCGAAACAAACTGTGTCGACCCGAGCGAGACCCTCAATCGCCGGAAGCTCTTGAACCAGAACGCTGCGCCGACCAAGCCTGATGACCCCGACCGCAAAGGCAACCGAGGTCAGTAGAACCAGGCCCTGCGGGATCATCCCGACTGCGCCCGCCACTGCCGATCGGAGCGCTTCAGTGAATGTGGATTCGGCCCGCAGCTGGCTCCACACCAGCAAAGCGATGATTGGACCCACGATCCACGTGATGGCTCGCAGGATCCAGTCGACCCCGTCGCGTAGTTCGCTCTTGACGAGGGTGAAACGTTTCGCTTCTTTGGCCAAGGCGACCGCGTACGCATTCTCGCCGACACGGGTTGCCCGGTAGCTGCCACTACCGGCGACCACAAAACTCCCCGAGAGAGCAGCATCGTCGCGGGACTTGGCGACCGGATCAGATTCGCCGGTCAGTAGGGATTCATCAATCTCCAAGCCTTGGGTGCCGACGACCGAGCCGTCCACCGGTAGTTGATCACCGACTCCGAGCATGACCAGGTCATCCAGAACGACTTGAGACACGTCGATTTCGGTCGGCTGGCCGTCGCGCACCACAGACACCTTGGGTGCCGTCAACACGGCCAGTCGGTCAAGTGTCGCCTTGGCGCGGAGCTCCTGGACGATCCCGATTAGGGCATTGGTGACCAGGACGATTCCGAACAGGGCGTCCTTTGGAGCGCGCACCGCCACCAGGATCACAACGAGAAGCACGCCGAGCAGGATGTTGAACCTCGTGACTACGTTGGCGCGAACGATCTCGGCAGTGCTTCGGCTGTGTTCGAGTTCGACGTGGTTGATATCACCGCGCGCCGCCCGCTCCTGCACCTGGGAGCTCGTTAGGCCTACCTCAGCCCGAGCTTCTTGCATGTCCATTGCCATAGGTCCGAGACTACCGGCAAGCACAATGCGTGCGGAACGGTTGCTCTCCGTTTCCACTGGTCGCCATATTGAATTACACTTGTGTAAGCAACGGCCGCACGCGCAGGGCGATCGTACGGATGAACACATTGTTGGCGGCTAGGTAAGGGGCTCTAGATGGCGTTGTTGATCGAAGAGACGCTTGACGTCGCAGCTCACGTAACAGCCGGCGTCGTGGATGCCTACACGGCTCGTCGCGAGCGAGTGCAGCAGATGTCCCTCGGCGAGCTCGTCGATGGTGCCCTCCCGGATGGAGCGGCAGGTGTCGCCGCAGTTGTCGCCGGCGATATGCGCATCGTCGAGATAGTCGCTGACGATGAATACGACCTCGAGCAGCTGGCGTCGGCTACCTGGGCGTTGGCAGGTCGCGGTTGGGACGTGACCGTCCTCGTGCCCTGCAACCGCTTGGGAGATGCCCACTCCTCGTTGCGAGCTGCACCCTGTCAGCTCCAGGGCTGGTGGTTCGACGAGAACGGTGTCTGGTTCGGAGCCCACGAGACTCCTTAGGAGTCTGCTGGATTGCTCAGCAGCCTCCCAGGTCTCTTGCCGCGGCCGTCGTCGCTGGATATGCCCCGGTTGTTGATCTTCAATACCTTCTAGGCTGACCCCATGCCGGTACCTCTATACACCCAAACGGTTATCGCCTGCATCTGGGACTTCGATCGCACGCTGATCCCAGACAACATGCAAGGGCCGATCTTCGACGAGTATGGAGTCGACCCAGCAGTCTTTTGGGGCGAGGTGGATGGCCTCGTTGAGTACCACAGGACCCGTGGTGAATTGGTCGCTCCCGAGATGGCCTATCTGCTCCACATCCTCGCCTACGTGGAGGCTGGGATATTCGATGGCTTGACCAATGAGAAGCTACGCAAACTCGGCGCCGAGCTGACACCGTGTCCGGGGATCCCCGAGTTCTTTGCCGCGACCAAACAGCGGGTGGCATCGGTTCCCGAGTTTGTCCGAGAGGGAATCACCGTCGAGCACTACGTCGTGTCGACTGGGCTGCGACCAATGATCGAGGGCAGCCCCATCGCTCCGCATCTGGACGGGATTTGGGCGAACAACTTTGTTGAGGCCTCGGCGGGACCCGGGTTCAGGGACAAGCTCCCCGTGGCGGACAAGGGTGAAGCAATCAAGTACCTCAGCTACAGCATCGACAACACATCCAAGAGTCGCGCCGTCTTCGAAATCAACAAGGGCGTCAACAAGAGCCGACAGGTTGATGTCAACGCCCGTATGGACGAGTCGCAGCGTCGCGTTCCGCTGCGCAACATGATCTACATTGCCGACGGCCCCTCGGACGTGCCCGTTTTTTCGATCCTGAATCAAGCCGGCGGCAAGACGCTCGGGGTCTATGTGCCCGAGCCGCGTCCCAACTACCGCCAAGTGAAACAGCTATCCGAGCAGGGCAGGATCCAGGGCCTGGCCGAGGCGGACTACGGCGAGGGCAAGGGTGCCTACCTCTGGCTCATGGATTCGATCGAGCAGATCGGTTATGAGATCGTCGAGAACCGTCGCCAAGCCTTCGCCGCCATCCCGAACCCGCCCGGGCACACATAAAGGGTGCGCCAACGGGGTGGTTGGGCGAGGGCGCGGCGCTTCCTTCCCGATTCCCACGTCTCGCTCACTCCGCCTAGCCTCGGATCACGGACTCACGGAGGTTGTCTCTTGATCAGCAAAGTTGGCGTGGTTGGTGGCGGTCAGATGGGTGGAGGCATTGCTGAGGTATGCGCCAAAGCTGGGATCGACGTGGTCGTCCACGAAGTTACGGCCGAGTTCGCCGAGGCGGCCGCGGGCCGTGTCGGCAAGTCGCTGACGAAGGCTGTTGAACGGGGCAAGCTGAGCGAGGAAGATCGCGACGCAACACTGGGCCGACTCACGTTTGGGTCCGATCTGGCGGCCATGGCCGATCGTGACCTGGTCGTCGAGGCCGCGACCGAGAACGAGGAACTCAAGAAGCAGCTTTTTGCCGATCTTGATGCCATTGTCGAATCGACTGATGCGATTCTTGCCTCGAATACGTCGTCGATTCCGATTACTCGAATCTCGCAGGCAACATCGCGACCAGCGTCCGTTGTCGGACTCCATTTTTTCAATCCTGCGACAGTGATGCCGTTGGTCGAGGTTGTCCGCAGTGTCGTCACTTCGGATGAGGTGGTTACTCGGGCGGCAGCATTTGCCACCGACCAGCTCGGCAAGGTCGTCGTCCACGCCAAGGACCGGGCGGGGTTCGTCGTCAACAAACTCCTAGTGCCCTACATCATCGACGCCATTGTGATGTATGAGGAAGGTTTTGCATCCAAAGAGGACATCGATGCCGGAATGGTCAATGGCGCCGCCCATCCGATGGGGCCGCTGACGCTGTCGGATCTGATTGGCAACGACACGATGCTGTTTGTAGCTGAGTCCCTCTTCGAGGAGTTCCGTGAGGCTCGCTACGCGCCGCCACCGCTGCTGCGGCGGATGGTCGAAGCTGGACTGCTGGGCCGTAAGGCGGGTAGGGGCTTTTACGACTACACGAAGTGAGCGGGAACGCCGGCGGCGTTCCCGGCGGCTCCAGAGGCCCCTGCATCGGGCGCAGCTAGGCCTTGTTGGCGCCGTTGCTTTCGAGAACGCGCGATAGCTGGTCCTTCTTGACCAGACCGCTTTGGCGCCAGCGAGGCGAAATCCTGTCGGAGGGTGCCTTCTGTGCCTTACCTTTGCGCTGAGCCTTCTTCGAGGTCTTCTTCGTTGCGGTGCCGAGCAGAACGAACGTTGGGGTGGAACGAACGCCGAACGTGGCGGCGGCACCTGGGACCTTGGTCACATCCACTTTGACGATGTGGGCGCTTTCGCCGTACTCGTTGGCCAGCTCGTTGACGATGCCGTCCATGATCCGACACGGCCCGCAGTTCTGCTGCATCAGGTCGAGGAGCACCGGCTTGCCGGATTCGAGCATCGGCTCCAGTTCGTTGAGCGACTCGAGCTTGGTTGGTTTGGTTTTTCTGCTGAAGATCGCCATCGGTGGTGCAACCCCGTTCTGTTGAGACTTATGCCTGCGAATGTGAGATGTCGGCTAAATGAGGAGAAGCGCCAGCGTGCCGAAGCCCACGCAGTAGACGCCGAATGGCACCAGGCCGACCCGTCCGATCAACCGGAGGAGCAAAGCAATGGCTCCATAACCGGAGACGGCGGCGACTCCCATGCCGACCCAGGTCGCGGCAGTGATTCCGCCACCGTCCCGTGCCAGGTCGACGAACTCCAGCAGCCCAGCGCCGGCGATTGCAGGGATTCCGAGCAAGAATGAGTAGCGAGCCGCCTCTGCACGGTCGAATCGGCGCAGCAAGCCGGTAGCGATCGTGCTGCCCGATCGTGATACTCCTGGGATGAGCGCCAACGCTTGCCCAAAACCGAGAATCAGCGAGTCAGAATCCTTGGCATCGGTGAGAGTGCGTTCGCCTCGAGGGATCCAGCGGGTGGCGAACAGTGCCAAGCCTGTGAGGATCAGTGCAACCGCCACGCCTCGCGGGTTGTCATTGAGGCTCTCGAAGCCATCGCGGAAGGTGAAGCCGATGGCTGCCGCCGGGATTGTTCCGATGACGAGCAGCCGCAGCAGCCGCTTGCCGGTCGTAGTGAAGCGAATGATCTCACTCACCTCAGCGCGAAAGAACACCAGGACTGCTGCCAAGGTGCCCAGGTGAAGAACTGCCGATGTCGCCAGGTCGGGGGCGTCTCGACCCAAGACCGCAGGTACGAGCACTAGATGGCCGCTCGATGAGATTGGCAGGAATTCAGTTAGACCCTGGATGAGTCCCCAGATGATGGCGTCGAGCATCAGGCGAGGTTAGGCCATCGTCTGTGTGGTCCCGCTAACCCCGCCGGATGAGGAGAGTGGCTCGATGCTGGCTGAGAGCTGCAGCCACCGCGGCTGCATGCTGCGGGGGGACGGCGAGCAGTCCCGGACTGTGGCCGCCGAAGGTCGAAGCGCTGGCGGCAGCCACGACTACTCCTTCAACCTCCATCTCAGGGTTGAACATTGCAATCAGCACCCTGCTGCCGACGGTCGCTTGCGGCGGTAGGTCGGCTGGCATTGACCACCAGTCTGCCGGCACCGCGTCGAGTGGCACCAGAAGCCCACGGCTCAATGGGGTCCCGGCGTCCAGCCGAGAGCCAGCCACCCCGGTGAGGTCGCCATAGGTGGGGAGAACACCGACCGGAATCTCACGCCATTCGATCTCAGGTAGTTCACCGATGTTGGCGTCGGAGGCGACGAACGGGTATTGCTCGGTAGCCGGTCCGCTCAGGTCCATGTAGGCGGCGAGGACAATCACGGCTGCTGCCCCAAGCCAGCGCCAATATGGGGGGCGAGCCATCCAGTACATGGCTCGAACATAGGTTGGTGGTCCCCCCGATGGAAGGGGTTCGTTCGACGGCGGTGACGTATTCGCCGGCCCTCGTTGCGGTGTAGTCGCGACTCCGCTTCCCCCTCCCCGGGTGCCCGCAGGGCAGCCCACCTCCCCCAGATGTTGTCCGCCCAGAGCGGCGTGCAACGGGGGAGGAGACGCGGAGGTCGGCTCAAATGCGGCGGTGACTGTGCGCTGCACGGGAGCCGGTGGTGACTGTGCGATTACAGCTACCAAGCCGTGGGTGCGTGGACGGTGTCTCTCCCCCCGTCTGACTCCGCTTTGGGAGGCAGACGTTTGGGGGGAGTGGCGAGGCCTTGCGAGCCGAGGGGGGTTGCGAAGGTAGTCGACAAAGCGAACGTTGCGTCCAGTCGCGAAGTGAGTGCGAGCCGAGCCATCGCGGCGGTGACGTGTCCGCCGACCCGTGTTGCGGTCTGCTGGGTCCCTCCGCGTCCCCCTCCCAAGCTGCCCGCAGGGCAGCCCACCTCCCCCCAAGTGTTGTCCGCCCAAAGCGGCGTGCAACGGGGGAGGAGACGCGTGTGCCTCGACCGGCGGAGGGCGCGCCTGACTTCTGTCTTCTGTCACCGTGGGGAGAACCCTCCCCGTGTCCCTCCCCCCGAAGGGGGAGGGAACCTCACGCAAGCAGGGGGAATGGTGGGGGACTTGCGATCGGTATCACGGGGAGGGGGCCTTCGACAGGATGCCTGACGAAGCCCCGAGCCACCGAAAGGGATACCTGCGCATCAGTCCTAGTTCTCCGAGGAGAATGTGGACGACACGTGGTCCCGAAGTTGCGTCCAAAAGGACGCCGCCGTTGGCAGTCGGCGGAGCTGCCAACAGAATCTGACTCGTCACGAGAGCTTTGTGGCGCGGCAGTCGGTCGCTTGAAAGCGGTCGAATCGGTCCCCCCTTGTGTCACTCCGCCTCGCTTTGACATATATGTGCCCCGGCAGTGGCCGGGATCATCACGCGCACGGCTGCCTTCAGAATATCAACTGATGCTTCGAATTGCCGCAATACCTCTTCGTGGGTGACCGGGGCCACATCGCCGGCTACGCCGACGTCGTAGTCGGTGACGACAGAGATATTGACATAACACATGCCAAGTTCGCGGGTTAGCTGAACTTCAGGGGATTGGGTCATGTTGACCACTTCCCATCCCTGCGATGCGAAGAACGCGCTCTCGGCGCGAGTCGAGAACCGGGGCCCCTCGATGACGACAACGGTGCCCCCGTCGTGGGCGACTGCTCCAACGCCTTTCAGGGCGTCGAGAGCGATGGTACGGAGGTCTCCGCAGTATGGATCCGCAAAGGAGAGGTGCTCGAGTTCGGGCCCGTCGAAGAAGGTGCCGTCGCGACCGCGGGTGGCGTCGTATTGCTGATCGCAGACGACGAAGCTGCGCGGTTCGATGTGCTTCTGCAGGCTGCCGACGGCACATGGTCCGATGACGCAGGTAACACCAAGTTCCTTCATCGCCCAGACGTTGGCTCGAAATGGAACCTTATGAGCCGGGAATTGATGGTTCACGCCGTGTCGGGCCAGAAAAGCAACCTCGGCCCCGGCGACCGTTCCCACCATCAACGGAGCCGCCGGCGGCCCGTACGGCGTGGATACTTCAAGCTCGCGTGCGTCCTCGAGGAACTCGTAGAACCCCGACCCGCCGAACACCCCGATCAATCTTCTCACCTTCTTGTTACTGGTCCCTCAGAGGTCGGACCTTACACCCCTAAACTCGATCAGGTGAATGACACTTTCTTGGGCATCATCGCGTTGGTCGGTGCTTATCTGATTGGCAGTGTCGACTTCGCTGTGCACGTCTCACGCCGCATGGGAATCGACATATACGAGCATGGGAGCGGGAATCCCGGCACCTCCAATGTCTTCCGCACCTTGGGCAAGAAAGCCGCAGCCGCCGTACTGCTCGGTGACCTGCTCAAGGGCCTGGTGGCGGCGGCGCTGGGAGCGCTTCTGGCCGGTCCCACTGTTGGATTCGCATGTGCTTTTGCCGCAACGGTTGGCCATGTTGCTCCCATCTGGCATCACTTCCGAGGCGGGCGCGGCGTCGCCACCGCCATTGGCGGAGCGATCTGGCTCGAGCCCATCCTTGGAGTGATCTTGGCGCTGGCATGGGTAACTGTGGTTGTCGGCACGAAGACGGCCTCGGTGGCTTCTTTGGGAGCAATGGCCCTCTACGTCCCAGTATTTCTCTTTGCCGGCCACCGTGGTTGGTCGATCCTTTGGGCGGCTCTTACAGCGGCCCTTGTCATTTGGCGCCACAAGGACAACATCGTCCGTATCGTGTCACGCAGCGAAAACCGGGTCACGTCATGAGGCCCCTCGCTGAGGCGCAAGCCGCGGTTCTGGACGCCGTCGAGACGTTACCGGTCCAGTCGGCGACGCTTCGAGAAGCCCGCGGCCTGGTCCTTGCCGAAGACGTTGTGGCGTCCCACGACGTGCCGCCCTTCGCGAACTCTGCAATGGACGGGTACGCGGTACGGGCTGAAGACGTGGTTGCGGCCCCCACTTCGCTGCGCGTGCTCGAAGATATCCCGGCGGGTTCAGTGCCGACACGGTCAGTACAGCCGGCAACCGCCATCAAGATCATGACTGGGGCACCGCTGCCGGCCGGTGCCGACGCCGTGGTCAAGGTTGAGGACACCGATGCCGGAAGCGCCATCGTGGAGATCCGAGAGGCTGCCCCGGTGGGGACTGCCGTGCGACTCGCCGGGGGCGATATCGCAGCGGGAACCACGGTGCTCACCGCCGGCACTCGCCTTGGTGCGGCGCATCTCGGAGTCCTCGCCTCGGTTGGAGTTGCGTTTCCGAAGGTCACCCGGCGTCCAACGGTTGCCATCATGTCAACGGGTGACGAGGTAGTACCTCCGGAAACAGAAGTGCTCGAGCTCGGCAAGATTCGCGATACCAATCGCCCGACCTTGCAAGCGGCTCTCGAGGACTTTGGGGCGGTTGTCGTCGACTACGGAATTGTTCCCGACGATGCCGAAGCGCTCAACAGGACTCTTGGGCAAGCCTCTCGCAACGCGGATGTGGTCGTCACCAGCGGCGGCGTCTCGATGGGTGAATACGACCTGGTCAAACAGGAGTTGGCTGCGCTTGGCACCGTCGAGTTCTGGAAGGTGGCGATGCAGCCGGCCAAACCGTTTGCGTTCGGCTCGCTGGGAGGCACTCCGCTGTTTGGTCTGCCCGGCAATCCGGTGTCGGTATTCGTGGCTTTCGAGCAGTTCTTGCGTCCCGCCCTGCTACACATGATGGGGTCAACCGCCCTCTTTCGCTCCCGCGTCATTGGTGTGGCCGATGAAGACTTCGCCACAGATCCTGCCAAGAGCGTCTTTGTCCGTGCCGCGGTTGCCCGCGACGGGGATCGCCTGCTGGTTACCAAATCGGGAGGTCAACAGTCCAACGTTCTTACAGCACTGGCTCTGGCGGACGCGTTCGCAGTGGTTCCCGTCGGGGTCGGTACCATCAGCGCTGGTGACACGGTGGAGCTGGAACTGTTCCGGGCGCCGGAGACCCGAAGTCGTGAGGAGGCTCTCAATGCCTGAACTGACTCATCTCGATGATGAGGGTCATGCCCGTATGGTAGATGTTGGCGGTAAGTCGGCGACCCGTCGTGTTGCCGTCGCCGAAGCCCATCTCGCTATGTCCGCCGGCGCCAAAGAGGCGCTATTCGCCGGAAGCTTGCCCAAAGGTGATGCGATGGCGGTGGCTCGGATCGCCGCTATTCAGGGGGCCAAACAAACGCCGGCCCTCGTGCCGCTGTGCCACCCAATTGGCATCGATGCCATCGCTGTCGATGTCGAGCCGACGGAAGCGGGGGCTCGCGTTGTGGTGACCGTGGAAGTGACGGCCAGGACCGGCGTGGAGATGGAAGCGATCACCGGAGCCGGTGTTGGCGTCATTGCTCTCTACGACATGGTCAAGGCGATCGACAAGGGAGCGGTGATCGGTCCCGTTCAGCTCGTATCGAAGACCGGCGGCAAGTCGGGAGATTGGCAAAGGTGAAGGCAGCCGTACTCACGGTCAGCGATCGGGTGAGCCGCGGTGAAGCGGTCGACAGTTCAGGCCCGGCGGCTGCGGAGTTGCTCCAGGAGCTCGGGTTCGAGGTTGCCGATGTCCATGTCGTCGCCGACGGGGTAGATCCGGTCTCGACCGCTCTCAAGACTCTCGTCACCGAGGCGAACCTGATAGTGACGAGCGGCGGCACCGGATTCTCGCAGCGTGACGTCACGCCGGAAGCCACAGCCCGGGTCATCGAGCGTTCCGCCCCCGGCCTAGCCGAAGCGATGCGAGCCGCCACCTTCGGGAAGAATCCCCACGGAATGCTGTCGCGCGGTGTCGCCGGAATCGTTGGTACGAGCTTGATCGTCAATCTGCCCGGGTCGGAGCGGGCGGTGCGCGAGTCGCTGGCGGTCATCGGGCCGGCTTTGTGGCACGCAGCCGAGTTGCTCGTAACGCCCGAAAGCGACCACAATGGAAGCCAATAACTGGCGCTGGCCAGAGATCCTTGGTAGCTGGGGGGCGGCTGCCTACGATCGCGTCAGGCAAAAGTAAGGGAATCAACAAAAATGCCTCTGCTGGTATTTCTGCTCATAGGTGCTGTGTGGGCTGCATTTCTTCTACCGTCGTTCTTTGAGAGTCGACGGCGCGCCCCAATGACCGCAACCCGGAGCTTCCAACGCTCCAACGAGCTACTTGCAACGGTGGCCGCGTCTGATGCCCAACATCTCATGGCACGCCGCCGCCAGTCGATTCGTCGCCGCCGTCTTCTCCTGTTCCTCTCGATTGGTGCCGTGACGAGCCTGGGGGCCGCGTTGGTCACGGGGAGCGTGCTGCCGCTTGGGATCACCATCGGATTCGATCTAGCTATCGGGGCATACGTCATGCTCCTCCTCATGACTCGGCAGCGTTCGTACGCGCTGGCTAACACCCCGCGAATTGGGGCCCCGAGCGTGGGTGTGGCCGAGGCGCCGGCACCGCGTCGCGAGTCGAACCAGCCTTCGACTGTCCGTGTAGTCGCCGGCTAGGCATTGTCAACTGGCTCACCTCTGGACCTGGGCGCTCTCGAGGCCGCCGTTCGACTAGAACTCGACGCCAAATTCTCGGCACGTGAACTGGCGCTCAAGAACTGCCGCCGCATCATCCAGGGTTCATCAAAGGCAATTCGGGCGCTACATCGGCAAGAGACCGAGAGTGCCCGGGCACTCATGGATGAGGTGCGAGCACTCATCGACGAGATCGAACCGTTGCTGGCCGCGCACTCCGACATCTACCACGCCGGGTTCTACTACGACGCTGTCAAGGAGTACGCCGAGGCCGAGACGACCGCGGCTCTTGTCGAAGGTCGACCGCTGCCGCTGCCTTCTGATCTGCAGATGCACGCGGTTCCCTATTTGAAGGGCCTTGGCGAGGCCGTAGGGGAGTTGCGGCGCCGACTCCTCGATCAGCTCCGCAAAGGCGATCTAGAACTGGCTGAGGCCACCTTCGCTGACATGGAGATCATTCACGACCTCCTCGCAGCCCTGGACTACCCCGACGGCATGACCTCGCAGCTACGACGCACCACCGACGTAGCCCGGTCGCTGATTGAACGCAGCCGAGCCGACCTGACAACGACCATCGTCCAGGAACGGCTGCGGGCTCAGCTCGATCGCTGACGTTGATTGTGCCTAAACACCTCGAATAGGTGCACTTCGAGCACAACGGACGGAACCACTTCGAGCTTCGCTGCGTCATAACGTCATGAGGGCTCTGATCGCTCTGTTTCTTCTCGTGCTGGTGGTTGGCGCGTGCAGTGTGTCTGATGAGATCTCGACGACGTCCTCCACGGCTGAGGCGCCACGGATGCCCGGCGAATCCGTCACGTCCGAGGTGCAGTCAACATTGAGTGGAATCGCGCCTGTGCTGCGACTCTGTCATCCGAGGAACGATCGCGAGGACTGCACGCTCGTGATCGTGTTGATGGACCCGCCGGTCGACTTGGCTGCCGCCGAAGCCTTTGCCTCTGAACACCAGGCATACCTCAACGTGTTGTATCGGATCGACCCGGTGTGTGTACCCAAGGACTTCCCAATCATGGGCCAAGATCTGGGGGAGACCCCATCGCGGCGTTCGTACTGGGAAGCCGATAAACGCACGGACCGAATCGCTGAGGACATTGGAGCGGGCCTGGTGCCTCCCCCGACGATCGGCGGGTTCGATGTGGTCATTGATCAGCGGATCAGCGATGAATGGCGCTTCGCCCGGATGCCCGGAGTCCTTTTCGACAACGTCGGACTCTGGATCGATGCAGCCGGGGCGACTGCTTTGGCCGCTGACTACCGAGTCGAGTTCCCCGACCACTGGCGATACGAACATGGCGACGGTCAGGGCGAGATCGCACTTGACCGTCACTATGACCCGCCGTCGTTGGCGACCAGTGATGAGATGGACGATTGTGTTGCTGTTCCCTGAGCTGAATCGACTTCCTCGCTACCCGTCTACAATCCAACCTCGTCCGGGGGTGTAGCTCAGCCCGGCAGAGCGCTACGTTCGCAACGTAGAAGTCACGGGTTCAAATCCCGTCACCTCCACCCGATGTGAGCGTCGCGGTGCGCGCTGCTACATACGCTCCCGCATGGACGGGGACGACGTAGGGCGCCGGTTGCCGGGCTGGTGTGGTGGGCTTGATAGGTTCAAATCCCGTCACCTCCACGGGAAGGCCTGCGGCGTTCCTTGGGAGCTGCTGCGCAGCTCCATTGATGTGAGCGTCGCGGTGCGCGCTGCTACATGCGCTCCCGCATGGACGGGAACGACGTTGGGCACCGGTTG
>JAAELU010000469.1 GCA_024226255.1 bacterium | reverse complement strand
GGACAGCGCAACACTGCGGCACTACCTCCGCTGCGAATATCGGGTACGCCGGCGATCTGGGTGCCTCCACCACTGACCGTGGCAGCCAGGTGGGCCGTTCGGACGGAAACGCTCATCGCACCCTGCGTGGTCGCGATAACGATCGCCTAGGTCACCCTCCAACGCCGGGAGTGCCGTACGTCGACCTTGGTTGCCGGCGTGGCACCGCCGAACAAGCGCGAGCTGCAAGGATGTGGCCACCGCGTTCCGACACTATGGGGGTCGATAGCAGTGGCAGAGGTCTTGTTGTTTCATCACGCTCACGGACTCACGCCCGGCGTCGTCGGATTCGCTGATGAACTAACACGAGCAGGTCACACCGTTCACACCCCTGACCTCTACGAAGGTCAGATGTTCGGCGACCTCGAAGCAGGTGTCGGCTACGCACAAAAGATCGGCTTCCGGACCATCATCGATCGCGGGGTGGACGTCGCTCGTGAGCTGGCCGACGGCTTGGTGTACGCCGGCTTTTCCCTCGGCGTTCTCCCAGCTCAGCAACTGGCGCAGACGCGCCCCGGTGCGACCGGTGCTCTGTTGTTCAGCGCATGCGTGCCCCCGAGTGAGTTCGACTCCACGTGGCCAGACGCCCTCCCCTTGCAGATCCATGGGATGAACGCCGACGAGTTCTTTGCCGGCGAAGGCGACCTCGATGCAGCGCAGGAGCTTGTTGACGGTCATGAGGATCGCCAGCTGTTCCTCTATGACGGCAACAAGCATCTCTTTGCCGATGCCAGCCTGCCGTCTTATGACGAAGTCGCTGCCACGCTACTGACGAGGCGCGTGCTGGACTTCCTCAACGGTGTTGGCTGACGGCGTGG
>JAAELU010000468.1 GCA_024226255.1 bacterium | reverse complement strand
CGGATCGGGCCGCGTGTCCCCGCTGCCCCGAGGATCACAGCTCATGCTTCATCGCCGGTTCGCTGATCGGGTTCCTTCGAGGACGGTGTGGATCGGACGCCCCGTCTCGACCCACGAGATGATGTTCTGCACCGCGGTGGCGCGTACTCCCTCATTGGCCTCCCGTGAGTAGTAGCCGGCGTGAGGGGAGAGCATCACGCGAGGGTGGCTCAGCAGGGGATGGTCGGTTGGGGGCGGCTCCTGGGGGAGAACATCCAGGGCTGCTCCACCGAGATGCCCGGAGTTGAGGGCTTCGAGCAGGGCGTCAATATCGACGATTGAGCCGCGCGCGGCGTTGACGACATAGCTGCCTGGTCTCATGGCGGCGATCGTTTCGGCGTTGATCAGACCCTCCGTTTGCGGTGTGAGCGGAAGGTGTAGTGAGACAGCGTCGGATACGGCAAGCAGCGAGCCGATGCTGTCGTGTCGCTCGACGTGTTCTGGCCACTCTGATGCGTACGGGTCGTATCCGTGAATGGATCCGAAGATCGGCTCGGCGTAGTTGGCGAGTGTTCTGCCGATGGCCCCGAGACCGGCGATGCCGAGGGTCAACGATCCTGGCCGCCGAAGTATGCCGGGGCCGACCTCGTTCCAGATTCCGGAGCGCACCTCGCGGTCGTAGAACGGAAGATGGCGGATGAGCGACAAGGTCATCGCCAGAGCGTGGGTGGCCACTTCGGTCGTGTTCTCACCGGGTGTATTGGATATCCAAACGCCGTTCTCCGCTGCGGCAGCGTTATCGATGTTGTCGGTGCCGACCGCTGAGCAGCTCAGCAGCCCAACTGCCGGCAGTCCCTCGATGACCTGCCGATCGATTGGGGCGTTGTAGAGAATCGCCGCGATGGCGTCGCGTGCCACAGCAAGGATCGAGTCGGGGGAGCTGTCGGTCGGCAGAACCAGTTCCAGTCCCGCCGCTGCGAGAAGCCGGTGCTCGAGCTCGAAATCGGGCATTGCCGATGGATCGGTGTGGACTACGCGAAGGGGTCCGGTCATGTGTCCTCCAAGTGATCACCAATATGTCGGCCCACCTCCACAACCCGCCTGCCGATGGCGGCCGGGTCGTGAGTTCCTGGGAACCGGTAGGTGGGTCCATAGATTCCCAATGCTGCCACCAGTCGGCCGGAGGGGGTCAGGATCGGAGCGGCCACTGAGGTGATGCCGACCTTCCACTCGTCGGTCCACCATGGGCATCCGTCGCTTGCGGCCTGGCCGATCCGCTTGTTGATTGCCTTTGGATCGGCGAGCGTGTGTGGGTTGGGTGCTTCGAGTTCGGTCTCGCGGCAACGATCGATCCTCTCGGGAGGATCCACCTCTGGGTAGATCGCTTCACCCCTCAACTCATCGATTTGGCGAGACCCGAATGTCATGCGGTGGATGACCGGTGGTTCGTGGACGCCCGACCGAGGTCACCACCGATCTGCGGGCACCCTTGCTTCGCGTGATCGAAGAGCCCGCCGAGGCGGTCTGACCGAACCCCCGCCGCCAATCAGGGCCCGGTCCTTTGAACCGAGCCGCTGTCATCATTGCGCCGGCCGGCAGTGCTGCCCTTCGCCGGCGCGAACGACTCGATGACTTCGGCCAACGGTTCTGGCCGGTGGAGCAGGTAGCCCTGGCCGAACCTGTATCCGGCCGCCTGCATGGCGTCGAGCTGTTCTGGTGTCTCGATGCCCTCGGCGATACTGACCATCCCGGCCCCCTCGGCCATGGCCGCGATCGACGCAGCGAACTCAGCCGCACCGGGCCGGTCCAACGCTTGGGTGACGACGCGATCGACCTTGAGGTGGGTGAAAGGAACCTGGAGTAGTTGCTCCATCGAGGAATAGCCCGAGCCGAAATCGTCCATGGCCAGGCCGGTGCCCAACGTCCGGAGCTGATGTGCCGTCTCCTGCCATATCGGCGAGGACGGTAGGTGCTGAGACTCCGTTATCTCCAACACGAGGCGCTCCGGCAGGACGCTGTGCCGGCCCAGAAGGGCAAGGATCTCGGAGGGAAGACGTCGGTGGTAGAGGTGACGCGCCGACAAGTTGACCGTGATGAACGTGGAGCGGTTGCGCAGCCACGGATGAGTGAGTGCCTCGATTGCGTGCTTGATCATCAGCATGCCGAGGGCGGGTCCCCGTCCTTGATCCTCTATGACCGGAACAAAGTCGTCCGGGAACAGCATTGAGCCATCGGAGCGTGGCCAACGGGCCAGGAGTTCCAAGCCGACTGTCTCTTGGTTGCGAAGATCGACGATCCTCTGCGCCCAGGGGCTGATATCCCCGGAGTCGAGTGCAGCGTCGGCGCTTGCTCCGAGTTTGACCTTGGATTCCTCGAGAGCTCTTAGTTCATCGGTCATCTCCATGACCTGGTGCTTTCCGAGGCGCTTGGCGAACCGGAGAGCGGAGGCCGCTTCTCGGAATAGGTGCTCGGCTGTTGCCCGCTCTGCTGGAATGGCGGTGAGGCCGACACTGAGCGACTGAGCGATCTGCAGCGAACCGTGGCCGTTGAGGCGGATCTCGGCATCGATGAGGGCGCGGAACTCGAAGTGTTCGGCGCCGATGGCGACGAACTCGTCGCCCCCGAAGCGGGCTACGGTCCAGCTCGCCGGTACCTGAGAGCGCAACAGCTCACCGATGGCGATCAATGCTTGGTCGCCGGCTGCGTAGCCATGGTTGTCGTTGAGGTGTTTGAAGTCGTCGATGTCGATGAAGGCACAGTGGATGATCTCGTTGCCCGCGTCGACAAGAGCATCGACCATTTCGGCGGCGGCTGTCCGGGTGGCCAGGCCGGTCAGACCATCGATCCGGACACGCTCTTCACTCT
>JAAELU010000467.1 GCA_024226255.1 bacterium | reverse complement strand
GGACCGCCATGTGGCGACCAGAGATCGCACTGACTCTGCCACTCGGCGTGGTCCAGCAGGGTCGAGATTGCCGCGGCCGCGCACAAAAAGGCCAAGTGCCAGCGTTGCAACATTTCGCCCCGCTCACCGGCCATGCCAACGCCGATTTCTCCCACCTCTTCCGCACGCTCCAATGCTGCGGCGAAGTGGAGATCTATGAGGGGAAGATGGTGCCGCCGACCAAGATCCAAACCGGTCGAGTCTCCGCATTCGCCGACGGTGAAGGAACCGTGGCCCGGATGGAACTCAACTACGAGATGAAGGGCGGCATTCTTGGCAAGGCAATGGACTCAGGGATGTTGCGGAACCAATTCTCGAAGGCAGGCCGCGGCTTGCTGGCCGGGCTGAAGCACTACATAGAGACCGGCGAAGAAGTGACGCACCCCAGGGAGATCAAACACCTGGAAGCAGTACCGGTGTAGTTGAAACCAATCCGAGGATCGAACAGAGCCACAATCGCAAACGATCCGGCCTCAGGCTGCTCAAAACCGAAGAACACCGCACAAACGCGAGAAACCCCCAGATCATGTGGGACCTGAGGGCTCTTCGTAGCGGGGGTAGGATTTGAACCTACGACCTTCGGGTTATGAGCCCGACGAGCTGACCAGACTGCTCCACCCCGCGTCGCTTTGGAGACGAGAGTGTAGTCACATCTGCGGATGTATGAGTCGCCCAGCATGACACCCCCCTCTCCGACTAATTTCGGTGCCGTATGACCCAGCACGTCCTCGCTATTGACCTCGGAACCTCCGGGCCCAAGGTCGCCCTCGTCTCCCCCTCTGGGGCCGTCGTCGGCGGCGAGTTCGAGGCGATTGATCTGATCCTGCAACCCGGTGGCGGCGCCGAACAGAACACCACCCAGTGGTGGGATGCCATCGCCGCTGCAACCCGGCGCACGATCGCCGCCAACCCGGATATCCCCATCGCCGCTGTCTCCGTCACCACCCAGTGGTCGGGCACCGTCGCCGTCGATTCCACCGGCCAGGCAATCGGCAACGCCATCATCTGGATGGACGGCCGAGGCGCTCCCTACGTCGACAAGCTGATCACCGGCCCCGTGCGGTTTGAGGGCTACGACGTTCGTAAGGCCCGC
>JAAELU010000466.1 GCA_024226255.1 bacterium | reverse complement strand
GTCAACAGCAAAGCCTCGGGGTGCTGCGACGCTCCAAGTTCGATCACCTCGAGCGTGGCGCTCGGCGTTATCCACTCGTACTCCTCGGGCGAGAAGTCTGCTTGTCCCTGAGCCGAACCAGCCACCAACAAACCGTCGTCGTAGAGCGTGATCGTTTGCGTTTGACCTTCCCACACAAGGTCGGTCGCCAAAAAGACCCCAGATGCGGTAGTCGGAGGCACCTTCGATGTCGTTGTCGTGGCGACTGCGGTCGTCGTTGGCGCCGACGAGGTGGTGCTTGCAGGACCGGCAGTCGACGTCGTCGACGATTCGACGGCCGTGGTCGCCACCGCCGTCGTCGTGGTATCGCCACCGTCGCTGCCGCTGCAGGCTGATGCCACCACCGCTAGCCCTATTACCAGTGCGAGTGCCCTTTTCATGCACTCACAACGAAACCACATCTGACAAGAGTTCCCAACAACCAAGCGAATGCGACCGTAGGGACCGCACCGCAACCGCTTCTCACGTTCCTGCGTCGATGCGGGCCAATAGCGGCCTGTATCTACGCAAGAACAGGGGAATCACCCAACGACACCTTGAAGGAGGTGACCCATGTCCAAGTTCTCAGCCAAGCGAGTGCGACCAATGGTCCGCTCCGTAATCAAGACGGTCGGCAAGCCGACTGCACGTACCTTCGAGGGTGCTCGGGCCCTCGTCCGCGACCCCAAGTCCGAGCTGTTCCTCCTGTCGATCACGAACATGGTTGGGGAGGCAACCTTCTACGAGGGTGCCGACACTCGCGACCAGCGTTTCATCGATCTGGTCCACACGGTTACTCGTGAGGACCCGGAGTGGATGCAGCGCTTCGTTCCGTGGCTGCGCAACTCGGCGCTGATGCGCTCGGCGGCCGTCGTAGCGGCAGCTGAGTATGTCGCCGCCGGCGGACCACACGGTCGCGCCGTTATCGCTTCGGCGGTGGCGCGTGCCGACGAGCCGGCGGAGATCCTGGGCTACTGGACACAGTTCCACGGCCGCAAGATCCCGCAGCCGGTCAAGCGTGGTGTCGCCGACGCGGTGCGTCGTCAGTACTCGGAGTACGCGGCTCTGAAGTACGACGGCCTGTCACGTGCCTGGCGTATGGGTGACGTCATTGAGATGACCCACCCCAAGCCACGTGACGACAAGCAGTCGGCAGTATTCCGCTACCTGCTGGACCGTCGCCACCACCCCGAGGCTCTCGAGGTACCGGATGCGCTCGAGACAGTGCGCCGCCGCTTCGAGCTGGAGGGAGTCGATAAGGACGCCCGCCGCGACATGCTGCGAGCTCAGGGTGCCGCCCTCATGGCCGAGGCCGGTGCAACGTGGGAGTGGCTGTCAGGCTGGCTGCCCGGAGGCATGGATGCCGAGGCATGGAATGCCGTGATCCCATCAATGGGCTACATGGCGCTGCTGCGCAACCTGCGCAACTTCGATGAGGCTGGTATCTCGGACGAGCGGGCCCGCTATGTCCGAGAGGTACTGGCCGACCCGGAGCGTGTCGCCGAGTCACGCCAGTTCCCTTACCGGTTCTGGTCGGCGTACAAGAACGCTCCGTCGCTGACGTGGGCAGCAACGCTGGAGGCGGCACTGGAGCTCTCGGTTGGCAACATCCCTGAGCTGCCGGGTCGCACCCTGGTGCTGACCGACACGTCAGCCTCGATGCAGGGTCAGGTATCGCGGCGCTCGAAGGTTCGCCACTTCGAGGTGGCGGCGCTGTTCGCTGCTGCGCTGGCGGGCAAGGCACACGAGGTTGAGCTCATCTCGTTTGCCTCCGAGTCAGAGATGATCCGGTTCCGTAAGCGCCAGTCGGTGCTGCGCACAATCGAGCGCGTCGATTCACGCATCGGGGCCGTAGGTCACGGTACGCAGCTCGGCGCTGCCGTCCGCCGTTGGTTCGATGGCCACGACCGCGTCGTGGTCTTCTCGGATATGCAGACTGCCGACCAGGTTCCGGGCCTGGCGGGCACCCAGGTGTATGTCTTCAACACCGGCGGCTACCGAGCGACACCGTTCGCAGTTGGCAAGGCGGGCCACTACGAGATTGGTGGATTCTCGGACGCGGCGTTCCGCCTGATGGCAACCCTGGAGAACTTCCAGGATGCCGGATGGCCGTTCTAGGAGGCCTCTTGTGGGGTCGGACTCTCCGGCCCCACAAAGCCTCGACGATGCGATCTCTCTGAAGTTGCCGGATGCCGACTATCCCTCGGACTCCCTTGAACCGGCGCGATGACCAATGGCGTGGCCCCAGAAACCGCGCGGTGCATCGAGCCCGTCGATGAGGTACTCCAGACGGGCGTCGTACTTGCGGCGCAGTTCGACCGTGGCCGCCCGGGCCTCTTCGTACGGGAGCATCTCGAATCCTCGGTGAATGAGACCGTCATATAGATCACGGAACAACTCGGCGTCTTCGTAGCCCTTGTCGATTTCAGCTCGATACGATGCCAGGTCCGCCTCTTCTGTTAGTTGCTCGAACAGCCGGATGGATCTCCGGACCATCCAATAAGGCTCACGGTCCTGGGCTCCGACCATCATCTGGCACAGCAACGCCGCGTCGGTCACGACGCCCAAGGCTGTCACCCAATGTTGGCCCGGGTCCTTCGATCGGAAGAGCACCAGCATTGGAAAGGTCGAGTGAGTCTCGATAACGCCGGCAACCCAGTCCTCCCAGCTGGCGAAGAACGCGAACATCTGCGAGATGTCACCGCGGCGCGTTCGCGACAACAGCAAACTCTGCGGAGTGATGCGATCCTCCTGGCCGTCATCGAGGGTGAGCAGCTTGCGTTCCCTTTCGCTATAAGCGCCGTAGAGCGCAGGCAGGTAGCCAATGACCAACGCAGTGGTGAGAACCCCGAAGAGCGCCTCAACCAGAGCTCCGATCCGTGGCACGACGTCCACCGGCACCAGCTCGCCAAAGCCCAACGTGAAATAGACAACACCAGAGAAGTAGACCGAATCGAAGAGCGAAGCCGCTCCTTCCACACCCCCGATCGCCCACCAAATCAGACCGAATCCCACAATCTGTTGAGCGACCCACACGACCAGCAGCAACAGGATCGACACCGGGGCGAACGTGGCATACAGCCGCTCTCGGCCTACTTCGGTCAGTCGCCGACCAAGCAACCGAACAAATCTCCACGAGATCTCATAGAGGCGCCGCGTCAACCAGTAACGGCTTCCCCCGGTCGACGTTGTCACGAGTGTGTTCACCATGTCGGCAACGACCGACAGGACAATTACAACTCCTACGACGGCAGCAACAAGACCCACGGTGGCGGAGAGTAGCCACTACATCGCAGGCACAATGACGGCCGCCCACTTCGGTCTTGCACGCCGGCAGTCTCGACGCCGATGGCAACAATCGACTTGAAATCCGCGGAATTGTTTGCGTCGCTGCCTCCAGAGGACATCGCGCGGCTCGCAAACATGCCGAAGGATCGATACGCCCGGTTGTGCGCTCGAAGGAACCTGGGGAAAGCTGGGCGTGCTGCTTCGCCGACGACGTGACCGTCGGAGTCACGTCTCTTTGATCCAATGTCTTCTGGCGGCGGATCGCTCGCCGAGGTTAATTGTTGGCCCCATTTGACCGATCACGTAAGAGCATGCAATGGAGATCCCGCACTCGAGGGCTCAATGGGACGGCAACGCGTCCCTTGATTGTCGACGCCCTGTCGCCCTTGTATCCCAAGCTCGCTGAGGGCTATCCGGCCAGCACTCGGCCTGCATCATCCAAGATCGCTTACGTCCTCTTCATGTTCTCGTGGCCAATGATGTTGCTCTCGCTGGCCGGTTTGTGGGGTTCGGCGCCAATACTTGCCAGCGGGACGGCGGCCTCGATGATGATCGTCATGATTCATGCGTGGCGGGTGGCCCGCAATCCGGATGCCCAGACGTCGGGGCTGCTGGCTTTGGTCGCGATAACAGGGCTCGTTGCCACAATCGTCGCGCTTCACGAAGGGGTCGAGCCCGGACTAGCGGGGCGCTCAGAGCTCGTCATCATCATCGTCATCGGCCTCAGCGCGGTGCTGTTGTCCGAGAGCCAGCCGCTGGTCATCAGCCTCGGGTGGTCGCTGTTTCCATTGGCAGCCTTGGGATTACCGCTGTACATGCTTGGCTTTGACTGGCTCACGATCACGATCGAATCGTTGAAGGCCGCATTTGCCTTCTTGGCCGGCGCGGTGCTGATGCGGATTATCCACCTGACGTTGAAAGACAGGCAGAATCGATACGCCACCCTTCTCGAACTCTCGGCCATCGGGATCATGGAACTCGATCTCACTCGGGTTGCTGCAATGTTCAAGGGCCTGACGGTCGCTGGTGTCACCGACATGGCCACCTGGTTCGACGAGAAGCCCGAACGCGCATATGACGCCGTCGGACATTGCTCCGTCACCAACATGAACGAGACGATGGCGACCATGCTTGGCGTTGACCACAGCGCCGAATCCGTGCGCAAGCAGACAGCGCTCATATCGTCAGCGAGCGTCGCCAACTCCGTGAAAGACCACCTGCTGGCGATGTGGGATGGCGCCGAGACGGCTGCCAGCCAGGCCGTGGTCACCAACAGGCTCGGGGAAGCTCGCGCATTGATCCTGCACACAGCCCGACGCCGCACCGAAAACGGCTTCGACAACGCCCATGTTGTCCTCACTGCGGTTGATGTCGAGGAACGTCGTGAGGCAGAAGCAGAGCTGCAGCGGCAGGTAGCGCGTCGCGAACAGTTGATCGCGTCTGTGAGCCACGAACTGCGCACACCGATGGCGTCGGTAATCGGTTTCGCCGACGAACTCCTCGATCGACCAAACGACTTCGGACCGGAGGAGCGACGCGAGCTCCTCGACATGATCCGGTCCCAAAGCGTGGACGTCGCGAACATTCTCGACGACCTGCTGGTCAAAGCTCGCGCCGACTTCGATGACGTCACCGTCATGTCCTCGGTGGTTGACGTCACCAAGGTCACGCGCCAACTTCTCGAGGAACTCGGGATGCAGGACATTCGCCACGATCTGCAGAACATCGTGGTCTGGGCCGACCGCACCCGCCTTCGCCAGATACTCCGCAACCTACTGACCAACGCCCGTCGCTACGGCGGCGACCACGTCCGAATAGTTGCAGAGCAACGGGGCAACACGGCCTACGTCAGCGTTCGCGACAACGGTGAGCCGCTCGACCTCGAAACCAGCCGCAGCATCTTTGAGGCCTTCGAGAGGGCGCACAATGTGGCCGGCGTCACGGCTTCGGTCGGGTTGGGCCTCACGATCGCCCGCCAGTTGGCACGGGCGATGGATGGTGAGATCTGGTACGCCCACGACGGCGCTGAAGCGGCCTTCACCCTCGCCCTGCCGGTGACTGCCTCTGTCGACCCCGGGGCGGCTGTCCCTGAGCCGACCCATACCGGATAGTCCCAGGCCGTCGGTGACATTGCGTCCGCCTTCCCCACCGGCGAGCATGACGCCATGAGATGGCTCGCCCGGGTGTACTTTCGATTGCGGGGATGGCGCTACGAGGGCGGCCTGCCCCCGTCACCCAAGTATGTTGTGATCGGCGCCCCGCACACGAGCAACTGGGACTTTGTGCTCCTCCTCGCGGCCACCTCCCACTTCGGAATCGCAGCCAAGGTCATCGGCAAACACACTCTCGTCAAAGGTCCGTTCGGCAATCTGATGAGGCGCCTTGGCATCATTCCGATCGAGCGCGACTCGGCACAAGGCCTGGTCGGCCAGATGGTGGACGTGTTCGCCACTGTTGACGCATTGGCCCTGGTGCTTGCTCCCGAAGGCACCCGCGGCGCCGAACCCTATTGGCACAGCGGCTTCTATCACATTGCCGTGGCGGCGGGGGTGCCCGTTGTCCTAGCCAAGGTCGATGCCGCCAGCAAGACTGCGGTCATCGGGCCAGAAGTCGAACTCACCGGCTCCGTCACGACCGATATGGACCGGATCAGAGACTTCTACGCGGGAGCAATCGGCATCAACTCCGGAGGCGAGAGCACCGTACGTCTCCGCGAAGAGGATGAACCCGACGGCGGATCGGACGACCTCATCGGTCGGTAGGCTTAGCAGGCACGACTGCGCTGGAGGATTGATGAAGAAGCTGTTCCGTATTGCATTGCTCGCCGGACTCGGGTTTGCGATCTACAAAGTCATTGAGGAGAAGAAGCAGTGGACCGGCCTGAGCGAAGCGGAGGCCAGGGCCAAGCTGAACGACAAGCTCTCGGCCAAGGTCCCGCCGGAGAAGCTTGACAAAGTCACCGACCAAATCGTCGATCAGATGCGCCTACGCGGTGTTTTGCGCACTGAAGCGGTCGTAGACAATGGCTCCGCCGTCTAGCGGAGCCACTGCAACATCAAGAGAGGTCCCCGCCCGCTTCATGAGCTGACGGGGACCTCTCTTGTCTATCTCGTCGGACGGGCCTGGGCCCCCGAGGAAGACTCAGGCGACCTTTGCTGAGAGCGCCTGGACGAACTTCTCCGGCTTTGCCATGCGCGGGACCTCGAACGCCGCCGCACTGCCGTCAAGGAACGAGAGCGTGACGGTGCTGGCGAGTCGTCCCTTCTTGGCCTCCACGCCGGCAATGTCTTGGTAGCGGAACGAAGCGACGAGCTCATCGGGCTTGGCACTCATGACAGTGTACGAAATCGCCGCCAGCCTTTGATCCGTAACCACGTACACGGTGTCGCCAGTGGGCACTGAATCGGCAAGACCAGCTGGTTGCTGCTCCGGCTGGGCCGCCTTCTTGTTGATCGCCGCTGAAACTGCAGCGCCGACCAGCCCGCCAACCTGACGGCCAACTTGGCTGTTCATACTTCCGGTCGCTTGACTGGGGACTGCCGTCTCCACGACCTCTCCGGCGTGCAGCAGGTGCATGCCGTGCTTGTTCATCTTCTTGACCCACATCTTCATTCGAACGTGTCCTCCCTCAGGTGTTACGTCGGACACCTGTGTATCGGGACGATGCATCGAGAAACTTGAGTCGAGGCTCAATACGAGCCGCTGGCTAGGCGCGCTTCTTGGCCTGGCGGCGCTGGCTCTCCGACAGGAAACGCTTACGCACCCGAATGGCGTTGGGAGTCACTTCGACCAACTCGTCCTCGGCGATCCACTCGATCGCAGTCTCGAGAGTCAGCTCTCGATGAGGTTTGAGCTTGATGGCATCGTCACTCGAGTGCGTCCGAATGTTCGTGAGCTGCTTGCCCTTGGTCGGGTTCACCTGCATTTCATGGGGCCGGGATGCCTCGCCGATGACCATCCCCTCATACACCTCGACAGTCGGGCCGATGAACAGCTCGCCGCGCTTTTGCAGGTTGTCGAGAGCGAACCCTGTTGAAGCACCTTTGCGGTCAGAAACCATCGCTCCCCCGGTCCGGTGCGGTAGTTCGCCGGCCCAGGGCATCCAGCCGGCGTGGTGTTGGTGGATGAGGGCGGTTCCGCGCGTCGCTGTCATGAGCAGGGAACGGAATCCCAGCAATCCGCGCGCCGGCCCTTCAATGGTGACGATGGTGCGTCCGGCATCTCCGGGTCGCAGGTCAGCAACCTTGGCTTTGCGGGGAGCCGACGTTTGAGTGATCGTGCCAACGTATTCGTCGGGAACGTCGACAACGGCACGTTCAACCGGTTCGTGAGGCACTCCGTCGATCGCACGGATTATGACCTCGGGGCGGCTGACCTGAAGCTCAAAACCCTCACGTCGCATGGACTCTATTAGGACCGCTAGCTGGAGTTCTCCCCGACCGGCAACCTCGATGATTTCCGGTGAAGGCGTTGAGCCAAGGCGGATCGACACATTGCCAAGTACTTCTTTGTCGAGCCGCTCCTTGATTTGGCGAGAAGTGACGAACTTGCCGTCCCTTCCCGCGTAGGGCGAGGTGTTGACCCCAAAGGTCATACGGAGAACCGGCTCGTCAACTGTGAGCCGTTCGAGCGGCTCTGGATTCTCCGAATCGGCCAAGGTGTCGCCGATTTCCACTTCCGGGAAGCCGGCAACGACGAACAGATCACCGGCGACTCGCTCCTCGACCTCAGCCCTTCCCAAGCCCGTGAAGCCCATGAGCTGGGAGAGCCGGCGACGCAGCGGCGGCTCCTCCTCATTGGAATGGCATAGAGCAACCCGTGAGCCGGACCGCAAGGTTCCTTGGACGACTCGCCCGATGGCCAGGCGGCCCAAATAGTCTGACGCGTCGAGGTTGGTCACAAGGGCCTGCAGCGGAGCATTCGGATCACCGCTGGGCGCCGGGATGGTCTCGATGAGTGTGTCTAGCAGTGCACCGAGATCGGCGTCGGCGTCGGGAATCCCGACTCCGACCATTGCCCTCGCCTCGCGGGCAACCGTGCTGATGATGGGAAATTCGATCTTGTCGTCTCCGGCGTCGAGCGAGAAAAAAAGCTCGTAGATCTCGTCGGCAACCTCATCGAGGCGGGAGTCTGGCCGATCGACCTTGTTGATCACGACAACCGATGGCAGGCCAAAGGCGAGCGCCTTGGACAGCACATACCGAGTCTGCGGCATCGGACCTTCGGCAGCATCAACCAGCAGGAGCACCCCATCCACCATTGTCAGCGCCCGCTCGACCTCGCCACCAAAGTCAGCATGACCCGGCGTGTCGACAAGATTGATGCGCGTGCCCTTCCATTCAACGGAGGCAGCTTTGGCGAGGATGGTGATGCCGCGTTCACGCTCCTGATCGCTCGAGTCCATGACGCGATCGACACGAACCTGGTGCGCGGCAAACACGCCGGTCGCACCGAGCATGGCGTCGACAAGCGTGGTCTTGCCGTGATCGACGTGCGCGATCAAAGCCACGTTGCGGAAGGAGGGAGAGGACATAGCGGCGGCAATGGTACTGCCGACTGATGGTGTCTCAGCCGATTCGGTCGGCTGGTCAGCCCGAAGGCTCCCGACGCCACATCAGGGCCATACCAAGAACGGCAAGTAGAGCAACTCCAGCGGCGGCGGCCGCCGGCCATCCGATGCCGAAGCTCGCGGCCTCGAGCTTCGGAGGTGTGGTCACAACGGGAGGCTCACCTGGGAACGGGTCCTCTCCAGGTACTGGCACGATCGGAAGATCGATATCTCCGTTCTGAGGCGGCTCCGGCGCCGCCGGCAGCTCTTCGCTCACCCGGTCGAACTCGGCGGGTGCGGCCGCCAATGCGGGGGCCGCCACGATGCCGAGAGCAAGCAGGGCGAGGGCTATCACAATACGTACTCGACTGATGATCGGGTTGGTTTGTGGCCTTGTCATGGCGTTGTGACGCACGCCAGGCCATCGGCGGTTCCCCACTCAAGGAGTAACTAGTTCGTTCCGAATCTCTTGGAGAGCCTCTGCTGACGCTTGATGCGTCAGTATGCTCGGCAAGCTGACACCCCACCGGAGCGATGCGTGAGCGCAGAAATCATCAACAGTGTCCATGAGGGCGAACCCGAAGTCGACGTGACAGTCGTCCTCCCGGTATTCAACGAAGTGGGTCATCTGGAGAAGGAGATTCTCCGCGTCCGGGAGTCGATGGAGGTATCCAAGTACTCGTTCGAGATTCTGGTCGTCGATGACGGTTCGACAGATGGCTCGAGCGAATTGCT
Source organism: bacterium (assembly GCA_024226255.1). GTDB lineage: Bacteria > Actinomycetota > Acidimicrobiia > Spongiisociales > UBA5794 > JAHEJX01. The sequence goes on along the minus strand of JAAELU010000466.1, from coordinate 24,345 downwards.
CCAGACCATCGATGGGATTCGACTGCTGCAGTTCTCGCAGAACCGCGGATCGGGTTCTGCTCGCAAGTTCGGCACCCTGGCAGCACGAGGTCGTGTCGTGATCTGGACCGATGTCGATATGAGCTATCCGAATGATCGGATGCCCGAGCTGGTCGATGAGTTGCCCGGCCACGATCAAGTCGTGGGGGCCCGCCGCACCGAAGAAGGCACGATCAAGTTGCTGCGCAAGCCGGCCAAGTGGTTCGTCCGCAAGTTGGCTACTTACTTGTCCGGCACCAAGATCCCCGACCTCAACTCCGGTTTTCGAGCCTTCCGCCGTGACGTTGCACTCCAGTTCCTGCACCTCCTGCCCACAGGATTCTCCTGCGTGACAACCATCACGATGACGTTCCTCTCGAACGGATACTCCGTTAAATACGTGCCGATTGACTACGCCCCTCGGGAGGGGGAGTCCAAGTTTCACTGGTGGAAGGACACCCGCCGCTACCTACTCCAGGTAGTGCGCATGGTGCTCTCGTACTCGCCGCTGAAGGTGCTGATGCCGCCCGCGATTGCACTTGGCATCATTGGGGCCGGCAAACTCATCTTCGACCTCTTCGACAAAGACTTCCGTATTGGTACGAACACCATTGTCATCCTTGGTGTTTCGGCGTCGCTGGCGTTGCTCGGGATGCTGGCGGACCTGCTGGTGCAGCTGAACAAGAAGCGCCATCACGTACTGCCCGCAACCTTGCGCGGTTAGGAACTTGTGAACGTTCTGTTTGCTACAACGTCTTATCCGGCGGACAGCGACGACCCACGCGGCATCCACATCCATCGACTAGCGCGCAGCCTCGCTGCCGAGGGCGTCAAGGTTCGCGTCGTTGCACCGGGCACCCGCCAGAACGCAGTTGCAACGCTCGACGGTGTCACGATCGATCGCCGAGCCTACTGGTGGCGCAGTGGCCAACGGTTGGCCGAGGGCCTTGGCGGGATCATGTCCAACATCCGCAACAAACCGTGGTTGGTACCTCAGGTTCCCTTCATGTTTGCGGCGCTTTATCGGGGTCTCAAAGCGAATGCCCCTTGGGCTGATGTCGTTCATGCCCATTGGCTTTATCCGGCAGGACTGATGGCTACCTACGCCACTGCGCAAACTCCGCTAGTTGTTACCTCCCACGGCGGCGACCTCAACCGTATCCGCTCGCGCGGAGTCGTCGCCAGATCGGTCAAGCGCGTTTTCGAGCACTCCCATACAGTCCTCGGAGTCAGCGAGGCCCTGACCAGCCGAGCGGTGGAACTGGGCTGCGATCCATCACGAGCACTCTTCCAACCCCTGGGAGTGGATCTCGAACCCAAGCAACTGCGACGGATCGACTGGACGTCTCCGGACGGAGCCCTTCGCGTAGCGTTTGTTGGGAGCCTCATCGAGCGCAAGGCGCCGGATGTGTTGATTGAAGCGCTGGCCGATCTCTCCATGTTGGGCACGACACCCTCGTGTGCGTTTGTCGGCGCCGGTCCCCTCAAATCATCCATTGAGAACGCGGCCAGCAAGCACGGCATCGACAGTCGCTTTCTCGGGAACGTCGCCCCGGATGAGGTGGCGTGCTGGCTCGCTGCTGCCGATCTGTTGTGCCTACCGTCGTGGTCCGAAGGAAGGCCACTGGCGGTGATGGAGGCTATGGCCGCCGGAATCCCGGTCGTCGCTTCCGATATCGATGGGGTCAGCGAGCTGGTGACTGTTGAAACAGGTATTCTGGTGGATCCCGGCGATTCCACCGGATTCGCAAAAGCTCTCCACCAATTAGCAATTGAACCAGCGCGGCGCTCCTCACTTGGCGCTGCTGGTCGGGCCAGGATTGGCCAACTCGGACTGACGACTAGAACGGTGGCTCGCTCACATATCGAGATCTATGAAGCCGCCATTGAGGAATCGAGAACATGAGCGGTCACGGCGCGGCAGTGCATACGCCCCGGTACCTGGTGAGACGTAGGGCTGTTCGGGAAGCTCTGAGCAGGTTGCCGCCCGGGCGGTTCCTCGAAGTGGGTTGTGGGCGCGGTGAGATGCTCGCGATGTTCCGGAGCGATGGGTTCACTGGATATGCCCTCGAGATCTCCGACAGTGTCATCGGCCAAGCACGGGCTGCTGCGGTACCGCTACATCCCGACATACAGGTGGTCCAGAGCCTCGATGAGCTTCCAGCCGAGGAGTTTGAGTATTTGTTCTCTTTCGAGGTCCTGGAACACATCGAGAACGATCGTGAGGAACTGGCGAAATGGTTGACCCGGATGTCAACGCAGGGTCGAGTTGTCATCTCGGTCCCTGCCCGCATGAAGCTGTGGAGTGCGGCTGATGAGGCCGTCGGCCATTTCCGGCGGTATGAACGTGGTGATGTTTTGGCGCTGCTTGAAGATGTTGGACTCGAGGCTACCGCCTTGACAACCTTCGGCTACCCACTGGTACTGCTCACTCGACCACTGAGGCACCTCCACCACCGGTTGCGGCGCGGCACCAATCAGTCAGACCTCGAGAAGACGCTCGATTCTTCGCGCGACTCAACGCTCGTGGTCCCGCGAGCAGTGAGGTCATTGCTGAGGCGGTTCATCGAACTTGTCGCCGGGGCCTTTTATTACCTCGGCCTGCCACTACGCCATACCAACTTCGGTGATGGGTTCGTAGTCGTGGCCAAGATGCGATCTCAGTGAACGCCCCTTCCACCGATTCGCGGCCCGCGACTGCGATCTCGAATCGGGGGTGGCGAATCCTCCGGATCGTATTCGGACTCGTGGGGCTTTCTTTCGCTTTGGTCGCGATGCGCGGTTCCTGGTCGGACGTCGACGTCGCCACCTGGTCTCCGGCCGCCACCGGTGCCGCGACCGCGATGGTCATATTGACGACGCTCATGGGTGCGCGAGTGTGGGCTGTTCTCAACGACGGACCCGCGAACCAGGCCAGAGGCGCCTACTACTCGGCCCTCATTGGCAAGTACATTCCCGGCGGGGTCTTTCAAGCCATAGGGCAGGTTGGCTACGCAACCCAAACTGGAGCAACTGTGCGTTCCGCGGCGAAGACGTTAGCCCTGAGCATGGTGACAACCGGTGCCGCGGGGTTGATTCTCGCCGGCTCGGCGTCATTGGTCACAGCATTCAACCCCCCTGTGCGTTTCGCATCGGCCGTTTCGGCAGCCGTGGGCCTGGTACTGCTCAAGCGCACCGTGCTCGACAGATTGGGACGAGGCGTTTTGACAGTATTTCGCAGACAGCCGACTGCGGATTGGCTGCCACCGCACAACAAGGTCATCTCGTCAGCAGCGTGGGCTCTGGGAGGACTGGCCCTGCTCGCTGTCAGCTTCGCCGTCGTCGCTCGCCAGATCGAACCATCAATCCCAGTCATGGCAACAATCAGCGCTTTTGCTGTGGCATGGCTCGTCGGGTTCATCGCTATCCCATTCCCTGCGGGAATCGGAATTCGCGAGGCGGTCCTGGTTGGGCTGCTTGCCCAATCGGCACCAGCGGCGGCTGTTATCGCAATGAGCCTCGCTCACCGCCTTGTCACGATCGCGGCTGAGATAGTTGTGTATCTAGTTTCGCGCCATCGAACACTCAAACCCATATAGACCAGGCCTGGAGAGAGATGCTCGCCCGAATCGAAAACAACAGAAGAGCCCTCGACATGCTGCCAACGCTGCGACGTTGGTCCTCACCGGCCATCTACGGCCTTGAGACGACGCTGGCAAAGGCGCTCAAGCGTCACGTCCGCGGCGATGTTCTCGACGCCGGGTGCGGGGCGATGCCCTATCGCGACATCATCGAACGCCGTGCCACAAGCTACGACGGCTTGGACATCGAGCGACGGATTTCGGGAGTGCGGTACGTGTGCTCAATCACAGACATGTCGGCAGTGCCCGATGCGTCGTACGACACGGTTCTATGCAGCGAGGTACTCGAACATGTCGCCGACCCCACGGCAGCACTCACTGAAATCGACCGCGTGCTCCGACCAGGGGGACTGCTGGTACTCACGGTTCCGTTCTTGGGCCGGCTCCACGAAGAGCCTCACGACTACTACCGGTTCACCAGACACGGATTGGCTGCACTGCTTGGGGCGACTCCACTCGAAATCGAAGAGATCTCGCCAACCGGCTCAGTCGCTGGGTTCCTGGGACACCAGCTATCCACTGTTCTAGTCGGCAGCACCTGGCACATCCCATTGATCAAATGGTTCATGTTTGCTGCCAATGCCGGATTCGTTGTCGCCCCGGCGATCATCATCGACCGCATCCTCAGACCGTTGCGTGACAAGCTGCCTCTTGGCTATGTGGTTGTGGCGACGAAGCCCTAGACCACCCCGTGGCGGCAGCGTCGAGGCCGGACGGCCGGGTCCTTGAAACACTGGAGCGCCTCAGGTGCGGCTGAAGATGTGGGGCTGCCCGCTACGCTCAGAGCGTTTCGACGTCCCGACTACCCATGAGAGAATCGACATGAACGTCGCTTTCTGGCCAGGCAAGCGAGTACTTCTCACCGGCCACACCGGGTTCAAGGGCGCTTGGCTCTCTCACTGGCTCGGACTACTGGGCGCTGAAGTGACCGGATACAGCCTGGCTCCCGCAACGGACCCCTCCCTCTTCTCTGTCCTGGCGCCGTGGCCGAGCCTCGAATCTGCCGTCGGCGACGTCCGCGATCGCCACGCATTCGGCGCCGCGATCGAAGCGTCCGACCCTGAGATTGTTATCCACATGGCGGCACAAGCTTTGGTCGGCGAGTCATACGAGGACCCCGTCGGAACCTTCAGCACCAATGTGATGGGAACGGTGAACCTGCTGGACCTGCTGCGAGACGCTCCGACATTGCAGGTGATTCTCGTCATCACGAGCGACAAGGTCTATCAAGATGTCGCGGCCGATCACCATTTCGTCGAGGAGGATCGACTCGCCGGCTCCAGCCCCTACGCGGCGTCCAAGGCCGCTCAAGAGCTCATCACCGCAGCCTACGCCAGAAGCTACTTCGCTACCAAGGGAGTCGCTGTGGCCACTTGCCGTGCCGGCAACGTAATCGGTGGCGGAGATTGGGCCGCTGACCGACTGGTACCCGACTACTTCCGATCGCTAGAGGAGGGTAAACCGCTCGAGCTTCGAAACCCCGAAGCCAGCCGACCCTGGCAGCACGTATTGGATCCCCTCTCGGGCTACCTCATGTACGCAGAGCATCTTCATGCAGGCGCTGACGGCCCCCCGGTTCTCAACTTTGGGCCAAGCGGTGCGGCTTTGACCGTTGCTGGTCTGGTGGCCAAGCTCGACCTAGGCCTGGGGCGCGACCGGCAATGGAATCGCCCCAGTCGTGAGGTGTGGCGAGAGCAGCAACATCTGGAACTCGACTCGACAGCAGCCAACGAAGCACTCGGGTGGCGCACCCACATCGATATCGACCGCGCCGTGGATTGGACGGTGCAGTGGCATCGGGCTCATGAAGCCGGCGACGACATGCGAGCATTCTCGACCGCGCAGATAGACGCCTACTCGCAGATCGCCGCTAGCGGTTGATCGCTTCCCAGACCTTTGCCGAAGTCAGGGGCATGTCGATGTGATCGACACCGAGGTGGCTCACTGCGTCGATCACCGCGTTATGGATGGCCGGCGTGGAACCGATCGTGGCGGCTTCCCCGATCCCCTTGACGCCCATCTCGTTGTGAGGAGTTGGTGTTTCGGTGTGGGCGATCTCGAATGAGGGCATGTTGACTGACGCCGGGATGAGGTACGACACCAGGTTTCCGGTGAGCGGATTGGCCCAGTCGTCGTACTGGAACTCCTCGAGCAGGGCTTGACCGGCGCCTTGGGCGATGCCGCCGTGCACCTGTCCATCCATGAGATACCGGTTCAGGATATTGCCGGCATCGTCAACGGCTACGTGGCGCAGCATCGCCACAGCACCCGTATCGGCATCGACTTCGACGACGGACACGTGCGTTCCGAACGGATATGTCGCCGCTTGCTGTTGAAAGATCGTTTCCTCGGCCAGGCCTCCGCCCTCGTCGGCGTCGGACATGTGGACTTCCTCTTGCGACATCTGCACCAGCTGCGGCCACGTCAGACCGGAATCGGGAACACCTCTAACGCCGACGAGACCGCCATCGAAGACGACAATGTCGTCGACACTCGCCTCCAGATGGTCCGCAGCGATGTGCTTGGCGCGCACGACGACCATCTGGCTCGCTTGGCGTACCGCTCCCCCGCCGATCTGCAGCGAGCGCGACCCACCCGTGCCATCGCCCCGCTCGATCACCTTCGTATCCCCAAATATGACGGTGATGTCGGTGTACGGGATCTTGAATTCGGCTGCTGCCACCTGGGCAAAAGCGGTCTCGTGACCCTGCCCGTGCGAGGAAGTACCGACCCGAACGGTCACTGTGCCGTCCTCGTGGACCTCCGCAGCTCCCCATTCCTCTTGGTCGGCCGGCGCGGTGACCTCGACGTAACTGGCGACGCCGATGCCCAGCAACTTGCCGTTACCGGCGGCTCGGCGACGTTCCTGCTCGGCCCGCAGACCGCTGTAGTCGGCCATCTCGAGAGCCTTGTCCAGAGCCTTCTCGTAGTCTCCGCTGTCGTAGTGAGCACCAGTTGCCGTCTCGAAGGGGAAGTCCTCCGGTTGGATGAAGTTGACCCGGCGCAATTCGGTCGGATCCACCTCCAGCCGATCCGCTAACAGGTCGACGATACGTTCCACGAGCGCGCTAGCTTCGGGTCTACCGGCTCCCCGGTAGGCGTGGACCGGCGTCGTGTTTGAGACGATGTCGCGGTAGTGGAACTCGATTTTCGGGATCTTGTAGACACCCGATGCCATCTGCCTCGTCCATGTCGGGATATACACGGCAAAAGTCGGATAGGCTCCCACCTCCTGGTCAAGATCGACACGGAGGCCCGTGATCTTGCCATCAGCCTTGGCTCCGATAGTGACCCGCTGCGTCTGCGCTCGGCCGTGAGTCATTCCAACCATGTTTTCGGCCCGGCTCTCGATCCATCGCACCGGGCGGTTGAATCGACGGGCTAGATCTGCAGCGATGATCTGTTCCGGGTAGCTGTAGAACTTTGCTCCGAATCCGCCCCCCATGTCGGCCACGCGGCCGCGAACTTCAGACGGCTCCAGCCCAAGTGCCTTGGCGATCGTGTTCCGCTGCCCGAACACGTTCTGCGAACTCACCCAGGCTGTCACGCTGCCGTCACTCTCGGACAATGCCAAGGCATTCGAGGTCTCCATCGGTACCGCCGCCAAGCGCTGATTGTGGAAGACGGCTTCGACGACCACATCGGCATCGGCAAAGAAGTCAGGATCCGGTACATCACCCTTTTCGGCCACGATGTTGGTCCCAAGCTCCGGATAGAGATAGTCGGTTGCTGCCAGCGCCTGCTCCACGGAGGCGCATGCATCGAGCGGATCGATGTCCGCCCAGACCAGATCGGCAGCGTCCGCCGCCGCCACCTGACTCTCAGCAACGATCACAGCCACAGTCTCGCCAACGAACCTGACTCTGTCTCTGGCGACGAGTGGGCGCCCGGTGGCAATGTCCGCAGGGCGGGTTGGGCGATTGTCGGGCAGGTCAAAGTCATCGGCTGTCAGCACGGCCACAATTCCGGGCAACTCCCTGGCCTCGGCAACGTGAACCTCATTGAGGATGCCATGTGGAATCTGACTGCGTACCGAGCGCAGGTAGAGACCGTTGACCGCTTCGAGGTCCTCCATGTAGCGACCCCGGCCTGTGATGAAGCGGGGATCCTCGACCCGCCGCACATTGTTTCCGAGAATCGATCCAGCCATAGCCAGGAAACTAGCTCATTCGCCTAGCGGTTCGGAGTCCAGCTCAGTGTCATCATCAGCAACGCCCTGGAGCCCGACAGCGGATGGCGCCAGCGGCGGCTCCCAGTCGGCTGGAATGTCCGCCTTGTCGGCTTGCAGCGTCGGCGGTCCCAACGCCTGCGCCTCGGCGATACCGGCCTGGCGCTGCCGCCACGCCGCCAGAACCAGGCCGCCGGTTCCGGCCATGAGCGCCGTTGTGTACAGGAGCACACCAACCACTGGGATCAACCAGATCCCGAGCCGCCACACCGCGGCTCCGACGACAAAGGCGCCAAAGAGCCCGCCGCGGCCGCCCAATATGAGGTCGCCGCCGGCTGCCACCGCCGGCAGCGGAGCGAACACCAGACCGAGCAGCCACAGGATCAGGAGCAACACCCCGACCGGCGCTCCGACGACGGTGAAGACGAACACAACCGACAGCAGCGGTAGGGCGAAAATGGCAACGAAGCCAACCCAAAGGGTCCGCCAGGGTTGTGTCCTCACCAACCCAGCTGCTCGTGACATGGTTGCGCGGAACATCAGGAACAGCACAAATCCACTGACGACAAAGGCGAAAAAACTGAGGATGGTTGCGGCAATCAGCCAGACTCTCACGACAAAAGTCGACCGAGACGGAAGCTGCTGAAACTGACCTGCCACCTTGGCCCCGCCAGAGATGCTGGCATCACCATCGGCCCGATAGAGAAGATCGCCGATCACGTCGGCACCAGGGCCGACGCTGAGCGTCCTGACTGAGACATCCACGTCGCGCCCGATCGTGCCATCGATCATTCCGTCGAGGAATCGTCCCCGAATGTCTCGGCCGGCTGTCCCCTCGAACGAGGTCGAACCTGCGAACAGAAGAACGTCTCGCGCCACGTCCCCTGAGACGTCAACCGCACCGGTGACAACTGCCAAGTCACCACCGATCGATCCCTCGACCACGACTTCTCGGGCCAGCGCCCGGACCGAACCTTCGACGGTGCCCGTTATCTCGAGACGACCATGGCTCAGAACGAGGACATCGCCGGTCACAACGCCGCCGATGCTGATCGCACCCGAGGCAATGAAGACGTCCCCTTCGACCCGGCCATCGATGCGGGCCGACGTTGCTGCGATGTACGCGTCTTCATCCTGGATCTCTCCGGCCTCGAGGAGATAGATATCAGGCGTGATGACGTCGGCAACGAACGGGGCCAGGACCGCGAAGAAGACGATCGAGAACAACATCCGGCGACGCAACGAAACCATATCCCCGCAGTCTCGCACGCCGCGAGCGATAGAACGTTGTCCCAAACGGTCCAGCACTACGTGACACGTGATACGGGCTACGTGATACGTGCCTAAGGCAGGAAACCCGCCAACGGCACCGACTCGGCCGTGAGATTGAGCAGCGGCCATGGCAGCACGCCGAAGAGGAAAGTGAATCCGACGCAGACGGCCAGTGCCAGCCGAGTCGACAGAGGGGCCACGATCGGCACGTCTGCCAACTCCGGGTCGGGTTCATTGAAGTAGGCGAGCACGATCAGGCGGAGATAGAAGAACAACCCGGCGACGGCCGAGACCAGCCCCACGATGGCCAGCCACAGATAGCCGGCATCGATCGCGGCCGACAGCACGCCTACCTTGCCGACAAAACCTGCAGTGAGGGGGATTCCGCCCATGGCGAGCATTAGCAGCGCCAGCGATCCGGCCAACACGGGCGAACGTTTGGCCAAACCCTTGTAGGAATCGAGCGGAGAGGCCCCGCCGCGAGGTCCACTGATGATCGAGGCGATGACAAACGTGCCGATCAGCTGGAACGCATAGGTCCCGAGGTAGAACCACAACCCGGGGATACCGTCCTGACCGGCGACCAGAGCGGTGAGCATGAACCCCGCATGAGCCACGCCGGAGTAGGCCAGCATTCGCTTGAAGTCGCTTTGTGCGATCGCCAGCAGTGTGCCGACTACAACCGACAACGCAGCCAGGCCCGCGATCACTTGCGCCCAGTCTCCGATGTTGGCGTTGAACCCGACGGTGAGCACCCGCGCCAAGGCGGCGAAGCCGGCAATCTTCACCCCCGAGGCCATCAACGGAACCGCCGAGCCGGGGGCGCCCTGGTAGACGTCCGGCGCCCATTGATGGAATGGGGCGGCCGACACCTTGAAGCCCAGGCCAACGATCATCAAGGAGATACCGATCAGCAACACACCCTGGTCCAGGATGATGCGATCACCAAAGAAGGCGATGATGCCACGGTCCCCATAGATCGACGTCGACCCGGTCGCCGCATAACTCAGCGCGATGCCGTACAGGAACAACGCCGACGCGAAGGAACCGAGTAAGAAGTACTTAGTCGCCGCTTCGTCGGAATTGCCTTGGTCACGAGTGAACCCGGATATCACATACAGGGCGATCGAGGCCGTTTCCAAACCGATGAACATCAGGATCAGGTTGGCGGAAATCGCCATGATGTGCAGCCCGGCGATGGCCAACAGTGCCAGAGCGACGTATTCGGCACCGCGACGTTCGAACGTCGAGATGAGCCGCCAGCCGCCCATCAGGGCGATACCGCCGGCAGCAACGACGAGTCCTCCTCCAAACACTGAGAAGTAGTCGAGAACAACCATTGGAGTCCGGCCGAAGTCGCCCGTGTAGTGCAGCTGAGCGCCAACGGCATCGACTCGCCACCATTGCACCCAGGCAATGACGAACGAGGCGAACAAAGTTGTCCCGGCGATGATTCCCCAGGCGCGCGGACCCAGGTCGAGGGTCACGGCTGCCATCAAGACCAGTACAGCGCCGACCAGCAAGAAGATCTCGGGCGCGATGGCGAGGAAGTCAATTTGACTCATGGGTGCTCCTCCCCGACGGCGGACGGAAGGTCGGCCACCATGCCGAATTCCGGCGTGTTGTGGTCCGTTTGGTCCTCGATCCGCTCGATGATGGAGTCAACGGCGGGTTCGATGCGGTCGAGCGCCGGCTTCGGGTAGATACCGAGGAAGACAATGAGCACCACGAGCGGAACCAGGATCGTGATCTCACGTGCGTTGAGGTCCGGTAAGCCCTTGTTTGCCGAATTGGTAACCGGGCCGGTGAACATACGCTCGTATGCCCACAGCAGGTAGATCGCGGCGAGGACAACGCCACTCGCCGCCAGGATCGCAAGCACTGGGAAAGCCAAATAGCTGCCCAGCAGAATCTTGAACTCGCCGATGAACCCGTTCAGCCCGGGCAACCCGATCGACGCGAATGCCATGAAGAGGAACACCCCGGCAAACAGCGGCATAACGCTGGCGAGTCCTCCGTACTCACTGATTTGGCGGGTGTGGCGACGTTCGTAGACCATGCCGATCAGGAGGAACAACGCACCTGTCGTCAATCCGTGGTTCACCATCTGGATGACTCCGCCCTGGAGTCCCTGGCTGGTCAAGGCGAACGTACCGAGGACGATGAAGCCGAGGTGGCTCACCGACGAGTACGCCACGAGGCGCTTCACGTCGGGTTGAACGATGGCAACCGCCGCTCCGTAGATGATGCCGATGACAGCCAGCACCGCGAGCCATGGCGCCAGCCGCACCGTGGCGTCGGGGAACAGCGTCAGGTTGAAGCGAACGAATCCGTAGGTGCCCAGTTTCAGCAGGACTCCGGCAAGAATCACCGAACCGGCCGTCGGCGCCTCGGTATGGGCGTCGGGCAGCCAGGTGTGGAACGGGAACAGCGGCACCTTGATCGCAAATGCTGCTCCGAAGCCAAGGAATAGCCACAGCTGAGTATTCGAGGACAGCTCCAGTCCCAGCAGGTCCTGGAAGGCAAACGACAATGTGTCATTGCTGTTTCCGTAGATCACGGCGAGGGCGATGATCGATGTGAGCAGGAGCGCAGACCCGAATGCGGTGTACAGGAAGAACTTGACCGCGGCGTACACCCGGTTCTCCGAGCCCCAGATGCCGATCAGCAGATACATCGGAACCAGGGTCATCTCGAAGAAGACAAAGAACAGCAGCAAGTCGAGCGAGACGAACACGCCAATGAGGCCCGTTTCGAGCAGCAGCATCGACACCATGTACATCTTGATGTCTTTGGTCACAGACGCCGAAGCCAGAATCGAGATCGGGAACAGGATCGTCGTGAGCACGATCAACAATAGGGAGATGCCATCGATCCCGACGTTCCACCCGATGCCCCATGGCTCGTACCACGAGGCGCTTTCAGCGAACTGGAATGAGGCCGCCCCTTCTACTGAGAACTCCCACAGCATGTAGAGCGAAACCGCCAGCGGCAGCATGCTGATCGCGGCCGTAATCGGCATCACCAGCTCGCTGCGGCTCTTGGGAAGGAGTGCAACGATCACTGCCCCGACGGTCGGCAGCAACACCAGCAGAGCGATCACCGGAAAGTCAGTCATATGAGGCTGCCTCCCGCAATGAGCATCCAGATAATGATTCCAACGGCTCCGGCGAGGATGCCGAGACCGTAGCTGCGGACGAAGCCCGTCTGCAATCGTGTCATCATTCCTCCGACCTGCTTGACCAAAGCCCCGAGACCGTTGACGCCGCCGTCGACAACCTTGGCATCTGCGGTGAACGCCAACGCTTCTGAGGCAGCCTTGCCGGGGGCGACGATCGTGCGGCCGTAGATGTCATCGACGTGATAGCCGGCGAGCAGCGTGTCCCAAATGCCACCCTCTTCGAGCTGGGTATCACGCCTCACGTAGCGTTGGTAGGCGACAAGGATGCCGACGATACCGACGCCGACCGAAACGATAGCCAGCACCACCTGCGTCCCTCCTGCAGGGAGATGGGTCTGATGGACAAGTTCAAAAGCTGGCTCGAGGAAGTGTTCCAGTGTCGGCTTCCAAGGCGTATTGATCAAGCCACCAACGGCGGACAAACCAGCCAGGACGACCAACGGAAGCGTCATCGAAGGCGGCGACTCGTGAGGCGTCACACCATCGTCCCAGCGCGGGGCACCCCAGAACGTGAGGAACATCATGCGGCTCATATAGAACGCGGTCAGGCCGGCGGTGACGAGACCGATCACCCACAGCAGCAGGTAACCGCCACCGCGGTTGAAGACGATTGCGAGAATCTCGTCCTTCGACCAGAAGCCCGACAATGGGAATATCCCAGAGATCGCGAGCCACGCGACCATCATTGTGGCGAATGTGACCGGAATCTTCTTGCGGAGCCCACCCATCTTGTCCATGTCCTGCTCCCCCGCCATGGCGTGGATCACGGAACCGGCCCCAAGGAAGAGGAGCGCCTTGAAGAAGGCGTGCGTTACGAGGTGGAACACGCCGCCGACGAGGCCGAGAACGCCGACACCCATAAACATGTAACCGAGCTGACTGATCGTCGAATACGCCAGGACCCGCTTGATGTCACGCTGGCCCATCGCAATCGTTGCCGCAAACAGGGCGGTCAACGCTCCGACGGTGGCGACGACGCCTTGCGACACGGGGGCCAACTCGAATAGCACTCCGGTGCGGGCCACCATGTATACGCCGGCCGTAACCATCGTGGCGGCATGGATGAGTGCCGAGACCGGGGTGGGGCCCTCCATTGCGTCCGGCAGCCATACGTACAGCGGCAGCTGGGCTGACTTGCCGGCGGCGCCGACAAGCAGCAACAAGGTGATAGCGGTGGCAGTGCCGACGCTGATGATCCCGGCGTGTTCGTGGATCTCCTCGAAGACGTGACCGAAATCAAGGCTGCCGAAGTTGGCAAAGATCAACATGAGAGCGATCAAGAAGCCGAAGTCACCAATCCGGTTGACGACAAACGCCTTCTTGCCGGCGGCGGCTGCCGACGGCTTCTCGAACCAGAACGAGATGAGCAGGTAGCTCGACAGTCCGACCAGCTCCCAGCCGATGAACAGGACGCCGAAGTTGGCGCCCAGAACCAGAATGAGCATCGAGGCAATGAACAGGTTGAGGTAGGTGAAGAACCGGCCATACCGGGGATCCCCGTGCATGTAGCCGATCGAATAGATGTGAATGAGCGTGCCGACACCGGTGACAACGAGCGTCATCATTGCCGACAGCGGATCCCACAGCAGGGTGGCATCAAGGCCGAGGCTGGGAATCCACTCAAAAAGCTCGACCGTACGTCCGTGCTCGTCGCCGCGGATGAACTCGAGCACAGAGATAGCGGCCAGAACAAATGACGTGCCGACAGTCGCTGAAGCCAGGTAGCCGGCCAACGGCTCGCCGATCCGCTTGCCGAAAAAGAGCAGTGTCAGGAAGCCGGCCAGCGGCAGGGCGATGATCAAGAAGATGAGTGCGTCCATCAGCCCTTCAATCCCGACAACTCGTCAACACTGGCGGTGGCCCGTTTGCGGAAGACGGCGACGATGATCGCCAGGCCCACCGTTACCTCGGCAGCGGCCACGACCATCACGAACAGCACCGATATCTGGCCTTCGATCGAGCCGATACCGGTGTCCGCGGCGACGAACGTGAGGTTCACCGCGTTGAGCATGAGTTCGATCGACATGAACATCACTAGAGCGTTGCGGCGCAGCAATAGCCCGGCGGCACCAATGGCAAAGAGGATGGCGGCCAGCGCCATGTACCAGTGGGGCTCCACCGAAAGACCGGATGAAGACACTTGGGCAAAGAGCGGCATCATTGCTCGTCCTCCGTGGCGTCCACGAGCCGGGGCCGGGCGACAAACTGAGCGAGAGCGATCGTGCCGACCGCCGCAATGGTCAGCAGCAGGACGGTCGCCTCAAACGGAAGCAACCAAGCTCCAAACAACTCCTCAGAGACGTTTTCGATCGTCCCGTTGCAGTCGATTGAGCAGACCCCGCTACTCCGCCCGGTGATCCAAGCGGCGCGGGCGGCGATCACGAGAAGGAACACCAGCGCTCCGCCGAGCCCGATGGCCATTGGGCGTTGGAACGGTATGTTCTCGTCGGTGTCTATGACCTGATCAACTCCGATGAGCATGATGACGAATAGGAACAGCGTCATCACCGCACCGGCGTAGATCAGTACCTGCACGGCGGCAACAAAGTGGGCGTTGTTCATCACGTAGAACACAGCCATCGAGAACATGGTCAGCAGCAAGCCCATTGCTGAGTAGACCGGATTGCGAACGCTCACCATCGTCACCGCACCGGCGATGGCGGTGAGGGCAACAATGACGAAGAGGATGACCTCAACCATCTGGTTGCGCCTCCTCTTCGGCTGGAGCTGAGGTGCCGGTGGATTGCCCTCGCTCGGCAGGGCGGAGGCCCACGCCGGCCGATGCGGTCCAACCGGCGACGCCTTCGTACTCGGCCCGGCCCGCCGGAGCGGTCGCCCGCATCCATCCATCGGCCAGTTTGAGTTCGTTGATGTCGATCAGTGGGCCGTCCGGCTGACCGTGATTCGGAGTGCCATCAGGCTCGACAAGAAGTTCCGTCTTGGTGTAGATCGCGTCCTCACGCTCAGTGACCGAGAATTCGAACAACTGCGTCATCGTGATCGCCTCGGTCGGGCACGCTTCGACACAAAGGCCACAGAAGATGCAGCGCAAGAGATTGATCTCGTATACAAACCCGAAGCGCTCGCCGGGGCTGACGGGATCGTCAACAGGATTCTCCTGACCGCGCACGTAGATGCACGAGGCCGGGCACACACCGGCGCACAACTCACACCCGATGCACTTCTCCATGCCGTCGGGGTAGCGGTTGAGCATGTGTCGACCGTGGAAACGCTGCGGCTTATTACGCATCTCGAAGGGATACTCACGGGTCAAGCGCGGCTTGAACATCTGTCGGAAGACAGTGGCGAATCCCCGGAAGGGTCCCAGCAAGTCTCCAAAGGCCATTAGCGAGTCATCCTTACGTCCATGGGAGCCCCATTCGGCGAACGCCGATGGCCAGCGTCGACAAAACGATCCAGAGCAGGGTCAGCGGGATGAGGCGCTTCCAGCCGAAACTCATCAGCTGGTCGTAACGCATCCGGGGCAGCGTCGCCCGAATCCAGACGAACACGAAAATGAGAAGCGTTGTTTTGAGCAGGAACCAGAAGATGGGCAATAGCCAGGAGAACCAAACCGGCCCAAAGGTCGGCCCGTGCCAGCCACCGAGGAACAGCGTCACCGTGATCGCCGAGATGTTGAAGATGTTGATGTACTCGGCAAGGAAGAACAGGGCGAAGCGGAAGCCGGAGTATTCGGTGTGGTAGCCGCCCACGATCTCTGACTCGGCTTCGACGAGATCGAAGGGAGCGCGGTTGGTTTCGGCCACACCGGCGATGAAGAAGATGAGGAACGACGGAATCAGCACCACGTTCCAGGCCGGAACGAAGCCACCAAAACTCCCCGCCTGCACTTCAACGATGCCCTTGAGAGAGGTTGTCCCGGTGAAGAGAATGACCGGCACGAGCGCCAGGCCCATGGCGGCCTCGTAGGAGATCATCTGTGCCGAGGCGCGCACTGCCCCGAGCAACGGGTACTTGGAACCCGATGACCAACCCGCCAGCACGACGGCGTAGACCGCCATCGATGACAGCGCCAGGATGTACAGCAGGCCGATGTTGAGATCGGTGCCAGACAAGTCGATCACTCGGTCGCCGAGGGTGAACGGGGCGCCAATCGGTACGACCAGGAACACCAGGAGAGCGGGCACCAGGGCGGCAATCGGAGCCAGGATGTAGAGGCCAAATTCGACCCGGCGCGGGGTTACCGACTCCTTGAAGAGCAGCTTGACTCCATCTGCCACGGTCTGGAGCAGTCCCCACGGTCCGGCTCGGTTAGGTCCGATTCGGTTCTGTAGGTCGGCGACCGCCTTCCTCTCGAACCACACCACGAGAATGACCACCGTGAGCAGTAGCGAGAATGCGGCCAAGACCTTGATCGCTGCAGTGAGGAATGTCTCCCAGCCGGTCACTTGACGCTCCCCTTGTCCTCTGGTCGCGGCTCGACCGCAACACTGTCAGGGGCTCCAAGCATCCAGGTGGAATCAAGGTTGGCGGGGACGTACACGGCCCCTTCAGCCAGGGTGGGATCAACCTTCAGCGGGAGGCGCAGAGTCGCCAGCTCGCCAATCACGTCAACATCCTGGCCTTCGGTCAGGGCGAGAGCTGACGCATCGCGCGGATGGAGGTGTACGGCAGGATCGGGTGTCAGGGTGGCAAGCGCCGGACTCTGCGAAACCCGAGTACCACCGTCGTAGAGCACGCGACCGGAATGAAGTGTCAGACGGCCCTTCGCCTTGCGCAGACCCTCATCGGTGGGAACGTACTGCAAGGTTTGGACTCCATCACCGTCCGGCATGACAACCCCGTCACGCTCTGGCCCCCACTCCAACCGGTCCCAACTCAACGAGCGATATGCCGGAGCGACTGTTGCGATCTCCTTGGCAATGGTTTGGCCATCACCGGCGGCAAGCTGGCCGCCCATCCGAACCGACAGGTCATCGAGCACTGACCACAGCGCCCGTGACTGGCCTGGTCCCGGTGCGATCCGGTTGACCTTCTGGACGCGTCCCTCTGCATTGGTGACGGTGCCCTCGGTTTCGGCGAAGCCGTCCACCGGGAGGATCACTGCGGCGTGTTGGTTCGAGTCGTTGAGGAACATGTCGAACGAAACAATGAACTCGGCTTCGTCGAGGGCTTCTCGAGCGACGCCGGGATTGTGTCCGTCACGAACTGGGTCGGCACCGACAAGCACTAGCGCCTTGAGTGTGCCGTCTTGGAGGCCCGAGAGGATCTCGGCCGTGTTGCGACCCTCCGTGTCGGGCAGCGGGCCCCAGAATCCCTCGAGTTCGTTACGCCCGGCCTCACTCGATACCGGAACGCGACCGGGCAGGAGTGTTGGGGCCAACCCCATATCAATCGCACCGAAGATGTTGCCGCGTCGTGCCAGGGGCAGGACTTTGGCGTTGGGTAGAGCCGTAACGTATCCGGCTATCGCATCAATGGTCTTTGGATCCTCGGCACGCCCGGTGAGGCCGATTACCGCAGCTACCGACCCCTCGGTCAGCAGCGTTCGAGCCGAGGCGTATTGGTCTTCCCCCGCAGTCAGCTTGCGAAGTACCTCGGAGCCATCACCTGGCCGATAGGTGATCTTCTCCGTTGCGATCTCATCGAGACCGGTGCGCCGCGGGTGTACGACGATGAGCTTGGCGCCCATCTCATTTACTGCATGGCGCACCCGCAGGAAGAGGCTGGGGAATTCCTCTTTGAGGTCGCCGGCCCAGACCAGAATCGTATCGGCGCGGTCGAGGTCGTTGATCGTGGCTCGCGGAGCGATTCCGGCTAGGAAGTCCGGATTGACGCCATCGCCGACCTGGGCATCGATGTGCGGCGTGACGACAACGGTTCGCAGGAACTTGCCGAGGGCAAACGCTTCCTCGTTGGTGTTGTTGGCACCGCCGATACTGGCGACCTCGTCGCCTCGCACCGACCCGAGCTGATCTGCCACGAGGTCGAGGGCCTCGCCCCACGACGCAGGGTGCAACACACCGGCGTGATCACGTATGAGCGGGGCGGTGATTCTCGCATCTGAGTGGACCGCCTGGAAGATGAATCGATCCTTGTCAGACAGCCAGCCGTGGTTGGTGGCGTCGTTGTCAACGCCGTTGATGCGAAGTACTTCGTTCTGGCTGGCTTCGATCGATATCGAGGCGCCCGATGCGTCGACCATCGATACGCTCTCGACCGCCTCGAGGTCCCACGGGCGCGCTTTGAAACGGTAGGGCTTGGCCGTCAATGCCCCGACAGGGCAGATCTGGACGGTGTTGCCGGAGAAGTACGAGGCAAACGGCTCGTCGGGGAAGGTGATGACCTGGGTGTGGTTGCCACGGCCGACGAACTCGATGAGCGGGTCGCCGGAGACCTCTTCGGAGAACCGGGTACAGCGAGCACACAGAATGCAGCGCTCCCTGTCCATGAGCACGATTTCTGACAGTGGGATGGGCTTTTGGAAGTGCCGTTTCTCTTCAACGAAGCGGCTCTCGCCCGGGCCGTATGCGACCGTCTGATCCTGCAGAGGGCACTCCCCACCCTTGTCGCACACCGGGCAATCAAGCGGGTGGTTGATTAGCAGGAATTCGAGGATTCCTTCTTGGGCCTTCTGAACCACGTCCGACTGGGTATCAACGATGAGCTCGTCGGTGGCCGGGAAGTTGCAGGCCGTGGTCAGCATCCGGCCCCGCGGGGTCTCCACCTCGACCAGGCACATCCGGCACTTCCCAACCGGCTTCAACCGATCATGGGAGCAGAAGCGCGGGATGTAGGTGCCGTTGTCCTCGGCCGACTTGATGATCAGCTCGCCCTTGGGAACTTGGACCTCTTCACCATCGATCGTGATGGTCACCATTTCGGGGGGTGGCCGCTCAGGCATTGGCCACCTCCTGGCTGTCGGCAATCATGGCTTCCACCTCGTCGCGGAAGTGGGTCATGATCGAGGTGATCGGCGACACCGCCGACGGCCCGAGCGGGCAGATCGTCGTCATCTTCGGCGGCCAGGCCAACCCCGGGCTGATGCCGTCACACACGTCGAGGAGAAGGTCGATGTCACTCGGACGTCCCGCGCCGTTGAGCAGTCGCCACAGAATCCGCTCCAGCCACGTCGTCCCCTCGCGGCACGGGGTGCACTGGCCGCATGACTCGTGGGCAAAAAACTTCACGATGCGGTGAGCGGCGGCGACAACGTTGGTCGTCTCGTCCATCACGATTACAGCACCGGAACCGAGCATCGATCCCGCCTGGGCAACGTCATCCTTGGTGACCTTGGTGTCGAGGTGCTCGGGAACAAACCACGGTGCCGAGGCCCCACCCGGCACCCAACACTTCAGCTCACGATCGTCGCGAATGCCGCCACCGACTTCGTAGATCAACTCACGCCATGTGAGGCCCATCGGTACTTCAACGTTGCCGGGCTTCTTGAGGTGCCCCGATAGGGAGAACATGCGAGTCCCGACGCTGTTCTCGTCTCCGATGGCGGCGAATGCGGCGCCACCGTTCTCGAGAATCCACGGGATGTTGGAGATGGTCTCAACGTTGTTGACGATCGTCGGCTTGGCGTACAGGCCCTCCACCGCCGGGAAGGGTGGCTTCAGCCTGGGTTCACCGCGCCGGCCTTCGAGGGAGTTGAGCAGCGCGGTCTCCTCGCCACAGATATAGGCGCCACCGCCGAGGTGGACCGTGACGTCGAGGTCGAAGCCACTGCCGAGAATGTTTTGGCCCAAGTAGCCCTTCTCATATGCGGCCTCGACAGCCTGCTGGACTCGCCGCGCCGGCTTGGGGTATTCGCCGCGGATATAGATGAAGGCGTGGTTGACGCCTAGAGCGAACGAGGACAGGATCACGCCTTCGACGAGTTGATGGGGATCACGCTCGAGGAGTTGGCGGTCCTTGAAGGTTCCAGGCTCCGACTCGTCACCGTTGACAACCAGGTATCGCGGCTCGGCAGGGGCCAGGAAGCCCCACTTGATACCTGCCGGAAAGGCCGCGCCGCCCCGCCCCTGAATATTGGCCGTCTTGACCTGCTCAATCACGTCAGCCGGCTGCAGCGAGCCAAGGGCTTTGCGCATGACCGAGTAGCCACCGGTCGACTCGTATCGCTGAATGAGATGGCTGTCGCTGGGGTGCTGCGTCATGCGCTCGGTAAGAATCAAGGGGAAGCTCATGACTTGCCGTCCTTGGCCGCCGAGCCATATGGACCAAAGGCCGGCACGGGGGCGACGGCACCATCGGCCTCTTTGCTGCCCCAGTCGAAGGAGCGGATCGAGCCGAACAGTTCCTGCATCTCGTCGGCGAGTACGACCGCCGGGGCGGCATCGCGGAGCCACTTGCACAGCCCGGCGCCCTTTTCCGGAGTCACTCCCTCAATCAGCTCGTAGTTCACCTGCACTGCCGGGGCCCCGCCGCAGGCGCCGATGCATTCGACGTGTTCCACACTGAAGGTGCCGTCGGCACTCGTCGAGCCATCGGGGCTTGTCGACTCCTCTTCGATTGCGGCCAGCACGTCATCGGCTCCCATCAGGAAGCACGAGATGGAGGTGCACACTGAGACGAGGTATTTGCCGACGTGGTCTCGTTTGTACATCGTGTAGAAACTGGCAACGGATTGAACCTGAGCCGAGGTCAGGCCGGTCAGCTCCGCCACCTGGGTCATTCCGGGTGCGTCGAGGTACCCATGCTCGAGTGATGCCAGGTAGAGCAGCGGCATAACGGCCGAGCGCTTCTCGGGATATGAGTCGAGCAGGCGGCGAGCCCTCTCCTGGTTGGGGCCGCTCCAGTCGGAAATCACAGCCATGCTCATCGGTCGACGTCTCCCAGAACCGGGTCCATGCTTGCCAGTGTCGAGATCGTGTCGGCGATGAGCGTGTCCGTCATCGCGGCAGGCAGCGCCTGGACATGAGCGAACGAAGGAGCCCGGACGTGGATACGCCACGGCTTGGCTCCGCCGTTCGAGACGATGTACACCCCGAGTTCGCCACGAGGCGACTCCACAGATTGCCAGGCCTCGCCAGCCGGCACCTTGTAGCCCGACGTGAAGATCTTGAAGTGATGGATAAGCGCTTCCATCGACTCATCAATTCGTTTGCGAGGCGGCGGCGTGACCTTGCGGTCTTCCGTCCGGTAGTCGCCGGCGGGCATTGTCTCGAGAATCTGCTTGACGATGCGCAGGGACTGATCGATTTCAGCCATACGAACGTGGTAGCGATCGAGAACGTCGCCGTGTTTGCCGACCGGCACGTCAAACTCGTACTTCTCGATACCCGAGTACGGGAACGCCTTGCGCAGGTCCCAATCAACCCCGGACGCCCGAGCGATGGCTCCAGTGACGCCGTACGCCCGGCACTCCGCAGGTGTGATGACGCCGATACCTTGGCAGCGGTCGAGGAATATCGGGTTCTCATCGAGTATCTCGTGGTACTCGTCGACCCCGGCGGGGACATCGACGAGCAGGGCTTCGATGTCGTCCTCCCAGCCGTCCGGCAGGTCGGCCGCCACGCCACCAGGACGGATGAAGTTGTGGTTCATTCGCAGGCCGGTGACCTTCTCGAAGAAGTCGAGGACGAGCTCACGCTCACGCCACCCGTAGATCATCATCGAGATGGCGCCAATGTCCATACCCTGGGTGGCTACCCACAGCAGATGGCTTGAAACCCGGTTGAGTTCAGTCATGAGAATCCGGATCGCCTGGGCACGTTCGGGAATCTCCACATTCAGGAGCTTTTCTACAGCCAGTGAATACGCCAGCTCATTGTGGAAGGGCGACAGGTAGTCCATCCGGGTGACGTTCGTCGGGCCTTGCAACCAAGTGAGGGTCTCGCCCGTCTTCTCCATGCCGGTGTGTAGATAGCCGATGATCGGCTTGACCCGCCGGATCGTTTCGCCTTCGAGCTCGAGGTGCAGTCGAAGAACGCCGTGCGTCGAGGGGTGCTGCGGACCCATGTTGATGATCTGCAGCTCATCCTCGTCGCGAGCATCTTCGAATTCGTAGTCATCGTCGACCACAACGCCACGTTGGATGTCGAGCGCGGTTTCATCCTCAACCGGAAGCAGCTCTTGGGCGCCTTCATCAGTGAATTGGCGAATGTCAGCGCGCTCTTCGGTACCGGCAACCCACATGTCGTGGATCTGGCGCCGGCCCTCCTCACCCGTCGCTGTCGTTGCATCCACGGCAACGGCACCTTCGGCGGAGTCGATTTCTTCGGTCTGGTTCTCTTCGCTCATGGTCCTATTGGGCCTTGTGGGATTCTTTGAACTGGATCGGTACGGATCCAACGGCGTAGTCCTTGCGCAGCGGATGGCCCTCCCATTCATCGGGGAGCAGGATCCTGGTGAGATCGGGATGACCCACAAAATCGATTCCGAGCAAATCGTATGCCTCGCGCTCGTAGAAGTTGGCGCCGGCAAACAGATCGCTGACTGTGGACAGCTGTGGTTCGGCGCCATCGACGCCGGCGCGCACTCGAAGACGCATCGGGGTGGTGTAGTCGAGCAGGGTGAGCACAACCTCGAAGCGCGGTTGGCGGCGGAAGTAGTCAACTGCGCACAGGTCGATGAAGGTGTCGAATCCTGACTCCATGGCGGCTTCGACCAAGCTGTGGTAGTCGGCGGCGTCGACCGATACCACCCACTCGTCGTCGGCAACCACCCACGAGGCCGATTGGTGGGGCTCGACAATCGTCGCCAAGGTCTCCTCGTCCGGGAGTGCGCGTGGCGGCGCCTCGGCCTCCAGGTCGACCCCCGGTTCGGCAACCTCTTCTGCTGTTGGCTCTTCTTCTGCCATCTCAGTTACCAATCTGGATGACGGGACGGCGAATCTCCCCATCCATGATTTTTTCGTGGAGAGTCAGAATGCCGTGCATCAGCGACTGCGGCCCGGGCGGGCAACCGGGTACGTAGATGTCCACGGGCACGATCTGGTCGACACCTTGGACGAGCGCATAATTGTTGAACATGCCGCCGCTCGAGGCACACGCCCCCATGGAGATGACCCACTTCGGCTCACTCATCTGGTCGTAGACCTGGCGAAGTACGGGCGCCATCTTCTGCGAGACCCGGCCGGCCACGATCATCAGATCAGCCTGTCGAGGGGAAGCTCGGAAGACCTCCATGCCAAACCGGCCGAGGTCGTTGTGAGCGGCTCCAGTGCCCATCATCTCAATTGCGCAACAAGCGAGGCCGAAGGTGGCGCCCCACATCGACCGTGTCCGCGCCCAGTTGATGCCCTTCTCCAAAGTGCCCAGCAGAATCCCAGGCGGTTGCACTTCGCCCGCCATCAAGCCGCCTCTTCAACGGTCTCGGCTACCACTTGGCGATTACGACCGCGCTTGGCAACATTCCAGTCGAGCGCGCCCCGCTTCCACACGTAGACCAGGGTCTCCGCCAGCAACGCCACGAAGATCGCCATGGCTCCTACGCCGGCCCAGCCGAAGGTCTCGAAACGCACGGCCCAGGCGAACAAGAAGATCAGCTCGACATCGAAGATCACAAACAGCATCGCCACGATGTAGAACTTGACCGGAAATCTCTGGGCGGGTTCCTGGAGGGGAACGATGCCGCACTCATAGGGGGCGAGCTTCTCCGGCGTGGCATTGTTGGGGGCGAGGTACCACGACAGGAACATGACGACACCGGCAAAGCCTATGCCCAGCAACAACATGAGACCGATCGGCAGGTAGTCGGCGAGCGTCATGTGCCTCCTTTCACAAGGGAGACTAAAAGGCGGGAGGCCGAGTGAGAAATCAATCGAGATTTGGGGGCGCCGCGAGGAGCGAGAGGACGTCTGGGAAGAAGGCCGTTCGTGATAGCTCACAACGCGCGTTTCGCCGGCAACGCGCCTGCACATCTCCTCGATTTTGAGGTTTCAGATGCAGTTGATTGATGCTGGGTGGCAGCTGTTTACGGTTGAGGAAGTGGTCGGAGGTTCGTAGCTGCGTTCGGTGGGGGGCGGTCGGGGCCGGTTTTTAGGGTGGGGTGCCGCTGGTGGTGTAGGTGTGGCCGAGTTTGGTGGTCCATTGGTAGTCGCCGCCGGGTTGTGGGGTGTAGGTCCAGCCGTGTTGGTGTCTGGTGGTGTGGTCGTGGCGGCATAGGGGTGCCAGGTT
>JAAELU010000465.1 GCA_024226255.1 bacterium | reverse complement strand
GCCGGCGGAGATCGTGGACCTGCTCCAGAAGGAGCGGCCAGTCATGGTCAACCTGGTGCCGACTGTCTACCAGTCGATGCTCTCGCTTCCGGGGATCGAGCAGATCGACTTTTCGTTCGTAGGACGGTTCACCACCTCGGGTGCACCGATGCCTCCCGAGGTCATGCGATCCTGTGAGCGAGTGTTCGGCATCCGCTTCGGCAAGGGCTACGGACTGACCGAGGCGGCTCCCGCGGTCTCCAGCCTGACTCCCGACGAGTACGCACTGGATGGCGACCCACTGCTCGTCAAGCGTTCACACTCGGTGGGTAAACCGCTGCCGAACGTCAGCGTGGCGATCCGTCGCGAGGACGGGACCGAGTGCGGTACTGACGAACACGGAGAGATCACCGTCTCGGGCCAGAACGTCATGCTCGGCTACTGGAACGATCCCGAACGCACGCGGGAGGCGCTGCGCGACGGCTGGCTCTTTACCGGGGACATCGGGTACAAGGACGAGGAAGGCTACCTCTATCTCGTCGACCGCAAGGGCGACATGATCATCTCCGGCGGCGAGAACGTGCATCCCACCGAGACCGAGAACACGTTGCAGGAACATCCCGCTGTTCGCGAAGTCGCTGTCGTGGGTGTTCCCGATCCAAAGTGGGGCGAGGCCGTCAAGGCGGTGGTGGCGCTAGAGCCCGGCTACGAGGTCACGGTGGAAGAGCTGATCGCCTTCTGCAAGGAGCGGCTTGCAGGTTACAAGTGCCCGAGGTCGATCGACTTCGTCGACGAGCTGCCAAAGTCGACAGTGGGCAAGATCCTCCGACGGGAGGTCAGGAACCGGTACTCGGCAAACGAGTCCGACAACAGCGAGATTGGAGCAACGCATGCTTGACAGCAGATACGATGTAGTGATCGTCGGCTCGGGACCGGCCGGTGCGGCCGCGGCTCATGCGCTACGTGGCCAGGGTCTAAAGAGTGTCATCGTCGAGAAGGCCACGTTGCCCCGATACAAGATGTGTAGCGGCATCTTGTTTCCCAGGGCCAAGAAGCTGATCGCAGACGCCTTCGGCCCACTCCCGAAACAGGTGCTCTCCGAGCCGGCCTGCGTATACGGCAACCGGGCGAACCTCACCCTGGGTGGCCCCATCGCCGACGCGCCATTCAGCATCTTCGACGCCGATCCCAGCCTCGACAAGGATGGCGTCAGTGTCAAGCGTGCGGAGCTGGACCACTGGCTCTGCCGTGAGAGTGGGAGCCCGATCGTAGATGGTTGCTCGTTCGACGATTTGAGCCGGGATGGCGAAGACCTGGTTCTCGAGTTTCGCCGCGACGGGAAGACCCTCGAGACCCGAGCGCGCTACCTGGTGGGTGCGGACGGAACGCGATCGTCGGTCCGGCGTTCGCTCTCGAGAGACTTCGAGCAAAAGCTTCGCATCATCCCGAACTACGAGGAGTGGTACGTCGGAGAGATCGACCTCGAGCCGGGGTGGCTCTACATGTTCTTCGACGAGAGGGTCACAGGGTACTTCGCCACCGTCTTCCACAAGGACGGCCACATCATTGCCGCGACCGGTGGCCGCAAGGGAGAACCCGTACGGGACTGCTTCGGCAGGTTCACCGCGTACCTCGAGAAGCAGCACGGACTCGTGATCGAACAGACTGTGAACCGGACCGGGTGCGGCGTGCACGACATGGCCGCGACCGACAACTTCTTCCCGGGGCAGCAAAACGTGCTCCTCGCTGGCGAGGCGGGTGGCTTCAACCGATGCGGCGAAGGCATCACCTCGGCACTGCTGACCGGTAGAGCCGCGGGCGAATCCATACTGCACGCTGCTCAGTCGGGAGGGTCCGCATCCGAACCCTATGCGGCAGCAGTCGCTGATGAGACCGAGGCCTGCAAGCTCGTAAACCAGACGGTCGAAAGTGCCGTCGGCCTGAACCCGTTTACACGCGACTGAAGGGGCACTGCTTCGGGGGGAGTCGGGGTTCCGAACGGGACCCTTGCGTACCGTAGACCGTAGACTGTGGGCTGCAGCCACTGGGATCCAACGACGAGGGAAGCCATGCATGACACGAAGCAAGTCGCCGAGCTCGTGGAATCGGTAGACAAAGGGCAAGATGCGCAGAACCCGAAGAAGCTCACTGAGTTTGCAAAGACCTTTCTGACCGAGATCGGAGCCTGCGAAGTGGGGGTCTGCACCACGCAGACCCTGGCCGGCGGCCCGCCGTCGACCGACCTGGAGTACGTGCTGCCGGGCGCGAGGTCGGCAGTGAGCTTCGCAGTGCCGATGGACCAGGAGAAGATCAAGCGCTACCTCGCCAAGGAGAGTCACGCCGACCACCAGGCGGACAACATCCACGTCAACTTCATGGTCACGGGCATGGCGTCGGGCCTGGCCGACTATTGGAAGCAGAAGCGGATCCCTTCCGTTGGTGTGGCCGGCAACGGGGTGTACCGACACGACACGCCGGGCGGAATGTACGATTTCAAGCCCAATATTTCCCATCGTTACCTGGCCGTTCGCTCGGGGGTCGGCTGGTTCGGATTCTCCGGAAACGTGATTACGCCGAGCCACGGTGCGTCGGTCATCCTGGGCTCCGTGGTTACGACTGCCGAGCTCGAGCCGACCGAGCCTCTCGTCGAAGAGGACCGATACTGCGACGACTGCAAGCTCTGCCTCGCCTCGTGCACCTCGGGTTTGATGGACGAAGAGGAGCGGACGAGCGTCTCGCTCGGCGGCCGGGAGTTCAGCTACTCCAAACGGCATCACTTCCAGCGCTGTGATCTCGTGTGTGGCGGGTTCGCCGGGCTTGCGAAGAACCGCAAGTGGTCGACCTGGTCTCCGGGACGGTTCGACGTTCCGGACGAGGAGGAGAAGGTCGGGGATGCCCTGATCGAGGCCGTCGTCGCATCGCTGCCGCGACCCGAGATTCCGGGGGGCTTCCGTCAGCCGGCGCTCCCGGCCTCGCACAAGCTCAACGTCACGTGTGCGAACTGCCAGCTCATCTGCCATCCCGAGCGAAACGAGCGCAAGCGTCGCTACAAGCTCCTGACCAAAGGCGGTGTGGTCGTACAGAACTCCGACGGCACGCTCGAGGCGATGACGTCCGCGCAAGCCGAACGCCACCTGGCCGCAATGAGCCCCGAGCAGCGGGCCATGTACGAGAAAACCTGAAGTGCACCGCAGCGAGAGCTCGGGCAGCAAGGAGAACTGTGATGGGTGACGACAGCCTGTTCGAACAGGACGACTACTTCAAGATCGACCCCGAGATGCATCTGGTGGGCGACATCGGACCGCTGGATCATTTCCCCGGCGTGCAGATGTGGTGGCGCGCCATCGACAACATCAAGCGGCCCTTGCTGCTGGGGACACCGCCCGACGCACTGGCGGGAATCGAGCCGGCCGATCTCGACAAGAACCCGGATCCCGAGGCGCTGCTCGCCGCCATGGATCGCTACGGCGTCGACGTCGCCTGTCTGCTCCCCGAGTCGATGATGGACACGACCGGATACTCGAGCCGCTGGGTCTCCAACGGCGACATGGCCGCCGTTGTCGATACGCATCCCGATCGCTTCATGTACCAGCCCAACATTTCACCGATCAAGCAGCGGGGAGTCGACAACGCGATCTGGGAGCTCGAGTACTGGGTCAAGGAGCGGGGGGCGCGGATCTTCAAGTTCTATCCGCCCGAGGACACCTACATCAACGATCCCGATCTCTGGCCCTTCTACCGCAAGGCCGGGGAGCTGGGGATCGTGCTCGACATCCACACCGGCTTCAGCTGGGTGCCCCCGGGCAAGAGCAAGTATGCCCTGCCTATCCTCCTGGATGACGTGGCCCGAGACTTCCCCGAGCTCAAGCTCGTGGCCTTCCACATGGGCTATCCCTACTGCGACGATCTCAACATGGTGGCCCTCGGTCACCCGAACGTGTAGCCGTCCCTGGCGCTGCTGGTCCCCTGGGCGCTCTCGGCGCCCCGCAAGTTCGCCCGGATCCTCGGCGAGGCACTCCGCGTCGTGGGTCCCGATC
>JAAELU010000464.1 GCA_024226255.1 bacterium | reverse complement strand
TGGCCCTCCTTCGACGTCTCCATTCATCGTGCCGCGGGGCGTGTCGGTGGTCTAGAGGACATCGGCACAACAGGACGCTGCGACCGGTTTGCGGACTACCTTCGCTTCCCCCCGGCTCGCAGAGCCTCGCCTCTCCCCCCAAGTGTCACCCGCCGAGGACGGCGTGTGACGGGGGGAGAGACACTTAGGGGGGCGCCGCCAAATCTCACGCCGCTCACCCTGGGTACACTTGCGCCGCAACTGGAGGGATGGCCGAGCGGACGAAGGCGGCAGTCTCGAAAACTGTTGAATCGGTTTTACCGGTTCCGTGGGTTCGAATCCCACTCCCTCCGCGTTTTCTGATATCACCGTGTTGTGGTTCGAGGTTGAACCCACGAAGCGGCCGACTCTTGAACCCGCTCTATCCGGCACCACTCGCCAACCGCGAGCGCTCCAGCGGAGCGCCGGGGGATATGCTGATGGCTGCATGGCCGGAAGCTACTCTCCGCACGTGGCTGAGCTCTTTCCACATCTGTTCCAACCGCTGGATCTGCGGCACAAGACGCTCAAGCATCGGCTCAACTTCGGTGCGCACACCGCCAACATGAGCGAGTTGGGGCTGCCGTCAGACCAGCACCTGGGCTACTACGCCGAGCGGGCACGCGGTGGAGCGGCAATGATCGTGGTGGAGCCGGTCCCGGTGCATCGAACCGCCGTGCTCACCAGGGGAAACTTCCTCCATGAGAGCGACAAGGTCATTCCAGGGTTCCGCAGGATCACCGATGCCTGCCACGAATACGACACGGTGATGATCCACCAGCTTTACCACGTCGGCCAACATCCCAATGTCGCCAATTCCTTTGAGCCCGGGTGGTCGCCGTCCGGGCTCCCTTCGTACCACGATTCCGATGGCAGCCACCAGATGTCTGAGCCAGAGATCGAGGAGACCATCGAGGCCTTTGCTCAGGCGGCGCGGCGTGCCAAGGAGTCGGGGTTTGATGGGATCGAGCTGTTCGCTGCCTATCACGCGCTGATCGATCAGTTCTGGACACCCTGGTCTAATCGTCGTGACGACAGATGGGGCGGTTCGCTTGACAATCGGGTGCGGTTCTCGGCCGAGATCATCGCGCGCATCCGTGGTTATGTCGGCGACGACTTCATCATCGGGATGGCGGTCAGTGTTGACCCTGACACAGAGGTGGCCCTGTCGATCGAGGCCACCGCCGAGATCGTGGCCTGGCACGACCAGCGGGGGCTGATCGACTACGTGACCTGTGGCACCGGCAGCTACTTCGATTTCTACAAGCTGATCCCGACGTTCCAGTACGCCGACATGTTGGGGCCGCCGTTCGCTGCCGAGCTGAAGAAGGCTGTGACCCACACGGTGGTTCAGGCAGAGAGTCACATCCGCACACCGGAGAACGCCAACACGGTGATCGGCGCCGGCCAGGCCGACATGGTGAGCATCGTGCGCGGACAGATCGCCGATCCGTATCTAGCCGTCAAGGCAATGGAGGGTCGGCCCGAGGACATCCGCCCCTGCATCTCGTGCAACCAGATGTGCTGGGGGCGCCGCCATCACGACTACTGGATCTCGTGTCTGATCAACCCGTCTGCCGGCCGCGAGTTCAAGTGGGGCGGTGATCGTTTCACACCTGCCGATGAATCTCGAAGGGTTCTTGTCGTGGGAGGCGGCCCGGCGGGCTTGGAGGCGGCCCGGGTTGCCGCCGAGCGAGGACATTCGGTGACGCTGGCGGAGGCCTCGCCTCATCTGGGTGGGAGGTACCACCTGGCCGGCCTTCAGCCCCGGCGGGCCCAAATCCTCGACCACATAGCCTGGTACGAGGGGCAACTGGCCAAGCTTGGTGTCGAGGTCAGGCTCAACACCCTCATGGAGCCCCACGAGATCGAGAAGTCGGGGGCGGACGTGGTTGTCGTGGCCACCGGATCGCAGCCGACTGGGAGTGGCTTCCAACGGGCGATTCCTCATATTGAGCCGATCCCCGGCATCGAATCACCCAATGTGTGGTCGGTTGAAGACGTGATGGGAAACGTGGCCCGTCCCGGCAAGCGAGTCATGCTCGTGGACGACATCGGTCACTGGGAAGGGTGCGGCACCGCCTGGCACCTGGCCGAACGGGGCCATGATGTCACACTGATCACTCCCCACGCCGAGCCAGGACGAGAGCTAGTGGCCCCGGCCGCAGAGTGGCCGGTGCGAGTGACCTTCAAGAAGCTCGGGGTGAAGGTGATCACCGACGCCGCAGTGAGCGAGTGGCATGGGGACGCAGCCACAGTCGTGGACCTGAGGGATGGTGAGGAGTCGCGTGTAGAAGCCGACTCCTTGATCCTGGCGACTTGCAACACGTCGCAGACCTGGCTGAGCGATGCGTTGGCGCAAGGCGACATAGAGGTCCACACGATCGGTGATGCCCTGGCACCCCGGCGCGCCGCCTACGCTTTCTACGAAGGCCGGGAGCTGGGCAGGAGGCTGTGACGCTTCACCTGCAGTCTCGCTCCCGGTGCTTCTAGCAAACCCCCGTGCGTCTTCGCGGCGTCAAAGCGGCTTTGACGTTCGTTCCGGGAGTGGTTGCCCCCAGGTTGCGCGGGTTTGGGCTCGCTGAGCGCTGCGCGACTAGTTCGACCTCGGTGTTGTTGGAGCGAGAAGGAAGACGGTGCGTTCGCCAGTGGCGGTGTAGTGCTCGTCAAACGCCGGCCAGACGTCAACCAGCAATGGCCACCACCGATCAACCGCCGCGCCGGCGAGTTCCTCTGCCGTCACTTGCAGTTTCCGGCCGCCGAGCCGCACCTGCGCCTCCCCCGCGGCGCGAAGGTTGAGGATCCACGGATTGCGCCGCTCACCTGCCGGTCGGGCATTGGCTACAACGAATCGGTCGCCGTCACGGAGATAGACCTGGGGAACGGTGCGCTCCCGACCAGAGCGACGACCAGCGGTTGTCAGTAACAGGCTGGGCACAACGAAGCTGCTCAGCGGGTGAACCCGTCCGCTGAAACCTTCACCACGAATCGGTCGATGGGGCTCACGATGTGCTTGATCGCCCAAACTGCAACCGGATGCGAACCCATCCGCGTCATTGGGTGGAACGGCACTTGATCCCTCGCTCCTCACCACAATGACTACAGCCACAGGTGCTCAATAGTGCCGAAGTGCTCTGGATTCTGTGCAACACAACTCTCGATGACGCTCGGCCAGTGCTCGGCACCTTCTTAGGCGACCGCTGCGGAAGGCCCGAGAGTGTGCCTGACTAGCCTCCGGCACATGGGGACTCCAGATGTATCGACGCCGGTTTGGCCTGTTGGGAAACGGTGTGCTGTCGCTCTCACCTTCGACTTTGATGCTGAGGCTTTGTGGATTGGGAACGATCCAGCCAATGCTGACGACCCGGGAGTGATGGCCCTTGGGCACTACGGGGCTCGGGTTGGTGTGCCCAAGATCCTCGAGTTGCTCAGCGAGGAGGAGCTGCCGGCCACGTTCTTCATCCCCGGTGTGGTTGCCGAGCAGTATCCGGGCCACATTCACGCCGTCCTCGAAGCAGGCCACGAGGTTGCCCACCACGGCTACACGCACATTCCCGCCGACCCGTCGATCCCGGGACGGGTGGAGGAGCAGATCGATCGGGGCCTCGAGGCGCTCGACAAGGTGGCCGGCATCGTTCCATTGGGGTACCGAGCGCCGGACGGCGTGTCGAGCCATCTCGGCCAGCGGCTCCTGACCGACCGGGGGTTCTTGTACGACAGCTCACTAAAGGACCACTTCGCTCCCTATCGAATCATCCTGCAGGATGGGAGCCCCGGTCCCGTCGAGATTCCCGAGCAGCCGACGCTCGATGACTGGGCCTTTGGCAGCAGCAGCTCAGTGTCCTACAAGGTGATGCAGTCGAAACAGCAAGTGTTGTCGATGTGGAACGACGAGTTCCTCGAGCTGCGCACCTGGGGTGGGGTGGCGACCCTGCTGTGCCACCCCCAGATCACGGGCCGGCCGATGCGCTTGTCGACACTGCGTGACTTCATTGCCTTCACCCGCACCTTCGACGATGTTTGGTACGCCACGTGCGGGGATATCGCTCGGAACTTCGTGGCTTACGAGTAGTAGTCGCAGTGCTCGAGGGCGGCTGCCCGGATGAGTCCCCCCGGAGGGGTGTATGGACCCCAAGACGGCGCCAGGCCGTTGCAGAGGGTACGAGGGTGGTTTGGGTGAGGCCCCGTTCGGATTCGCCCCGTAGTCCGGCCGAAAGCCGAACGACCCGAGCCGGGGGGCGCAGCCTTGCTGTGGGTCCCGGTACAGGGTTGCCCATGCACTCGGTACTCCAGGGCCTTTGGCCGGGGCGCGGCTCACGCGTTCGCCCCCCTACCTCCATCGGCGCCCAGGGGGCGCCTCGCAGGGACCTTCCCCCCTCCGGGGGGACATACTTGAAGGCCAACGAGGCTTCGCAAGTCTCGGATAGGTATATGGACATAGTGTCCACTAACATAGACACTATGTCTACTAGTAACTCCACAGTCATTGAGGCCCAGGGTCTCTACAAGTCGTTCGAAGAGATCAAGGCGGTCCAGGATCTGAGTTTTGCCATTCCGGCGGGGAAGGTGCTCGGATTGCTCGGGCCCAATGGCGCCGGCAAGACGACGGCGGTGAAGATGCTCACCACGCTGCTGCCCATTGACCAAGGCTCAGCGTCGATCGCCGGCTTCGACGTTGCCGAGCGGCCCGAAGCGGTCCGTCGTGTGATCGGCCTCGCCGGCCAATCGGCTGCTGTCGACGAGAAGCTGACGCCTCGGGAGAACCTCGAGCTGTTCAGTTGGCTCTACAAGATCCCTCGCAAGGAGCGGCGCGCTCGGATCGAGGGCCTGATCGATCGTTTCGACATGACGGAATTTGCGGACCGCCCGGTCGCCAAGTGTTCCGGAGGTCAACGCCGCCGACTCGATGTCGTGGCCGCCCTGGTGGCCCAACCTCAAGCGCTGTTCCTCGACGAGCCGACAACAGGGCTCGACCCGAGAAGCCGTTCGGAACTGTGGGATGCAGTGCAGGCTCTGGCCGCCGAGGGCACCGCGATCTTGCTGACAAGCCAATATCTCGAAGAGGCAGATCGGCTGTCAGATCACGTGATCGTGCTCGATAAGGGACGGGAGGTTGCCGCCGGCAGCCCCGAGGCCCTCAAGAAGCGGATGGGCCAGGACGTGCTCGAGATTCATGTCTCTTCGGAAGACGATCGGTCAACCGCCGTGGGAGCAGTAACCGAGAGCGCCGTGATGACCAGCGTGGCGGGCTCCCAACAGCTTGACATCAATGTCGAAGGCGGCGCCGCCCAGTCGTTGCAGTTGCTACGCCGCATCGATGACGCCGGGGTGTCGATTGTCGACTTCCAACTGCGTCGCCCCACTCTCGACGACGTGTTCCTCGCCCTCACGGGCGCACCCACCTCAGACTCTGGAGTCACTCCTTCATGACAGGCATAGCCGAATCCGACAAGGCTCAGTTGCCGACGCACCAAGGAACCGACCTCGCCGGCGGCTTGCGGGGAGCCGTGAGCGACACGATGGCGATGTTGTGGCGCGACAGTGTCCGGACGCTTCGCCAGCCGGAGATGCTGGTGTTCGCTGTCGTGATGGGCGTCTTCTTCCTGGTGCTCTTCAACTACGTGTTCGGCGGCTCGATCGGTGCCGGCGCCCAGATCGACTACCTGCAGTTCCTGGTGCCCGGTGTACTCGTCATCACGGCACTCCAGGGAGCCCAGCAGACCAGCCTGGGCCTAGCGGCTGACCTCTCGGAGGGCGTGACTGATCGGTTTAGATCACTCCCGATGAGCCAGGTGGCAGTGATCGCCGGCCGGACCCTGGCAGACGCGGCTCGCAATCTGGCCGGGCTGATCCTGGTGGCCCTGGTGGCATTCCTGATGGGCTACCGCTTCACATCCTTCCTCGGCGCGATCGCAGCGATCGCCCTGGCAACCGGCGTGGGGTTCGCCTTCTCGTGGTTGGGAGCCGCCATTGCGGTCAAGGTGCGCCAACCCGACATGGTGGGCATGCTGTCGATGTTTTGGCTGTTCCCGCTGATGTTGGCGAGCACGGCGTTCGCTCCGGCGGATTCGATGCCCGGCTGGCTGCAGCCGTTCGCCAAGTATCAGCCGATCTCGGTTGCGTCAGATGCGGTTCGTGAGCTGGCCAACGGTTCGGGAGTCGATTCGAGTCTGTTCCTGACTCTCGGCTGGGTCGTCGCGCTTCTCGCCCTCTTCGTCCCGATGTCCGTTGCCCTCTATCGCAAAGTGATCTGATGATGGAGCAGCCGGCCTCGGTCCCGGATCGAATCATCCACGCCACCCTGCAGTTGATCAACGAGCACGGTCTGGGCGGCATCACGATGACGAGCGTCGCCAAGGGCGCCGGCATCGCCCGGCAGACGCTGTACAACCACTACGCCGACGTGGACACGATCGTGGCCAGCGCCATCAGCCGTCACAACACGGAAGCCATCGAGCTTCTGGAAGGTGCGCTTGCAGTTATCGACTCAGCTACCGCAAAGATCGAGCAGCTGGTTCGCCACGTGGCCTCGGTCAGCGGCCATCACAATCAGCTGCTGGCCTCGCCGACGCTGTCGCGCGACGCTCGAGAGACTCTCTCTGACTATGACTCCGCGCTCGACGGGATTCTTCGCGAGATCCTCGAATCGGGTCGCGAGTCTGGCGAGTTCCGGGCGAACCTCATGCCGACCATGGACGCCGTCATCGTTCGCCACCTCCTCGAGGGCGTGTCCGACTTGGTTGCCGCGGAACGGGACGCGGCAGCAGCGATCGTCGCGGCTTCCACCACCACGATCATGGCGGCGGTCCAGCAGACCTGATCTCGGCTCAGTTGACGGTAAAGGTGCCGTTGCTCATGGTCCCGGTCAGCACCACCACTGCGTCGGTCCACGAGATCCCGCCCTGTTGAGAGAAGTCGACATTGACCGCTTCGGGGTTGGCGATCGGAACCCGGTAGCCGGGGCACTGCGGCGGGAAGGACTCGGCGAGTGCCCCGCACATCACCAGACCTGTGCCGTCGTCGAAGAGCACACTACGAACCACGACGTCGGTGGCATCGCCGCCCGCAATGAGTTCGGCCACGCTGATGGCGCTCTCATCGTCCGGTGCCGGATCTGCTGGTTGGTCAATATCGGCCGGGTCAACCGTCCCATCGGGGACGCCGGTGCCGACGATTACCTCGAACTGAGCATGAGCGGCCGGCTCCGGGGGATCATCAAACGATC
Source organism: bacterium (assembly GCA_024226255.1). GTDB lineage: Bacteria > Actinomycetota > Acidimicrobiia > Spongiisociales > UBA5794 > JAHEJX01. The sequence goes on along the minus strand of JAAELU010000464.1, from coordinate 3,476 downwards.
GGATGTACCAGAGCTGAATGAACGTCGACCCGTCGCTGAGTGCGCGGAAGTCGAACACTTGCCGACCTCCGCTTCCGATCAGATCTGTCTCGTCCGCCTCATACCGGTCGCCGATGATTTCCAAGACATCGGTGGCCAGCGGTGCCTCGAATGTCCAGCTGAACCCCGTGGTGGCATTCGACTCGAGGACGATCTGGAACTCGTCACCGACTTCCACGTCGATGCGGGTGTCCTGATCGGTGAATTTGGCCGGTTCGTCACTGCTTGTGCAGCTGCTCAAAGTGACAAACAGCACTATCAAGGCAGCAAATCCTTGTGTCTTCACACCGATATCGTCCTCCCGGATGGTGCCGCCGGTCAGGGCCGGAAGACCATATTCCGTCCATTCCGCGGCCTCGGGGCGGCGGGAAGGACGCCGCGAGCAGGTCGAGTTGACTGTTCTTGCGTAGACGCCCGCCGATATGTGCCGTCATCTACGCCGGAACGGAGAGATTCCGCAGAGCCGTCACTTCCGGGGGCTCATCCCTGCAGCACCCATCCGGGACAGACCGGCTCGTCACACAGCGAGCCGGCCCACAGCTCGACGGGGATCGAGTTGATCGGGTCGCCTGGCGCGGGCGGTGCCAACGTCAGGCCCTCGGGAGTGACCAGGACGGCGCCCAGCCAGTCGTCGATCGACCCTCCGTCAGAGGGGGGGTACGTCGTCGACGTCGGGCCGGGCGCCGAACTCGTGGTGGGTGCGATCGATGTTGTGGTCGCCGCCGTTGTCGTCGGTGCCGAGCCGTCGTCGAGGTAGAGGAAGCCGTCCTCAAAGGTGGCTTCGACGTCCGTCACTCGATCGCTCACGGTCACGTCTACCAATCCGACCGTTCCACGCGGCGTCGAGACGATGATGAGCTTGTCGGTATTCGAGACGATCGATGAAGCTCGCACGTCGCCGAAGTCGACCAGCGGATGCTCCGGGAAGTTGACTCCGGTGATCGTCACCAGAGTCCCGCCGGACACCGGGCCTTCGGCCGGGTGCACGTTGGTGATCTGCGGCGCGTCCGGATCGACGATCGTGGTCGTCGTAGTCGGCGGCAACGTCGTAGTTGTCGACCCGGTCGGAATGGTGGTGGTCGGAGCCTCGGTGGTGGTTGTCGTGGTGCTCGTCGTTCCGGAAGGCGCCAGCGACGTGGTGGTTGTGGTGGTCGACGTGGTTGTCGTGCCCTCTGGATCCTCTGGACCCGCCGTTGTGGTTGTCGTCGTCGTGGTCGCGTCCGGATCCTCCGGGTCGACGGTTGTTGTGGTTGTCGACGAGGTCGAGGTGCTGCCGGGCGCCTCGGAGGTGGTTGTCGAACCGGGAGCCGCCGTGGTGCTCGAAGGTCCGGCGACGGTCGTCGTGACACCAGGGGCCGTAGTCGTCGTGGTTGGGCCCACACCAACGGGGTTCTCCGGCATCTGGGTTACCGAACCGTCGATACCGATGACGAAGAACACAGCAGATGGCTCGCCCATCGTGACCGGGTTGTCCATATCCGTGACATCGACGACCTCTGTGGTGACGGCGTACGTACCCATGGGGAGTGACATACGAAGCAGGGTCTCGTCCCCGCTCTGGACGAAGTCAGACCGGCGCTGCCGTTCGAAGTCGGGTCCGATGACTGCTCTTCCCGTGCCGTCGGTCACAAAGCTTGTGGTTGCTCCTCCGTAGACGTGCTCGACGGTTTGGCCGACCACTCCCATTGGGGATCCTTCCAGCGGTACGTAGAGCCCGAGGCGATAGCGCGCCGGGATCTGTGGCGGGAAGATCCATGGATCCACGGTCTTGGCGACGATGGCCACGTCGTGCAGCTCGTTCGGCTCGAAGGAGTTGAAGTCGTGGAACTCGTACATCAACGACGGCTGGAAGAGTCGGGTGTATATCGAGCGTTCGATGTTGAGGCGACCCTCGGACGAAGCGAGATCGCGGAAGCTGGTCACGCCGTCGTTGGGACCGTCGGAGCGGTCCAAGAGGGCGCCCTTGACCTCGGCGTATGTCGCCTGGGGCGTTGCCGACCACAGCAGCGCGGCCGCCCCTGAGACCATGGGCGCCGCCATGGATGTACCGCTGAAGGCACCATATTGATCGCCCGGCAACGTGCTCACGATGTGTTCACCCGGGGCGAACAAGTCGACGGATCGGGACCCGAAGCCCGAGTATTCGGCGGGCAAGTCTTGTGCGGTTGAGGCGCCGACTGTGATCACGTTGGGGTTGTTGGCGCTTCCGGGGAAGATTGGCTCAGCGTCGATGTCGGTGCCGAAGTTGCCGGCGCCGGTGATGAACAGAACTCCGGCGGCCTCAGCGGCGTCGAGGGCCGGTTGCAGGAAGGCCTCGGCTGATGGATCGTCGGAGACCCAGGAGGCGTTGATGACCCGGGCTCCGTTGTCGATGGCGTAGGCAATCGCCTCGATCGCGGCGGACAGCGGGGGCGCTCCGTCGCCGATCTTGAGCGGCATGATCTGTGCCTCGTATGCGACGCCGGCGATACCGATCTTGTTGTTGGCTTCGGCACCGATGATGCCGGCAACGTGGGTGCCGTGGCCGTTGAGGTCCTCGGTGGTGCTGTCGTTGTTGACGAAATCCCAACCCGTGCAGTCGTCCGGATATCCGTTGCCGTCGTCGTCGAGCCCGTTGTCGCAATCCTCGTCGCTGTTGTGCCAGATGTTGGCGACGAGATCGGGGTGGGTGACGTCGACACCAGAGTCGATGACCGCCACCACAACGCCGGCGCCGCGGGTGCGGTGCCAACCTTCGGGAGCGTCGATATCGGCGCCGGCGGTTACTGCCCATGGCTCGGCGGTGTCACCGTCGTTCTCCAGAGCCCACTGCGATGGGTAGAGGGGGTCGGAACTGGCAGTTGACAGGCTGGTGTCAACGTCAACCATGGCGACGCCGGGCAGTTGGCGGAGTATGTCGAGCTCGATCGACCCGGAAGCGGCGAAGACTCCGAATCCGAGTGGTCGTACTGCCGAGATCTCCGGATGGGTGCTGAGGAGGCGGGCAGTGTCGACTTCGGCGCTGCCGTCCCCGCGGATCGCGGCGGCGAGAGCGTCGAGATCGATGGGCGAGTCATCAACCTCTGAGCTGATTTCGAGAGCTCCGTCGGCCGAGACCCACATCGAGTCGCTGTCGACGACTGTGGTCGACTCGATCGTCACGAGGTAGTGGTTCAGACCGTCGTCGAATGGGGCGCCATTGAAGGAGAAGAACTCGGGGACCACCGGAGTCGATGCGGTCGCACGGGTGCCGTCGGTGGTCGAGGCGAGGATTCCGCCGACGAGGAAGAGGGCGACCGACGTGCCGATGAGAAGCTGAGTACGTGCCGAACCGGCAGAACGCATGTGCAATCCTTTGCGTAGCGGGGAGCCGTTCCATCGGCCTTCTATTTCATCGGCAGAAAGGGGCCCAAATCTTGAACGCCGTCGAGAGGACTGTTCCTGCGTAGATCCGAGCC
>JAAELU010000463.1 GCA_024226255.1 bacterium | reverse complement strand
TGGCCCTCGATGCTGAAACCTTTGTCGAAGTTCTGGACGATGTTGGCTTTGCGTTTGTCGTGGGTTGTCTGGTCGTCTTTTTGGGCGCCGTCCTCGTCGGCGAGGCGCTCCCAACCGGCCAGGTATTTGCAGAAGTGGGGGTGGACCATCTTCGCTGCTTTGTGCAGCATCTCGGTCTCGGCTTCGATGAGCTTGGCCCGCACCCGCTCGTTGCCCCACGTCGATGACAGGCGCCTGGCGTTGGGTTCGGCGATGAGGCCTTGACGGTAGGCCTCTTGTATCGCCGGGAGGTCGCGCAGGCAGCGCATGAGGTTCTGGCGGGCCGAGGCCTCTGGAGCCGAGAGCTTGGCACGGTGGCGCATCAACACCTTGGCCGAACCCGCGAGATCCTGGGTGTAGAGATTGCGGGTATCAACATCGGCCAACACATCGACCTGACACGCGACAAGGCGCCTACCCAGTGTCTCGATCTCGGCGAACATCTGCGACGCATCAGGACAATCAGCCGGTGCCAGACCCGTAGCACGCAGCGCCTCGATCCCCTCGGCAATGTGGTCGATGGCAGCTCGTACCGCCGGATCGGCGAACTCCCCTGGTGGCCTCTTGGACATGATCAGACTGTATCAGTACGTACGTTCGATAGCAATATTGTTTGCAACATAGTTCCATGATCGCCGCCGCTGGGTCCCACTCCGCCACCACCTGTTCGATACAAACCTTCGGAGAGGATGGAAACTGGATCAGGCCAGCGCTAGTTCGAAGCTCTCCAACCGTCGACCTGATGCTGATCTCCCAGATGCCCGGGGCGCTGACGAATGCGACGTTGCCGGGCTTGGCAAATCGCCGAACCGTCTCGACACTGCGTTGGCACGCCCTGCGCAAGGCAGCGGCGTGTGTGTCAGTACGAGACTACGAAGCGCAGGGGCAACCTCGACATACAGTGGCTCCGATCGAGGAGGTGCCTGGTGGAACTCGACGAGATGATGGTGGCTCGTCCTCGGGAACGAACAAGTCTGGCCTGCTTCTCGCCTCGATCGACCTGGCACCGACGGTTGCCCAGGACGGTGTGTTTTCGGCGGACGACATCGCAGAGAAGCTGATCGAGATCCACTGGGACGATGTGCGCCCGTTCAGGTCGGAGGCCCGCTTCGCCAGCTAGCGAGCGGCAACCGCTAGAACACAAGCCTGATCCTTGCCATCCAAGACCTCCACGGCCATGTCGACGCCGACCTTCCGTTCGAACTCGCCCGGTCCCTGCTCCCCAGCAAGCCGTGGAACATCCCGATACCCCGTCTCCAGAACCTTGCGGGCCAACCACCACCGTTTCTCTGTGAACCGCTCGATCGACGACCGGTGGCGATTGGGTTCTTCGACACGGCGCTCGAGGATCTGGTTCGGTTCGTTCCTGTGCTGCGTCCGATGATCGAGCTCCGATTCGATCGTCTCGTGGCCATGGCCAATCGTTCGGATCCCGGAGCCCGCCTCGAGGACGATCTTCAGGAGTGCCGTTGTGTGTTCACCGAACTGCCGGTCGGCGATCCAGCGTCCAGAGAGTCCGATCGTGCGATAGACCAACTCGTCCAAACGAGACCTGCTGCTGGCTCCACCGGTTCTGAAGCGATGGACGGGTCATCTCGAGGTCGGGTTGTTATTCCGGCTCAAACGCGAGAGCGCCTGGGACTGATCGAGGGCACCGCGCTGGTGCTCCTGGAGACCCCCGGGGGACTTGTTCTGCTGACCCGTGACCAGCTGAGAGCGCGCGTACGAAACGAACTCCAAGGTCTGGACCTGGTCGGTGACCTGCTGCTGAGCTACGAGCCAACCATCGAACCCGTTGGGGTCACGGGCGCGGAGTGGGCAGCGCGAGGCCCGAAACGCGGAGAAGAACTGTCGTTTGCGGACCGACTCTGCCTTGCCCTCGCCGAACGCGTCGACGGCCAGGTCCTCGCCGCCGATGCCGTTTGGGGCACCTCGGGCCCGATTGATCAGATTCGCTGATTGCGCAACGAAGCCCGGGCAGAGCGTTCGCGAACGGTTTCGGCCAGGGCGAGGGCGCAGCGCGCCGAGGCCGGGCATCTGGCTGAACACCGCAACCGTGAACGCGGCGGCGGCCGGGAACACGATCGGCGACACGGCGAGCTCGAAAGTGAGCTGATCGGTGGTGTGGGTCGACCACGCCACCTGGGGACCCATTGCGCCGAGCACCGTCGCCAGCTTGACGATCAGCAGTGATTTCTGGAGTCGGCGTCAATCGAACACCT
>JAAELU010000462.1 GCA_024226255.1 bacterium | reverse complement strand
CTTCGGCATTGGGATCGCCACCCTGGCAGTGTCCAGGTTCCCCTCCTATCAGTCAGAGGGCGAGGAGCGGCGCTCCGCAATGAAGGACGCCAGATTCGCGTGGGGCTTCCTGCGCGCCAGGCCCGGCCTCTTCGGACTGTTGTGGATCTATGCGGGCGTCAACTTCATGCTGTCCGCCACCAACGTTCTCATCATCCCCCTTGTCGTCTCGTTTGCCTCCGAGGCCGCGGCTGGAGCCATCCTGTCGGCCGCCGGTATCGGAGCTGTCGTCGGCAGTGTCCTCGTCGGCATCTTTGGGGTTCCGAAGAAACTGGTGGCAAGCATCATGTTCGGCATCTTCATCAGCGGCTTCATCCTGTCGATTGCGGGCGTGCGAGCATCGCTGGTGGTGATCGGCGTGGCATTTGTGTTGTTGTTGCTCATCAACCCGATCGTCAACGCCGCCAGCCAGACCATCTGGCAGACCAAGGTGGCTGAGGGCGTCCAGGGTCGGGTCTTCTCATTGCGCCGGATGATCGGGAGTGCCATATCTCCGCTGGCCATCTTCATGGCGGGACCGTTGACCGACAACGTCTTTGAGCCGCTGCTGGCAGAGGATGGGGCGCTCGCCGGCAGCGTCGGCTCGATCATCGGTACCGGTCCAGGACGTGGGATCGGATTCCTCTACATCGTCGCCGGTATCGGCACAGTCGGCCTCGCGGTGATCGGTTGGGCACTGCCGCGAATCCGCAACATCGAGACCGAGCTCCCCGATGAAGCCGGCCGGGAGTGAAGGGCGGGAATCGGTTCTGCGGCCCAAACCCGCAGCCGGGCACTCCCCGTACTGGCGTCCAGCCGGGGGCGCTCGCCGCACCAAAGGACCTGACCCCAGCGCCACGCCCCGTACGTCGTTAGGGTTCCGCACATTGACGACGTAGCCGGATCCCGCAGAAAGGACTCCCTGATGTCCCAGCCGATCCCCATCGGCACACTTCCGCCTCTCGGCGAGGTGCCTGAGACGATGTTCGCCCAGGTAGTCCGATCCGATCGGTTCGGTGACCCCAGAACTGCATTCCAGGTAGAGGAAGTGGAGATTCCACCGCTGAAGCCGAGAGAGGTGCTGATCGCCACCATGGCAGCAGGCATCAACTACAACAATGTCTGGGCCGCTCGCGGTATCCCAATTGACGTGATTGCCATCCGTCAGAAGATGGGTGAGCCATACGACTTCCACATCGGTGGGAGCGATGTATCTGGAATTGTCTATGCCGTCGGCTCCGACGTCGACGATGTGTCGATCGGCGATGAGGTCGTGACGCACCCCGGCTGGTGGGCTCCCGACGATCCGGTAGCAGGGGCTGGAAGGGACCCGATGTTGGCTCCCTCGGCGGCGATCTGGGGCTACAACACGAACTTCGGCTCCTTCGGACAGTTCTGCGTGGCCCAGGCTCATCAGGTGATGCCCAAGGCACCTCATCTGACATGGGAGCAGGCTGCTGCGCCGAGCCTCGTAGGCACCACCGCCTACCGCATGCTGTTCGGCTGGGCGGGCAACCAGCTCCAGGAGGACGACGTCGTTCTGGTTTGGGGCGGTGCTGG
>JAAELU010000461.1 GCA_024226255.1 bacterium | reverse complement strand
GCCGACCAGGACGCCGGCACCAATTCTGCAGTCTCAGGCGACCTCTTCAGGGTGTCCGCCAACTCGTCACTCCAAACCCAACCCAATGGAACACCTTCCTTCACAATCGCGCAGCCTCATCTCAAAAGTACCCCGTCTGTCAAGAGGCCAGGACCAGGGAAAAGACATCGGTGTAGTTCGGGTCGCCGGCCGCGCAGAGTCGATTGAAACGCGGTTGCCCGCGAGCGTAGGATCAGGCGATGGTGGAATCAGTCAGAACAGCCCCCGGCAGGCTGCGGCGGATGCCCGCCAGGGTACGAACCATCGTCTCATTCACGTTGATCCTGATGGTTCTAGCTGTCCTGTGGGAATCGTATAAGTGGCTCGGCCAAACCACGGGCGGAGTCTGGCCCGGAACCGATATCGGCTTGCCGGTCCGCACCAACAACCGGGCAATGCCGCACCTTTGGGACATCGTTGCTGCACTGTTCCGACCCGCCCGCCGCGGCGGCGACGAAGTCCTTCTCATTACCCTCCTGCGGGCAGGACTGTTCACGCTGCGGTCGGCGTTCACAGGCTTTGTGTTTGGTTCGGCGTTCGGCTTCTTCCTAGCGATCTGGTTCACTCGATCGTCGCTCGCCGAGCGTGGTCTCATGCCATATGTCGTCGCCTCGCAGACAGTCCCTCTCATCGCCATCGCCCCCATGGTCGTCATCTGGGGAGGTCAGGCCGGCCTTCCGACATGGCTATCAGTCGCGGTGATCTCGTCATACCTGAGCTTCTTCCCCGTGGCCATCAATGCACTGCGTGGATTGCGCTCGCCGCCGGCAACAGCGACCGAGCTGATGAAGTCCTACGCGGCGACGCCCAATGAAGTCCTCACCAAGTTGCAGATGCCGGCAGCCCTGCCGTTCCTCTTCCCCGCTCTCAAGATCGCGGCAACGGCTTCGGTCATTGGAGCCATCATCGGTGAACTACCGGCCGGACTCAGCGTCGGCCTGGGCCGTGCCCTGCTTTCGTTCGCCTCATCCTTCTCGAGTGCGCCCGAGAAACTCTTTGGAGCAGTTTTTGTCGCGGCGCTGCTGGGCCTTTCATTCGTCGGCCTCGTCGCACTTGCCGAGCGGCGGCTGATCCCGGCGACACGCCGCGTCTCCCACGACCCTGAGATCGCTGCTCTCGCAGCAGGAGGAACCGGATGACCGAGGCGGCCATGACTTTGGGCAACGTTTCAATGGTGTTCGATGCCGACGGCGGTAGCGTCCACGCTCTGGAGGGAGTCTCTCTCGACATCCGTGATGGCGAGTTGCTGTCGTTGATTGGGCCCAGTGGTTGCGGCAAGTCGACGCTGCTGCGCCTCCTGGGCGACCTCCTGGTGGCGACGAGTGGCTCGGTGACCGTTCGTGGGAAGTCAGCCGAACAGGCTCGACTCGACCGAGACTACGGCATGGTGTTCCAGGCGGCCACACTCCTGGAGTGGCGACGAGTGGCCGCCAACGTCGAGCTGCCGCTGGAAATCATGGGTGTGGAACCAGCGGAACGCAAGCGCCGAGCTGCTGAGATGCTCGATCTGGTCGGCCTTGGGCAGTTCGCCGAACACTATCCCTGGCAGCTCTCAGGCGGAATGCAGCAGCGGGTGTCGATCGCCAGGGCTTTGGTGTTTCACCCGTCGATTCTTCTTATGGATGAGCCATTTGGGGCTCTGGACGAGATGACTCGGGAGCGGATGCAGATGGAGCTGCTCGGCATCCAAGAAAAGACAGGCACCACCATCGTATTTGTTACCCACTCGATACCCGAAGCGGCCTTCCTATCCGATCGGGTCGCAGTCATGTCACGCCGGCCGGGGCGGATCACCGAGGTGATCGATATCGACTTGGCGCAACCGCGGGTCTTCGACACCAGAGAGGATCCAGATTTCTTCGCGGCCGTTACTCAGGTGCGTGAGAGCCTCCGCTCAATTGAGGAGGCGACTTGACGACCAATCGCCTGCGGCGTGCCTTTCCGGCGATTGTGGTGTTCGCGGGCGGAATCCTGTTCTGGGAAACCATCGTGCGCGTGTTCGATATAAAAGGGTTCTTGCTCCCCGCTCCCTCCGCCATCATCTCGGCGTTTCCAGCCGAGTGGGCCGAGCTTCGACCTGCCGCCGTCGGGACGTTCACGTCAGCGCTCGCCGGGCTCACGCTAGGAACCACCTTGGCAATAGTGGCTGCCGTCGGCGCCGTTCGATGGCCCATGGCACGTGAGGGAGCAATGCCATTGGCGATCACAGCCAATTCGACCCCAATAATCGTGTTGGCCCCGGTGGCGAATGCGTGGTTTGGACTTCTCAGCCCGTGGTCGACGATTGTTGTTATCGCCGTTCTCGTGTTCTTCCCGGTGATGATCAACCTCGTGCGCGGACTGATGTCTACGGACGCCGCAGAACTAGAGCTAATGGCCTCCTACGCAGCCACTCGGCGAACGACGCTTTGGAAGCTGCAACTTCCCGGTGCCCTCCCCTACATGTTCTCAGCGCTAAAAGTGGCTGCCGCGCTTAGTCTGATCGGAGCCATCGTGAAGGAGTACTTCGGCGGTTCCCAATCACGCCTCGGGCAGTACATCACGCTCAAAGCTGGCAATTTCCAGTTCGAGGAGGTGTGGACAGCAATAGTCCTGGCCGCGCTGTTCGGCATCGGTCTGTACGTTTTGATAACACTTGTCGAGAAGAAGTTCATGAGTTGGCACGTTTCGGTGCGTGCCGCACAGATCTGACGGGATGACATCCTGGACGAGAGGAGAGGGAATGCTGAAGGGCAAAACCAAATGGAGGCTCGGAGCCTTCTTGCTAATAATGGCCATGGTCGCCACCGCATGCGGCGATAGCGGGAGTGACGATCTCACCCCTATCAATCTGCAACTGCAGTGGTTCGCGCAAGCCCAATTCGCCGGCTACTACGCAGCCGTGGATCAGGGCTTCTATGAGGATGAAGGCCTCGATGTCACGATTCTCGAGGGCGCCGTAGAAATCGTTCCGCAACAGGTTGTCGCATCCGGCCAGGCAGAGTTCGGTCTCGCCTGGGTACCCAAGGCACTGGTGTCAAATGAAGAGGATGCCGGCCTGGTGAACATCGGACAGGTGTTCCAGCGGTCCGGAACCCTCATGGTTTCGTGGGCAGATACGGGAATCGCATCGCCAGCCGACTGGGCAGGCAAGACGGTAGGAAACTGGGGATTTGGTAACGAATTCGAGCTGACCGCTGCGATCGAGAAGTTTGGCGTTGCAGACGTCGAGCTTGTAGCGCAGAACTTCGACATGGAAGCCCTACTCAACCGAGAGGTCGACGCGGCCGAGGCGATGACCTACAACGAGTATGCCCAGGTCCTCGAGGCAACCAACGAGGCCACCGGTTCGTTGTACCAGCCGAGCGACCTCAATGTGATCAACTTCAACGACGTCGGTACCGCCATGCTGCAGGACTCCATTTGGGTCAGCGAAGAGTGGCTGGCCGGCAATGAGGACGTGGCAGAGAAGTTCCTCAAAGCGACGTTCCGCGGCTGGATTTACTGCAAGGACAACCCCGACACGTGTGTCGACATCGTTCTCGCAGCCGGACCAACCCTGGGCCGCAGCCATCAGGCATGGCAGATGAATGAGATCAATGCGCTGATCTGGCCGAGCCCGGGCGGCATCGGTGTGATGGACCAGGCGTTGTGGAACCAGACCATCGAGGTCGCTACAGGTCAGAACGTGATCAGCGCCGACCCCGGTTCGGGGGCATTCCGCACGGACCTTGCTGAGAAGGCCGTCGCCGCACTCGACGAGGACGGCCTCGACACAACCGGCACAAATTGGACCCGCAAGGAGATAACGCTCAATCCACGCGGCGAATAGACCAAACTAGAAGGGCGGGGGTCGGCCGACCCCCGCCCCCAACCCAGCGAGGAGGTCGATGATCATGGCGAGTGTTGTGAGAGCTGCCATTGTTCAGACCGAGTGGACCGGCGACGTCGAGTCCATGATCGAGCGGAATGCCGACTACGCACGGCAAGCCGCCAACGAGGGCGCCAAGGTGATGTGCTTTCAGGAGCTGTTCTACGGCCCCTACTTCTGCCAGGTGCAATCGGATGAGCACTTCGACATAGCCGAACCGATTCCCGACGGCCCAACGACGAAGTTGATGCAGGATCTGGCCAAAGAGACCGGAATGGTCCTGGTGGTCCCGATTTTCGAAAAGCATGACGACGGTTTCTACTACAACACGGCGTCAGTCATCGATGCTGACGGCAGTTACCTGGGCAAGTACCGCAAGACCCACATCCCCCAGGTCAGTGGGTTTTGGGAGAAGTACTACTTTCGACCTGGCAACACCGGCTACCCGGTCTTTGACACGGCTGTCGGGCGCATCGCGGTCTATATCTGTTACGACCGGCATTTCCCTGAGGGGTGGCGTGCGCTGGGCCTCAAGGGCGCCAAGATCGTCTTCAATCCGTCGGCGACAAGTCGCGGTCTTTCGCAATACCTGTGGAATCTCGAGCAGCCGGCGTCTGCGGTGGCCAATGAGTACTTCGTCGGAGCGATCAACCGCGTCGGCATAGAAGAGTATGGAGACAACGACTTCTACGGCTCCTCGTACTTCGTCGACCCCAGAGGTCAGCTTGTTGGCGAGGCTGCCTCCGATACCGATGAAGAGCTCGTCGTGCGCGACCTCGACCTCGACATGATCGATACTGTCCGGAAAACATGGGCGTTCTACAGAGACCGCCGACCCGACGCTTACGGGGACCTGGTTGCTCCGTAAACGTTTGATAACCGAGAAGGGAGTCGCGATTGGCGACACATAGCGAATTGCTGGCTCGACACCGCAAGGTGCTGCCGGAATGGATGGCGCTCTACTACAAGGACCCGATTTCGATCGTGGACGGTGAGGGACGCCACGTAGTAGACGCCGAAGGAAACCGATATCTGGACTTCTTCGGAGGCATTCTCACAACGATGACGGGCTACAAGGTGCCAGAAGTCGTCAATGCCATCCGTGAACAAGCCGGCAAGATGTTGCACACCTCGACGTTGTATCTCATCGAGTCGCAGATCGAGCTGGCTGAGAAGATCGGCGAGTTGTCGGGCATACCGGACGCCAAGGTGTTCTTCACCAACTCGGGTACTGAAGCCAACGACGCAGCGCTGATGCTGGCGACCCAGTACAGGAAGTCGAATCAGATCCTGGCGTTGCGCGGCAGCTATCACGGCAAGTCGCACTCGGCGGTAGCTGTCACTGGGCAGGCGGCGTGGTCGGCAACGAACCTGAGTCCATTCCACACCGTCTACGTTCACGCCGGCTACAAGTACCGGAGCCCTTTCGGGCACCTGTCGGATGAGGACTTCACGGCGGCATGTGTTGCCGATCTCGAGGACCTGCTGAAGATTGCTGTTGCCGGCGACGTGGCCTGCATGATCGCCGAACCGATTCAGGGAGTCGGCGGCTTCGCCACTCCCCCGGACGGGTTCTTCGGGGCGATGAAGGAAGTCCTCGACGCCCACGGGATTCTCTTCATCACCGATGAAGTGCAGACAGGATGGGGTCGCACCGGCGAGCACTTCTGGGGCTACCAGTCCCACGGAGTCACTCCCGACATTCTGACCTTCGCCAAGGGGCTCGGCAACGGGTTGTCCATGGCGGGTGTGGTTGCCCGCGGCGAGATCATGGACACCCTGCAGGCGAACTCCATCAGTACGTTCGGCGGCAATCCACTGGCGACTACCGGGGCGCTCGCCAATCTTCAGTTCCTGCTCGATCATGACCTGCAGACCAACAGTCAGAAGATTGGTCAGCAACTCATGGACGGTATCAAGTACCTGTCCGACGAGGTTCCGAACATAGGCGAGGTCCGCGGCAAAGGCCTCATGATCGGGGTGGAGATGGTCCAACCAGGGACCAAGGAACCCGACGCGACGCTCACCGCAGATGTTATGGAGGAAGCCCGTGCGGGTGGCCTTCTCATCGGCAAGGGCGGGCTGCTCGGCAACGTGCTGCGGATCGCCCCGCCGCTCTCACTCACAGAAGACGAAGCCGCTGAGGGGCTCGAGCTACTCAGCTCAGCCGTTCGGCGAGCCACCGACGCTTAGTCAAAGAAGGAGTCGATATGGGTCGAACAGTTATCAGCGGGGGCACCGTCGTCACCGCCACCGAGACGATGACCGCCGACGTTTTGATCGATGGGTCAACCGTCGTGGCGCTGGCAGCACCGGGAATCCATAGCTGGACCGAAGGTGCCGACAAGGTGATCGATGCGACCGGGAAGCTCGTGTTGCCCGGCGGAATCGACGTCCACACCCACATGGAGCTGCCTTTCGGCGGGACCTACTCGGCCGACACTTTCGAGACGGGTAGCCGGGCTGCGGCTTGGGGCGGGACGACAACGATCATCGACTTCGCGGTGCAGGCCAAGGGCCAATCCGCCATGGACGGCTTTGAGGCGTGGATGAAGAAGGCCGAGGGCAAATGCGCCATCGACTACGCCTTCCACATGATCACCGGGGACATCAACGATCAGACGCTCAAGGAAATGGACATGCTCATGGACGAGGGAGTCACCTCCTTCAAGCTGTTCATGGCCTATCCGGGCGTGTTCTACTCCACTGACGGTGACATCCTTCGGGCTATGCAGAAGGCGGCCGACATCGGCGCCATGGTCGCAATGCACGCTGAGAACGGTATTGCCATCGATGTCCTCGTTGAACAAGCGCTGGCGCGCGGCGAAACCGATCCGATCTACCACGGCATCGTGCGCCGGTCCATCCTCGAGGGCGAGGCGACCAGCCGCGCTATCGCGTTGGCCGAGGTCGCAGGGGCACCGCTGTACATCGTGCACATGACCGCCAAGGAAGCACTCGACGCCGTGACCGCAGCGCGTGACCTCGGCAAGAACGTGTTCGCCGAGACTTGTCCGCAGTATCTGTTCCTCGATCTGGACAACATGGGCAACGGGTTCGAGGGAGCGAAGTACATCGCGTCGCCTCCTCTACGCGACCGCGCCGAGGGACACCAGGAGCGGCTGTGGAAGGGGCTGGCAACGAACGACCTCCAAATCGTCTCTACGGACCATTGCCCGTTCTGCATGGGAGACCATCCGACATTCGGCACCCAGAAGCAACTGGGCGTCGGCGACTTCACCAAGATCCCCAACGGCATGCCCGGTGTGGAGCCCCGGATGGAGTTGATCTACCACGGTGGCGTCAGCGCCGGGCGTCTGTCGCTCAACCGGTTCGTCGATGTCATGTGCACAACGCCGGCCAAGATGTTCGGCATGTTCCCCAAGAAGGGCACCATCGCGATCGGTTCGGATGCAGACATCGTGCTGTGGGATCCGACAGGAACTAAGACGATGAGCGTCGACAACCATCACATGGCGGTCGACTACTCGTGCTACGAAGGTCTCGAGATCACCGGCACGGTGGAAACCGTCATCAGCAAGGGTCAAGTCATCATCGCCGACGGTGAATACCACGGAGTGGCGGGAGACGGCGAGTACATCAAGCGTGGCACCAGCCAGACGCTGATTTGATGACACCGGATTCACCTACGGGTGGTGGGGTGCGACCACGAGCACGACGGCCGCTCGGGGAATAGTTCAGCGGATTCTGTCGCGGACGAGATCATCGATCGCTTCTGCCTGTTTGGAACGGTCGAAGACCACATCGCCGAACTGCCGGGACAGGGGCGCCGACCAGTTCGGGATGTGCCTGATGCACGGTTGCCCGGAAGGCACGTTGGAGGCCCCGGCAAGGAGATCACTCCTGCTACCGACGGGTGGTTGCGACGGGCGCGGGTTACCTACCCGACCGTTCCAACTAACTCTGATCCTGGCCGATATGTCGCCCAAGCGAACCAGAAAGTGTCCAGATGGGGAATTCGCTCGAGCTGGCTCCCGACGAGTTCGCCGGAGATCGCGATGCCGGCAACGTTCCACACTGAGCCGGTCTCGCTATCGACGAAGTTCTCACCGTCGGCCGACAGGGTGAGTTCCCGTCCGTCGACGATCGGGAGGAACACTCCAATGCTGCCAACGTCGCGGCCGTCGTCAACCGCGTTGCCCTCCAGGGCAGTCGATTGTCCAGGGACCCACAGGATCACGAGCTCCTCATTGCCGTGCACCACTGAGGTCGCGGTCGGTGCGTCGCCCGACAGCGACTGCAAGCTGTACGCCACGTCTGTGTCACCACGGGACACACCGACGATCCTTTCCTTGGAGCGTGCCCGATCATCCAACGCGCCACGGAACAGGAACGGTTCGGTGGCGGCATCGTCGTAGCCGACGTATGGATTGGCGCCGTACCTGCGGCTGAAGCCTGTCTGAGTTTCGTCGAGCACCTTGCCGGTCGGGTAGGCGCTACGGAAGTCACCCCACGCCATCAATGGCGATCCGTAGACATCGAGCTGACTACCGGTGAGTACTCCAACGACGGATCGCCCATCAAAGTGGGTCCACAGCGACTCGGTGGCCCGGTCGTACATCACAAGAGCAGACGCGAAGAGTCTGCCAGAGGTGCCGAACGTCGTCTCGATTCCGTTGATCTCGCGCCCGTAGGTGACTGCCGAGTTGCACAGCGGGCAATAGGTGACAGACACGGGGACGCCGCCAACAGTGTCGTTGACGATCTCGTGCCAGATCATGACGGAGACGGGATAGGCCCGGGCATCGCCGTTGATTTCGAGGGCGACCACCGGTTCGTTGGCTTCGAGGAGCTCCAGGTTTTCCGCTACCTCCAAAAAGACCGGCTCCTCAATGGGAGGGATACCATCGGGTGGCGGTCCGCCCGAGATGATCTCCGAGACATCGACCAAGGACGCGGGGAAGTCTGGCGCTCTCATGTCCGCCAACGCGGACGTGCCTTGGGGCAGTGCACCTTGCGCGGGGAGGATCAACGATCCAGCTGTTGTTGTTGGCTGGTCCTCTGCTGATGACGGCGACTCGTCCGAGGAGGACCCTCCACATGCGGCCAACACAATGGTGAGGGCTCCGAGAAACATGAATACTCGACTTCTTTTCATCTGTATCTGCTTCTTCAGGTTGTGAAAGGGACTTGTGTTCACAAACGCCGACGGTCCCAGCCCTATTGACCAATAGTCGTAATGGCGACAGTCGCTTAACGGCGCGGCTGGGCGGTCGGTTTCAGATCCCATGCAGACAATGATCAACGACGCCACAGTGCGGCGGGCGCTTCTCGTGATGGGCGCCCTCGGTGCGTTGTGGGCAGTGCTCGCCGTTGCTCGCGACGGCGTGACATATCACCTGGCCCCACTCATCGTTGCGGCGATCCCCGCCGGTTTTGTTGGCCTGGACGACTCGCGTCGGGTGGCCGACCTACCCCGCCTGGCCATCATTGGCGCCGCGTCCGCCTTGGGCATCTCACTCTTGCTGACCGTTATTGGCAGGATGGACGGACCGAGCCTGCTCCCCTTCGGCGGGGCCGCCGCCGAATCAGTGATCTTCTCTGTGGGCGGTGCGTTGGCCGGCTGGTTCGTCGCCCGGGTTCAAAGTCAATCCGAAGGGAAGCACTAGGCGACTTCGGCTATTCGACCTGAGATGCCGGCCATTCCAGCACGATCCACGACCCGGATTAGTCGATAGCCGGTTTCGACGTGACCCAGATCCCTCAATTCGGAGAGCGCTTCATTTACGGACTGGCGGCTGGCACCGAGCAGCGTGGCCAGCGTTGCCTGGGACAGCTGCACCTCACCGTACGGATCAGCTTCGTCGAGCAGCAATTCTGCAACCTGCTCCTTGACGGTGCGGTGCATGAGCCGGAGCACCCGTCGTTGTGTTGCTTCGAGCTGCGTAAGGCCGGAAATGAGCCAGCGCATGGCAACACGGGGATGGTCCAGAAGGACCGGGATCAACTTCACTCGATCGAGCTTGAAGGCGTTGACCGCACTGATAGCCTTCGCTGATGATAGGTAGGGGCGGTTCTGGAACATGGCGATATCGCCGATAACGGCTCCTTCGCCGACGCGAGTCACTACCCGCGATCCGGCCTGGTGACTGCGGTACAACTCGACCTTGCCGGATCGAATCACGAACGCAGTGCGGGCTTCATCACCTTCACGAAACAGGTGAGTGCCGGGATACTTGTCGACGTATTCACCGGCCGAGGCCAACGCCTCGAGGTCCGGCTCGGAGAGCGGGAGGTAGTCGGTGCGTCCGAATGAACGCGCCAACCAGGCATGGTGTTGCTGATCGGCCTTCTCCATCATGACTTTGCCTCCCGGGTAGCCTGCTTGGTGCAACGTTGTCGGGTAGCCGACTGTTCCCACTTCTCGCGGGGCGCTAGCCACGGCCCCCGGCCAAGGCTGCCGCATAGGTCGACCGTTTCAGGGCGACCATTGCCACTATGCCAACGGCGGGCCCCAATGCAAGCAACGGGAACGCCCAGCGCCATCCCCAGGCGTCCGCCAGGAGCGGCACCCCCCGAATCGTGACGAGGGTGAGCAGGAATCCGAGAGCGGTCTGCAGGGTCAGAGCGGTGCCGCGGTATCGGTCCTCGGCCACCTCGGTAACCATCGTTGAGAATTGGGCGCTGTCGGCCACCACCGCGAAGCCCCACACCAAGAACACAGGAATCACCAGCACAGGCGCCGCGGCGTACAGGAAGGGCGTCGCCAACGCGCAGGAGCCGGACACAGCCAGCGAGGCGCCTGCCGCGCGAGTCCGCCCGCGGCGATCGGCGGAGCGCCCTGCGATCCAGGCTCCCGCGCCGCCAATGGCGATCGTGGCGAAGGTGGTGATCGACACCCAGCCGGTCCCGCCGCCGCGCTGCTCAGCCGAAGCCAATAGCCACGCTGCAGTCCAAGTCCACATGGCATACAACTCCCACATGTGTCCGAGGTAGCCGTAGGTCGCCAACCGGAAGCCTCGATTCTGGAGGACCTGGCTTACCTGATTCCAAGCGAACCTCGAGCGCCCGGTTTCGTATGGGCCATCGCCAACCCCGCGACCCATGATGGCGGCGCCGATGAGCGCCAACACGGAGGCAGCCAGGAGTACCCCCCGCCACCCGAAACCCAAGCCGCTGATGAGATGTGGCGATGCGCTACCCACAGTCAGGGCACCGACCAAGACCCCCAACGCCATCCCCCGGCCAGCCTGGAACCAGCCGGACATAGCCTTCAAACCACTCGGATATACGCCGGCCAGAGCAACACCCGTGATGAACCGCAGCAATAGAGCCCACACCAAGTCGCCGGCGCCTACGAAGAGAAGAGAAGCGTTCGCCGCCGCCCCGACGATGGCGGCGACAACAAAAAGCCGTCGGGCCGGCACTGCGTCGACGACCCCTCCTGCCGCGAACGCCAGGGCTCCGGCCACGAACCCAATCTGCACAGCCAGCGCTAGATACGTGGTGTCGGTACTCGAAAGCCGCCAAGCCTCTTCCAGTGGAGCGACGATCGCAGCGGTACTGAACCAGAGCGACAGCACCAGGAGTTGGCTGACGGCAATCGCAACGAGCGCACGCCTCTGATCACTGCGAGCCACGGTTGAGATCAAGGGCCGTTAGCTCCCGAGCGATGCAGGAGCCGGGGCTCGATCCGTGTCCTGCTCTTCAAGATCCTCGGGCGAGTCGCCACCCCGAGCTGCGACGATGACGGCAGCCAGTATCACGGCGCCGAGCCCCAGTCCGACGGCCAACGTGTTGTCGGCAACCAGATTCACGAGGCGTGAGGAGAGGTCCTCGACAAAGCGGAAGGACGAGGAGGTGCCGAGGCTGGCCGCACCGGATCGCAACGAAGTAATCCAGAACCAGCTGATCCAGGTTCCTGCGATCACGAGCAGGACGCCGGACACCTTATTGATGTAGGCGCCCGCGCCACGCAACCGATTCACGACCGAGCGTTTGCCGAGAGCTAGTACCACGGTTACCGACAGTAGGACAGTTGCCATGCCGGCCGCGTAAACGGTGTAAATGAGGAGCCCCTCGCCGAACGAGCGGGTCGAGAACTGCGTCGCGATGAGGGTGAGGAACACGGGAAGGGTGCAGGACAGGGAGGCGACCGCATACGAGACGCCGAAGGCGAAAATGTTCCGATTGGTTCTTGCAGTGGAGGCGCGTCCTGCCTTGGGCAGGCCAACTTTCAGCTCGAAGCCACGGAGCATTGCGAGGCCGAGCAGTGTGAGCCCGATCCCGACAGAAAGCGCCAGCCACGGGATCCAGTCGCTGGCGAGCCTGGTGGAGATCCCGGAGATGATGATCCCAGCGATCCCGAAGACAATGAGGAAACCGAGGCTGACAATGCTGCCAACCTTTAGGGCCGAACGAAGAACAGCAGAGCGACTCCGCCCTTCATCCTGAATCCCCATGAAGTAAGAGAGGTATGCGGGCAGCATGGCGAATCCGCACGGATTGACGGTCGCCACCATGCCGGCGCCGAAAGCGAGTGCCAGAGCCGCTGTCATCCGAAGGCCGCGTCGATCTTGTCACGCAACTGACCTTCGGTCAGCGGACCGTTGTGCTTTTCAACGATGTTGCCGGCGGCATCCAGGAACACCGTGAAAGGCATGGCAATGCCGCCGAGATCGAGATACAACTCCCCTGTCTGGTCCTCAGCCGATATCCACACGACGCCTGTCTCTTCCAGAAGCTCGTTGGCCAGATCTCGTTCATCCTGGATGTTCATACCGATGAAGGTGATCTCGCCTCCGAGATCGAGTTGCACCGGTCGAAACGCCGCCGACATCTCGGCGACACATGACGGGCACCACGAAGCCCAGAAGTTGAGAACGACCGGCTGACCGCCATACGTGGCGAGCGAAACGTTCTCGCCTTCGAAAGTGACGAACTGACGTGTCGGAGCCGGATCACCGGCGGGCTGGGTAGTAGCGGGGGCCGCTGAGGAATCGCCAGTGTGCGAGGTGGTTGACGTATCGCTCGAGGCGTTCGAGCAAGCCGCCGCCACTAGGGCCAGCCCGGCGAGAGCCCCAACGAGGCGTTTGGTGACTTTGGAAGATGCTGTGTTCATGAGTGCGATTTCTGTTGGGTGGGATTCCGTTAGTGGGAAAACGCTGCCGTGCCTTGTGGGGTTCAACGAATGCCGTGCTCCCGACATTCCGAGTTGATTCCATCGAGTATCACAACGGCCGGTGCCGCGAGGCGACGATCGTTACGCTGAGACGATGCCCAACACGGATCCCTATCGCCGAATCGCCGGCGTCTATGACCGGCTTATCGAACCGATGCAGGCGGGAGTGCGCCGAGTCGCCCTCGACGTCGTGCCGCCACAGCCCGGTTGGCAAGTGCTCGATGTCGGCTGCGGCACGGGGACCGGCCTGGCTCCGTACGTGGAGGCGGCCTGCCGGGTCAATGGGGTGGATGTGTCGGCAGCAATGCTCCAGAAGGCTTCCGCCCGACTAGGAGACCATGCCAACCTCCAACTCATCGAAGGGGACGCTCTGCCATTCGATGACGACCACTTCGATCTCGTCACTACATCGATGGTGCTCCATGAAGTCCCACTCGAGGCCCGGGTACCCCTGGCGATTGAGATGGCACGGGTCACTCGGCCGGGAGGATGGATGCTGCTCATCGACTTCCGATTCGGATCGCTACGAGGCTGGAAGGGACCGACATTTCGGGCACTGAGCGTCGTGATCGAACGTTTTTCGGGCCACTACTCCGGGTACAAGAGCTTCAAAGGATCAGGCGGCGTTCCCGGCCTTGTAGAAAACGCCGGTCTCGGCATCGATCAAAAGAAGATCGTCGCCGGCGGCAATGTGGCGATCTACGTGGTTACTCCGACTTCGTAGACCTCTCCACCGACGATCACAAGCTGTGTTGGAAGAGGCGGCGTGTGCTCTGGCTAGCCTTCTTCCTAGCCAGAGCGAGGAGCGCTGATGTCGGACACATCGAAAGACCCGCGACTTCCTCCACGATGGTTCATCCGGTTCGCTTGGCGGATCCACCGTGGCCTGTACCGCATCACTGGGGGTCGATTCGGGCTAAGACGTCCGAAGGGTGACACCTACGGAATGATGCGTCTCACGACAATCGGACGGCGCAGCGGACAGGAGCGAACAGTAATCCTGGGCTATTTCGAGGATGGATCGAATCTCGTAACAATGGCCATGAACGGCTGGGGTGAAGCCGAGCCGGCGTGGTGGCTCAACCTGCAGGCGCAACCGAAAGCGAGCGTTGATCTCCCCGCCGGCGAACGCAAGATCATTGGGCGCGCTGCTGCGGGTGACGAACGGACTCGCCTATGGGACCGGTGGCGTGAGATCGATTCCGATCTGGATGCGTATGCGGCCCGGAGGCCCATGGAAACCGCCGTTGTGGTGCTCGAGCCACTGCCGGGAACCGACGAGTAGTACCGCTCAGCCACGAGTGCTCGAGGCGAACGCCTGAGCGAGGGTGTACACCAGGTCGACGATCGGCACGCACGAGGGAAGCATGTCCGTGAAGCTGCCGTTACCCATCAGGTGGAGAGCGCCGATCTGATTGGCGGCGGTGTAGAGCCGCACTGCTGGATCAGAGACTCCGAACGGCTGCACGTGAGCCGCCGCTGGTAGCGAGTGACCTTCGAGGACGTCCAGGGCCCGACGTACGACCTTTCGGTAAGAGGGATCGGGATGGCCAAGACATTCAATCAACATGCGCTCCAGCCTGCTGGTCGCTTCGCCGATGTCGAGCTGTCGGCTCGTCGGTGGCTCGGCTTCGACAAGGACCAGCCGAGTGCGCCCAGAATGCCACAGCTGCCAATGTCCGATGGGTTCACCTACAAGGACAAACTCATCGCCCTCGTAAATCGGTCCGGGACCCCTCCGTTCTAGGTTCTCGGTGATGCCATCAGCACACAACAGGAACAGCCGCTGCATGCCTTGCTCCGCTGCCGCTTCGATGAACTGATCGGGTTGCACCAGGCCGTCGATCCCGAGAGGGACACCGCTCACGGGTACTGCCGAACCTACTTCGCCGCGAGCAATCGAGCCCCGCCCCACGAGGGCGGCGCTTCCTTCGAAGGCCATACGTAGATTGACAATCCAGTTGTCCTGCACACCAAACACGCTACATCGGAAATCAGATGCGTCGTGAGGGCGCTACCTCCGCCGCGCACAAGGCAAGGGTACGCAAGTGCAACAGAGGTGATTCGGCTCGTTACGAGCGCGTCCGTGCCGATATGAGCAGCTTGCTTCGATGATCATTCTGCCCGAGCTACAACGTCCGTCTCATGGTGATGGAACTCGTGCCCGAGCCAGCGAAGCCCGTCAGCAACGTCCCCGTTTCCCCAATCACCGTGCTCAAAGGGCGTGTCGAAGGCAACCGTGGCGGTGACCTCAGCGAAGGTCTCTACCGCCGACCTCAACGCCCAGAGCCCTGCGGAAGTTGGCAACGAGCGGTAGTCGCGGACCTCGGCGAGCTCATCAGGGTCCCAGCCAACGAGCCGCGATCCAGGCATCTGGCCGATCTGTACCCACCGCTCAGTCCAACTTCTGGCTAGGTCGGTGAGATGCCAGAGGTAGGCGGTGGCATTCCAGGAGCCATCCGCCTGACTCTTCATGCCGTTCTTGCCGGCCAGAGCAGCTTCGTATCGGTCTGGGCTCGACTCAATCACAGTCAGCGCATCACCGGCATCGATTGACCAATCGAAACCGCAGTCCTGACAGACCTTTGGCGGATCACTCTGGTAGACCCAGTCGAGCGCCCCTTCCAAGAATGGAGTCATGCTCTGTGCCACCTCTTCATGGTTCCTCCGTGGTCGACGATTCGCTCGCATTATTGCGGACGAGACAACGATGCTGCGTTTGTCCAACGCCGACGTAAATCTGCAGATCTCGCCTCTGAACGTCCACCAGCCATCTACGCTGACCCGAGCCAGCGTCTGGTCGCTAGAGGATCCAGATGGTGGCCACGATAAGGGCTGCTACTGCGGTTCCGGCGGAGAGGAAGGCGGCCAGCAGTGCTCCCCCAGAGGCGCGATGGCCTCCGCGGGCTTGTTTGCTGGTGAGTATCCCGAAGGCGATGGACAACATGATCAGCCCGATCATCGCCAAGGCTGAGCTCCAGTGGTGAGAGACGGCATCGGCATCGCCGGTCCACCACAGGATTCGCAACGTGCCGTCAACCGGCGCCACACTCAGCCAGGCGCCTAGGCCGAGCGAGCCGGTACCAAGGGCGCCCAAGACAAGCTCGAAAACGTGACTCACCGGCTCGAATCGATGAACAGTCGACCGATCAACAGTGTATGTCATCGCCTTGACACCTCCGTCAACGAACGAGGCTTCCCCTTACTCGTATCAGGCGAGTCAACGTCGAAATAGGGGAAAAGGTCACAGCCGACTTTCTGCGCAAGTCCGAGTGAAACTGGATGGTCGGCGTCAGTACAGTGGCTCAATGGCTACTCCGATGATTCCCTACATTCCCGAACGTCTCAACGCAGATGAGCAGAGGCGCCGCGCCTTGGCCTTCTATCAGGAGATGGACGAACGCCGTTCGGTGCGATTCTTCTCCGACGATCCTGTTCCACGCGATTTGATCGACCAGGCCATCCTGACCGCATCGACGGCTCCGTCGGGTGCCCACCGACAACCGTGGACGTTTGTCGTTACCGGATCGGTGGACATCAAGCGGCAGATCCGTCTCGCTGCCGAGGAGGAAGAGAAGGTCAACTACGACGGTGGTCGGCTGCCTGAGCACTGGAGAGAGGCACTCGAGCCGCTGGGAACCGATTGGCGCAAGCCATTCCTCGAGACGGTGCCCTGGGTAGTGGTCATGTTTGAGCAGCGGTACGGCATCGGCGCCGACGGCTCCCGCGTACACAACTACTACGTCAAGGAATCGGCCGGAATCGCGGCGGGAATGTTCATCGCGGCGTTACACCACATGGGTTTGGCAACTCTGACGCACACTCCGAGTCCAATGGCATTTCTCACGACGTTGTTGGGCCGACCCGAAAACGAGCGGCCGTTTTGCATGTTCCCTATCGGCTATCCAGCCGCCGATTGTGTGGTGCCCGACCTGAAACGCAAGGCGCTCGCCGAGGTCGCGGTCGAGGTCGAGTAGCTCTCCTAGCCGACTGGCTGGTCAATGATCTCGAGGCGAATCCGACGGAAGCCCTTGCCCTTCGATTCAACCTTCTTGACCCTGATCTGACCAACCTCGTTGGTGGCGTTGACGTGGGTACCACCATCGGCCTGGCGATCGAGACCCACGATGTCGATTACACGGACTTCCTTGAGCCCCGATGGCAGCAGATTCACCTTGGTCCGGATCAGACTCGGGTCGAGATCGGCGTCCGACCGAGGCAGGAAGGACACCTCCACATTGCGGTTCATAGCCAGCTGCCGGTTCAACTCAGCTTCTATCGGGCCCTTGTCCTCGGGATCCCACTGTGGAAGCTCAAAGTCGAGGCGCCCCTCTCCCGGTGTCATGTTGCCCCCTGTGACCGGCGACTGAAACCGCTCCCACACAACACCGCACAGAGCGTGCATCGCTGTATGGGTTCGCATCAGTGCGTACCGCCGCTCCCAATCTACGTTGCCTGCGAGCTCTGTGCCGGCGGAGGGAAGAGCGCCTTCGATCCAGTGCCACACACCAGCGTTGTCTTGGGCAACGCGGGTCACCTCGAGTCGGTCATCTCCGATTCGCAGCTCACCGGTGTCGCAGGGCTGCCCGCCACCGCCGGGATAGAAGACTGTCCGGTCGAGCAGTATCCGGCCATCGTCGGAATCGGTTTCGAGCACCGAGGCAGTCATCGCTCGGGCATATGCATCAGTCGAATAGATACGTTCTGTCATTGGGGAAACGTATCACGTATCAGGTGTCAGGTATCACGTATCACGTATCACGTATTGCGTATGCGGCGGTGGGCAGCGTCACCTCACACCTGGAGCTGTAAGGAACGGGCCGCCAGGCCCGTTCCCGCTAGCCTGCATTCATGGCACCAGAGGCACTCCCGTTCACTCCCAATATCGATGCCCAGGCCCTTCTCGCCACGAATCCGCTGGCCTTGATGGTCGGCCTCGTTCTCTATCAACAGATCCCAATTGAGAAGGCATTTGCCGGTCCTGCCTCGCTTCAGAACCGGCTCGGCGAACCGCTCACGGCGGCCGCTGTTGCCGGCACTCCGCTGGACGATCTCGTCGAGATGTTTCGCGAGACACCAGCGATTCACCGCTTCCCGGCCAACATGGCCAAGCGAACCCACGCCACATGCACCTACGTCGTCGAAGAGCTCGATGACGAGATCGACGCACTATGGAATGGCTGCGAGACGGCCAGCGACGTCATCAAAAACATGAAGAAACTGCCGGGATTCGGGGACTACAAGGCCCGCGTCTATTTCGGTGTCGTCAGCAAGTGGTTCGGCGTCCAGCCCGCCGGGTGGAACGAGTTTGTGCCCGACTGGCCTTCTATCGTCGATGTCGACTCGCTCGAGGATCTCGAGCAACTCAAGATCCGTAAGAAGGCCTGGAAAGAGTCGCAGGCCTAGGAGTCTGATTCGCCCCCCTTTCGAGCCGTTGATCGCAGCAAGATCGGGTATCCGGCGGCGACAACCGCGGCGAATATGAACCATTGCACTGCGTAGGGAAGATGCGGCGGCCCACCTCCCGGCTCCGGCAAATCCAACACCAATGGGATCGTATCCGATGACGGCGGACTAACCAGCTGCAGGTAGAAGTCTCCGATCGGATACGGGAACTGGGGAGCGAGTCGATTGAGGTCGACCCGGCTTATCCGGTCGAGGTCACCATCGGGTGGATCAACCGGGCCAAGACCTCTCCGTATTTCGGCAGGGCGCGCCACACCGACGATCGAGACCTCGACCGTTGTCGGTTCCGCCCCCAGTATCGGCGGTCCCACAAAGTCGATCGGAATCCATCCGCGATTGACGACGATGGCCGTGCCATCGTCGAGAACTAGTGGGGTGAGCAGGTAATTGCCCGATCGCCCGTTGAAGGTCTGTGCCAGCTGAACTACCTCACGGGCCACATCGTATTTGCCTGTGACCGCGACCTGGCGGAAGTCGAGCTCTAGGACAGACAACTCCCTGGCCTTCTCCAACCCCATCGGTGCGTCAATTGTCCGTTCTGCGATGCGGGCGTCGAAGGCGGAACGTTCGTCGTGCTTTCTCAACTGCCAGAACCCCAGGAGAATGAAAGCCACGATGGCCGCAACGGCTACCAAGTGGCCAATCAACCAGGCAGGACGTTTGGCGAATCCGTAATCAGGCGTCATCGCCTTGGGGTTCTGCTGGGGGAGGTTCGTTCTCGAATCGACCACCCGTTCGCCAGTAGACCCCTTCGGCTCGGCTCATCAAGTCCTCGTCAACCATGTATCGCCGCAGAGCGGCGTAGTCGTGATAGAAGAGTTGGAGCCGGAAGTTCACGTCGGCTTCCTCGTAGCGAAGGCCCGGCTCGAACTCCTGAGACAGGCGTTCGAGAATGACCCGCCTCTTGGACAGATTCGTTGGAATCGACTGCAAGCGGCCTCCGGAAAAGAAGCGCCCCAGAATGTCGAGCTCGGCAGCGCTCCACGGTCCTGCGACCACTTCTGCAGTGGGTGGAGGATCCGTCGGCAGCGACTGGGCGATCGACCGGAGCATCTCACGGTCGAGTCCCGCCTCTGTGACGAGCCCGGAAGCCTGCAGCTTGCCGCGGGCCTCAGCCACTTCCCGTTTGTCCACACCAAGGCGTTCAGCGAGGGCATCCAGATCACCGGCACCGCCAACTGAATCACCGGCTACAGCCAGCCGTATTGGGTCCAGGAGGAGTCTTAGAAACTCCGAGGTCGTCATCACGGCGCCGATCCTACCTGTGGCTATGGTCCTACGGAATGAAGCTGATCCTGGTACGTCACGCAGTCACCCACGAAACCGGCAAGCGCCTCAGCGGCCGCATGCCTGGGATTGCGCTCAGCCCGGCCGGAGTCGCTGCCGCCGAAGCAGTTGCCACCAACTTGGCCTCGCTGGATATCGCCGCCGTCTACACGTCGCCCATTGAGCGGTGCCGACAAACTGCCGGGATACTGGCCGCCCCGCATGGAAAGAAGCCCCGTGTCCGGCAGCAAATCATCGAGGTCGAATATGGGACCTGGTCCGGCCGGACGCTCCGCTCGCTCTATCGGCTGCGCGCTTGGAAGAGCCTCATGATGGATCCCGCCGGCTTCCGCTTCCCCGACGGGGAAACCCTCGAGGAGGTTCGAAAACGATGTGTTCGCTTTCTGGTCTCGATGCAGGAGACTTACGACGACGCAACCGTCCTCGCTGTGAGCCATGGCGATGTCATCCGCACGATCATTGCTCACAGTCTCAATGAGTCTGTCGAGGCAATCCATCGCCTCGATGTCTCGCCACTAGGAATCACAGTTGTTCAGCTTTGCGCACAGCATCCTCCGGCCGTCGCCGTCGTTAACGCACCTAGGCTCTAGGAATCTGTTGAGGGCCCGTGTGGATCGTTCAGTTCAGGGTTAGAGAAGTGCCGCCGCGTATTGTCCAACGTTCTCCCCGCGGCCTAGGAGGAATCAGATGGAATACTCAGATGTGACCGGATTCGCGGCAGGTGCAATCGGTGAACCGGGAGCACGGACGTTTCTGCTGCAACTGACTGGGCCATGGGGTCGTCACACCTACTTGCTCGAAAAGGGCCAGGTCGCGGCCCTCGCCGCGGGAACCGAACAGCTACTTCGGGAGATCGACGGCAGCGCAGCCGCCTCGGCTGCCGCCCCGGATCTTGTCGACGAGTTGCCTCGATTCCGCGTCAGCCAACTCGGTCTGGGCTACGACGAATTGAGTGAACTTGTCACGCTGACGATCGAATCCGACGCCGACGGCGATGACGACGACGTTTGGTACCGAATGGACGTGGAACACCTCATGGCTGCCACCAAACAGGGCGCCGCGGCTGTCGTGGGGGGACGGCCCGACTGTCCGAATTGTGGCCTCGCCATGGACCCCGATGGCCACGCCTGCCCGACAGCAAATGGAGATCTCCGCAATCACCGTCCCTGATTGGCAACCCGTCGTTGAGTCTGTCGAAGGTCGGTTTGTCGAAGCCTCAAATGCAACCCTGCTCGGCGAGACGACCGAAGGTGTGCGGATCATTTACAAGCCGGTCGCAGGAGCCCGACCGCTGCGGGATTTTGATGCTTCGACCCTGGCTATCCGTGAGGTGTGGACCCACCGCATCGATCTCGAGCTCAACCTGTCGCTGGTCCCCGAGACTGTGATGGCCACCGGTCCGTACGGCCCCGGTGCAGTGCAGCGATTCGTTCATGCAATAGCCGACCAGAACGTCATAGACATGATCAACACAGTCGACGAAACCCTCTGGCCGATCGCGGTGCTCGACTTGGTGATCAACAATGCCGATCGCAAGGCCGGCCATGTGTTGCGTGATGAGCAATCGCGGCTGTGGGCCATTGATCACGGATTGACATTTCACGTGGAGGACAAACTTCGGACCGTCTTGTGGGGGTTTGCCGGCCAGGACATTCCGCAGCCGCTGCTGGCGGGCCTGGCACACCTGGCAGAGCGACTCGACCACGACCTGGGCGATGACTTCGCCAATGACATGTCACATTCCGAACTCGAGGCGTTACGCACTCGGGTGGCCCGGCTGCTCGAA
Source organism: bacterium (assembly GCA_024226255.1). Lineage (GTDB taxonomy): Bacteria > Actinomycetota > Acidimicrobiia > Spongiisociales > UBA5794 > JAHEJX01. The sequence continues at coordinate 3,893 of JAAELU010000461.1, read as the reverse complement.
GACGGAACGCATCCCCTCCCTCCCGACGATCGACCCGCTGTTCCCTGGCCGCCCTACTGAGCACGTAAGGCCTCAGCCGACGGCAATCCCGCCCGTTCGCCTGGGGTCGGCGGCGGCCTCAAATCCCCGATGGGGATGCCATGAAGCGGCCTGTACCCCTCCGAAATACATGGCGTGGGGCGGGTACTCTCTTGTCGGCATCTGGCTCGGTTCCATTCCCGGCTCGAATGAAACGATGTTCCCATCGTTGACCTCGACATGCATTCGCGGAGCATCGACCGCATCCTGGAGCGACAAGCCTTGATCGGTGTACCGCAGGATCGTTGTGGCGATCGACGTGGTGATCCGATCGGCCCCAGGGGACCCGATCGCGAGCACGCTGCCATCGGAGTGGCGTGCCACCGTCGGCGCCATGTTCGACACCAAGCGAGTCCCCGGCTCGAGGCCGTGCGGATCCTGGCCGACTAGCTCGATCTCACCGAGCGAGTTGTTCAGCCAGATCCCGGCTGGCATGGCGCCGGACCCGTATCCGGCGGACATGGTGATTGCGCAAGCCAGGCCGGCATTGTCCACGGCTGAGGTATGTGTGGTTGACGAGGAGCCCCGCAACATCGATGTGTCCCCTTTGCCGGCTGCGCTCAAGAGATCGGCGGCAGCGGTGTGTCGATCGTGCGTCGCTCCCATCCGGTCGACCCGGAAGCGCAGAACATCACGCTGAGCGGCGACGTAGGCATCTATCCACTCCTGCGAAAACGCGTCGAAATCGCGAGGTGCCAGCAGCGTCAGCGCAGCCATCACGGCGCCGCCGACGGCCGGAGCCGGGTTGGTGGCAACACTCCAATCACTGTGCTCGATTGTTATCGGCACCCGCTCGACCGGCCGGTATGCCGCCAGATCGGCGGCCGTGACAATGCCCCCATGCTGCTTCATGCCGGCAACAATCTGCTGAGCAATCAGGCCGGTGTACATCTCTGAGGCGCCACCAGCCGCGATGACCTCAAGCGACTCGACAAGAGCCGGGATGTGGATAGTTTCCGTAACGGCAATGGCCGTGCCAGAAGCGTCATGTAGCGAGGCATGCGACAGCGGATCCCATCCGTATACCTTGTAGCGCGAGGCCTGGAGGTATTCGGCTGCAGCAGCTGGAAGTGGGAAGCCGGCCGACGTCACCTCAATAGCGGGAGCGAGGAGATCGGCCCAAGGCAGCGAGCCAAAGTGCTCCGAGGCCATCTCGAGCCCGGCGAGTCCACCGGGCGTCCCGACAGTGCCGTACCCAACGTACGTCGAGACTCCCCCGCCGTAGTCGAGCCACACGCGCTCCATACCTTGGCCCAGATCGGAGGCTTCGAGCCCGCGACCGGGCATCTCGACATACGCGTCAATCACAACCGGGGCTTCGCCGGGCGCCCAGATAGAAATGAAGCCGCCGGCACCGGGGCCGACGATGCCAGGCTCGGTTGACAGGGAAACGAACATGGCCGCGATCGCTGCATCCACGGCGTTACCGCCGTGGCGCGCCACTTCAGCACCGGCATCGGCTGCCGACTGCGAACCCGCCGCGATCATTACGTTCATCTAGCGAATCTAATCGGCTCGGCATTGATCATTGCTGCCGCTCCCGCGGTGGCTTTCGCTCGATGTGATCTGCCACAATCTCGAGCCGACTGCGACCCGTTCGTGCGCTGAAGCGACGTTGCAGACGGCCGGCCACCGCGACCCTATCACCAGCGCGGACATCGGACGGAATCTGGCCGACACAGGCCGCGACCGGCAGCAGGTCGACTCGATTGGGGTTGCGCGATCTCACGGTCAACAACAGGCGCCCTCGTGGCCTTGATTCAAGTGGCAATTGGCCACCTGGTTCACTGCGAGAGCGAGATGTAGCGTCAAAGTCGGGAGCTGTAGCGAGCCGGCCCGCGACGACTACGAGGTTGAAGTCCATTGGATCCCCCTGAAGGAATAGACATTTGGGCACTTGATGCCAACGTACCTGTCATGTCGGACATGGCTCGACGCTCTGGATCGACCCCACGCCGTGTGGCTCAGCGTTGCGCCTTGGCGATTGTCGAGTCCAAGTCATCGAGGCCGGGAAATGCCGGGTCAGCGAGCACCAAAGCGTCCCGGATTTGCGAAGCGGCCCGGACATCGCCGGCGAGGGCATTGGCCCGCGAGGCGACGTACCAGACCCGCAGATCGGCCGGATAAGGATTCGGCTTGAGGTTCTTTGGGGTAGTGAGACGTCGGGCATCCTCAACGGCACCTTCGTCGATGAGATACGAGGCGTAGACCACGAGGCCTTCCTTGAGCACCGCCGGGGAGGCTCCAATCTTCTGGAGCTCCTGCCAGACCTTGGCGACATCTTCCCCTCGGTCCAACGCCCTGAGCACGTCCATCTCGACCGGCATGTGGGTTGGCTCACCGGCAAGGCGTCGGTAGGCACGCAGTTCTTGGAGTGCCGTCTGCCAATCGCCGCAGCGGTAGGCAGACAAGCCGAGCGTTTCACGCACCGTGGCATCGCGGGGAGCCAGGTCCTTGGCACGCCTTGCTGAGCGCAGCGCGGCCTTGTGGCGCCCCTCGATCATCGCCTGGCTGGCTGCTCCAAGTTCTTCGAGTGCGGCACTCACCCGCTCCTTGGGGGTCACCCGACTGAGGTCTTCTATGACCCAGAACGGGAGATCAACGGCGGCACCCTTGAGGTCGCGGCGAGCACGTGGCGAGGGATCCCTGTCGTAGCCGCCCTGGGAGCGCTGGCCCCCAGAACGCGACTGCGTTCCGCCGGAGGAATCCGAACGGAACGATCCACCCGAGCGCGGCCTGTCGCTCGAGCCGTAACTTTTGCCCGAGCGCGTCCCACCATCGGACGACCGAGAAGCTCCGCCTTGGCCTGACCTGCCGCCGGAGCCGTAACTCTTGCTCGAACGGCTCCCACCATCCGACGACCGTGAGGAACCACCCGTGCTCGACTTGCCTCGGGTGCCGTAACTCTTGCTCGAACGGGTCCCACCATCCGAAGACCTAGAGGATCCGCCTTGGCTTGACCTGCCTCCTGAAGAGCTGGACCGACCCTTGCCGCCACCGTACGACGACCCTGACCGACCCTTGCCGGCCGAGGAACCACCAGAGCGGGCCTTGCCCCCGGAACCACCCGAACGTGGGCTGCTCCCGGCACTGCCAGAACGGGGCTTGCCGCCCTTGTTCTGTCGTCCCTTTGGGTTTTCGCGTGCCACTGGCGATCCTCGATCCTCGGAGCCACCGGCCAAAGGCCGATGGCGAACTCTATGGTTTGTCAATCAACGTCGGGGCTCACCCAACGCGGCGGAAATGACTAGGGCCATCCCCAGCGGTGAAGCTGGGAATGGCCCCAATCTAGTTATGTTCGGCGGCGACCTACTCTCCCGGGGCCCTGCGGCCCAAGTACCATCGGCGCTGGCAGGCTTAACTTCCGTGTTCGGAATGGGAACGGGTGGAACCCTGCCGCCATGGCCACCGAAACTCTATGAGTGGCAAGGCACTGTTTGTACCTTGAGCACTCCATAGCGAGCACGATCATCTCGATATTTCAAATCAAAGCCCTCGACCTATTAGTACCAGTCAGCTCCACGCATTGCTGCGCTTCCACTTCTGGCCTATCAACCTGGTGTTCTCACCAGGGGTCTTACCCGGTTATTCCGGTGGGAGATCTCATCTTGGAGCCGGCTTCGCGCTTAGATGCTTTCAGCGCTTATCCTGACCGTACATAGCTACCCGGCGATGCAGCTGGCGCCACAACCGGTACACTAGCGGTACGTCCACCTCGGTCCTCTCGTACTAGAGGCAGCCCTCCGCAATGTTCCTGCGCCCGCAACAGATAGGGACCGAACTGTCTTGCGACGTTCTGAACCCAGCTCGCGTGC
>JAAELU010000460.1 GCA_024226255.1 bacterium | reverse complement strand
AGTTTGAGGCTTGGTTATAGTTTCCATAGATACCATAAACATATCCATGTTTCATAATTACGCAAGGCAAAGCTGATAGAAATTATTGAAATTAATAGGCCTTAGTTATTTAGACCTCTTGACTAACATTTGTAAACTCTGTGAAATTCGGTTTTTTTTGGTGCCTCCTGTCTCATCGTCGTTGCATGATGAGATAGGAGGCAACCGAATTGAATCAGCGGTTCATTACCACCATGATCCGACCTCGACGAGCGTCGCGTAGAGGTTAGCAGAAGCCGACTGGGCTTCCTGCACGTGGAACTGGTCGATCGATGAGAAACCGTACTGGGAGGTCTCACCAAACTCGACGTTCAGCGAGTAGTCGATGCCATAGAGGCTCACGTTCTGGGCCGAGACCGTATCGTTGAACCAGACGTAGTCGGCGTTCTGCCAGGCGGTGCCGTTGTTGGGTGTGGTGAGCAGGTCGAAGGCGTAGTCGAACTCGGCAGGCGTGCCGCCGAAGTCGAGCTTGACGGTGAAGTCGACCGCCGTGGCCAACGATGACATCGAGATCGTGCCGTTGTAGTAGGAGAGCTGTCCGATGTGGAAGCGCTCGTTGGAGGCGACGTCCTCGAAGGCGGAGCCGTTGAAGTTGAGCCAGTTGGCACCGGTGCCCCAGTTGCCCGGGTCACCCCACTGGAAGTAGCTGCCGCCAACAGTCTGGGTGCCGGTTTCCCAGCGGCGGCGGCGGCTGTTCCAGTGGTTGTAGTTCTCGATGATCTGATCGTTGCCGCCGAAGCTGGCGACCATGCCGCTGCCACCTTGAGCGTCGGTGAACCAGCCGGAGGTGTTGCCGGAGATCTCCCAGAGTGGCACCGAATAGTTGGTATTGACCTCCTCGCTGACGTTGAACCAGGCAGCATGGGCCTCTGGGGGATAGACGCGGGCGACGATGGTAGCGTCGGTGGCAAGCTCGTTGTCTAGGAGCGGGTCGAACGGGCCGGTGTAGAGGGTTCCGGAGACGGGGCCGCCGTTGTCGTCATCGCCGGGGTCGGTGCCGTCGGTCGTGTAGTAGATGCGGGCGCCGATCGGCATGTCGCCGCCGTCGAGCGCCTTGCTGATTTCGACAGTGTCACCGCGGCTGGTGTCGGTGTCGTTGTAGCTAATGACCGGTAGGGGAAGGATGGTCTTCTCGATGCTGATGTTGGCGGAGAGGACTGCGGAGTCCTCGACAAACGCCGGGTTGTTGGACTGCGCGACGATCTGGATCGGCAGCAGCGAAGCCCCGTCCCAGCGCGGGAGCGTATAGTCGACCGCGTCGCCGGCGTACTCACCGTTGAAGTTGCCGCCGGAGTGGCGGTCGCCCGAGCTGCGCGGGTCGCTGCCGTCGTAGGTCCAGTGCACGTTGAAGTAGTTGTTGTTCTCGTACTCGGCAGGGATCGCGTCGGACGAGGTGAGCGCGACGGTGATCGGTGCGAGGGGCGGCTCGGGAGTGTAATTGCCCTCCTCTAGGGGGCCACCGGCCTCGGCGTAGGTGATCGGGTTCTTGGGAACGTTGATAGCGATCTCGAGGCCGGCCGGGTCGTTGTTGAATGTCGAGGTGGCGAGCTCACTGTCGTTGAACGCAGGGTCATCGTGGCTGGTGTAGGCGGAGACGTTGGTGCCGGGGTCGATCACGAACGGGCCGGCGTATTCGAGCCAAGAACCAGGCTGGGTCGAGTAGAAGATCTTGGCGCTCTGCGGGTCGCCGGGATCTTTGGCGATGGAGACCTGCAGCGGGTAGGCCGCAAGTGCGAGCGTGCCGTCTTCAGGGCTGATGGTCGGAGTCTTTAGGCGCGCGGTGGCTGAGCCAGTGCCGCCGCCGATGGCGCCGAGGGTGGGGGCGTTGAGCGTCGGTAGCGAGGTCGGGCCGGTGACCGTCGAGAAGGCGTAGTCGGTGCTCTCCCAAACCCAGCCAGCTTCGTCGTTGTAGACCAGGCGGGTGT
>JAAELU010000459.1 GCA_024226255.1 bacterium | reverse complement strand
CCATCGTCTGCTCCATTCCATACGACGCGGAATGGGGACAAGATCGTCTCGGCTGGTCGGTTTCGAGTGCGCGAGACCGGTCGGGACGGAACGGATTTTTCGAATGCGATGGGTGTGATCCGGCTTGACATCTCGGCGGTGGCCGAGGAGGTCCAAGAGGATTTTTTGGTCATGGCCTTCGGAGGCTTAGCCGCAGTCGCCGCCATTGCCGTTTTGGCCATCCTCCTAATTCGGCGGCATGTCCTGCAGCCGCTGCGGTCGATTGCGGCGAACGTGAGCCGCGGCGCCGCTTCGAGAAAGACGGGATGCGACGAAGGCTGCTCGAGTACTGAGGTATGTCAGCTTGCCCAAGCACTGCGTCGGGCGCTTGTCGAGCGGGATGAATCACAAGCCCGGCTGGCAGATGCCAACCAACAGCTAGAGGCTTCCAACCAGCGGTTGGGTCGGCTCGTCGAGTCGAAGGATCAGTTCCTGGCATCCGTCTCCCATGAATTGCGCACACCCCTCACAGCAATCCTCGGCTTTGCCCGACACCTCAAGGATGTCGACTCGGCGCTGAGTAGCGGGGAGCGCACGGCAATCATCGAAACCATATGCAACGAGGGAGCTGACGTTGGGCATCTGATCGAGGATCTGTTGACTGTGGCGCGAGCCGACATCGATCGGCTCGACGTCGCTTCGGTCAGAGTTGATCTGCTCGCCCAGGCTTGCCAGGTCGTTGAGGGTCTGGCGGGGAAGCTAAGCGACGTGGCCGTAGTCGGGGACCAGACGCTTGTGCTAGCAGATCCGGGCCGGGTCAGGCAGATCGCGCGCAATCTGCTCACCAATGCTGCTCGCTATGGGGGGTCGGAGGTGGTCGTTCGTGTGGGGCGCCGCGACGGCCACGGGATGTTGTGGGTGATTGATGATGGACCAGGAATCGACGATGCCGATGTGGGACGCATCTTCGAGCGCTACGAAAGTGCCCACGAGCGTGGTCGGGTGGCCGATTCCGTTGGCATCGGTCTTGCCGTGTCACGTACGCTTGCCAGGCTGATGTCAGGCGATCTCGCCTACGAGCGTCGAGATGACAGATCCGTCTTCGAGTTGAGACTCCCGGTGATCACGCAGTCGAGCGGAGAAATCGAGGGGCGCGTCGCGGCGCAGCCGGACACAGTCACTGCCGGCTGATCCGGCACACTGGAAGACCCGAAGGGTCCGGACGCGGACGGCTGCTCTCGACATCCAAGGCCTATCTCGCACCTGCCACGACGGCACCACTCAATTGGGTCGGTAGGACCGAACCTGACATCGAGCTCTTCGACAACGTCCAATTCGAGCCTACGAGGGGACGACTCCTCTCGATGGAGATGGCATAGTGCCTAGGCTGTCGGCGACGCCCATCGAGCAGAGCGGCGCCAACGTGGAGTTCTTCGCCGCCTGCCCTCACGCAGAGCTTCGATCTTGTTCCGTGCTGGCTCGCTCAATCCTCCAGGCCTTGACATCAGCGAGATCAAGGCTGTCGCGAGCGAGCCGATCTCGCTCGAGTTCGCAGTGGAACACCCGTCAGCCTGAAACGTGTCGTGGGTGATTGCTCAACGTCGGTCGACTAGGGAATCCTCAGTGGAAACACCTCGGCTCGCTCGAGCGTCATGCAGTTGTTCCGATAGAGGTTGGCCGCTGCGCGGAAACCAACGAGGATGACCAAGCCGACGTTTCCCTCTCGATAGCTCATCAGCGACGTCCACGGCAGGAGCATGGGAATCCAGTAGGCAGCGTTGTAGACGATGAGAATCCAGGTGTACGGGTGACCGGCGCCGAGCCTCTGCGGGTCACTACCCGTCTTGTCGCGTTCCCAGGCGAACCGCCGGGTGGAGTGATACTCCACAACCGGTCAGTAGACCGCCGCAAATACGACCATGCCGATGAAGGCAGTTCGATCGGAGAACGACGGAGTACTCAACGCGGCAACGGCCCAGGCCAGCGT
>JAAELU010000458.1 GCA_024226255.1 bacterium | reverse complement strand
TCGTCGATATGTCTGCCGACTTCACGTGGTTCGGAGTGTCCGGGGCTGCCGTCGTCCAGGAGGACTCGCTCACCGCATTCACCGCGTCGATGGTGCTCTCACTGATCATCGCATTGGTGTTGTGCGCTGTCATCGCGTGGGCGTTCATGCGATCACTCACCTACGCGTTGGTTTCGGTTGTGCCGATCCTGCTGGTGGTGGGCTGGGTGTACCTCTTCATGTTCATCTTCGACTACTCGATCAACCCCGTCACCGCCACCATCGCCGCCATCGCCGTCGGTGTCGGCGTCGACTTTGCCATGCACTTCACGATGAGATTCCGCGAGGAATTCGTTGGCGAACCGAGCCGCTTCCCAGCTCTACGCCGGGCCGGAGAAGGTACCGGAGGTGCCCTCGTACTCTCGGCCCTCACATCAATGGGCGGGTTCCTCGTCATGGCCCTCGCTCCAATGCCCGTCTTCGCTGACTTCGGTCTCCTCACAGCTGTCATGATCCTGTTCTCACTGCTGGTTGCACTGTTTGTGCTTCCGAGTCTGTTGCTGTTGGTCACGCCATCACGCCAAGGTGAGGAACGTCAACGACTCCTTGATGCCCTCCAAAGCGAGCACTACGACCCTCACAGTCCTGACACCGCCCACCATCGCGAGCCGGAACGGCAGTAACGGATCCGGCCACCCGGGGTTGATCGAGAGGAGCCAGTCTCGAACCCACGACATCCTGCTTGCAATGCAGTCGGTGCGGGACGGCTCTCTTCCGGTCGTCTGCCCTGGCGTCACCGTTGCGGCGCCCCGACCCAACGGGCAGGAGACGAGAGACCGAACCGATGAAGTAGGCACCGATGCATTGGTTCGGGTCCGGGCTCGACAACCGAGCCTGTTCGGCGGTCGTTTCTGCGCCGGGTGATCCGGCAGGCCAGACTGCAACATGGCATTCGGTCAAAGCGCCGGTCCGGCCGCGTCGGGTCGTCAGGTGAGAGAGCTCCTCGAGCTGCTGAGCAATGCGGGCCATGCCGACTTCCGCGACGCCCGAGGTCCGATGGGGTTCAACCAGCGCCAGGCGGGTGGGCGGTTCACAGCCGACGAGGCGGCGCAATTCATCGATCAGCTCCAGACCGCCGAGCACGAAGCCGAGCAGGCGCCGGTCCTTGCTCCAACGAAAGCCACGGTGACGGCCTCGTCGGGCGTCGAGCCGTTGCCTGATGCCGAGCGGGCGCTACGCGCCGCATCGACGAAGTCCCTGGTCCTCGAGTTGCGACGCCGGGGGTGGACGGTCACGAGACCGAAATGAGGCCCGGCTCAGACTGGTCGCGGGGTCAGACGAAGCTTCGGGAGGGCCGCTGCATTGAGCACCCTCCGATGACACTGGAGTGGAGCTGATGGGAATCGAACCAGCGCGCTACGGAGGCGCCGGAGTTTGATGGAAGACGGCACGTCTGTTCGCCGGTACCGCCCACGACCCAAACGAAGCCCAGCTGAGCAACTCACTTGATGTCAGGGCCGCAGAATCATCGCAGCCGGGCGAGGTGTCCCCGAAACCGCCTAGTGTCGGGCATCGGCAGTAGAAGCGAGGGGAGACCAAGATGAGCGAAGCGCCCTCAGGGGACCTCATGAAGCAGTTCTCGGCAGCTGAGTGGACGATCGGGGGCGGAGCCGCGTGGCTGCTGGTCGTTTGCTTCCTGGTCGGGAATCGAATCCAGTACGAGTATTTCGCGACGATCGTAACCATCGATGCGCTTCTGTCGATCGGCATCTTGCTGGCGATCTACGCCAAGCACAGCGGTGGCGAATCGGCCTGGAACGGCCTCTACCCGGGGTCCCTCAATGCCGCTGGCACTGCGCTCGTGACCATGACCGTCCTCGACATGATCAACGGGCTGGCCAATGACTTCAGCCAGTCGGGCGAGTTCTACGAACTGACGCTCTACATTGCTGCGGCGGTCGTCGCTTTCGGCCTCTTCCTTCTCCGCCAGGAGCAGCAGGCTCCGGCAGCCTGAGGAGCAACCTGCGTCCGGACCGCTGGTCGGCGCCTTGGCCAACGCACAGGTGTGCGCCCGACGGGTGACCCAAGGAACGGTGTCCTTCCCGCGGAGCTGATGGGAATCGAACCCACGACAGGGATTGTCGTTTGGTGTGTGTAGCCGGAGCGGTCATGG
>JAAELU010000457.1 GCA_024226255.1 bacterium | reverse complement strand
CGTCCTAATGCCCAGCTGGACACTCGCCGGCTCCTGCTCGGGAGAATCGGGCACGACCGGCACCGCCTCCCCGAAGGGGACAGTCGGCGTGATCGGGGCCGGCCAGAGAGCCCTGACGACTGCTCTGCGCGTCGCAGCTGATGCCCAGTCCGTGGTCCTCATTGCCGACGGTCGTCTCGGCGCCGACACCTCCGGATTGGCCCGGCGGGCCCTCATAGATCGCTGCGATCTCGCTGGAGTCGATCGAGTGGCAGGAACAGTGACGGCTATCAGGGCCTCGAGCTTGGTACTCGCGGACGGGTCCGAAGTCGCCTGTGATTCCATCGTGCTGGCTGAGCCGCTGCACGCGGTGGTGCCCCCGAAGCTGGGTGGAGTCCGTATCGGTGATGCGCTCGTCCCCGGCGACATCGCGGCCGCCATAGCCAGCGGCAGGCAAGCAGCGGAGGCGCTCGGGTGACAGAAGTCAGACATCAGAAATCAGAAGTCGTCCAGTTACCAGTTGCCAGTTATCAGTTACCAGTCAGATGCTCTCCTTCGGGTCCTGCTGGTAACTGGTAACTCATTACTTCAGAGCATCTCCCACCTCACCTCGGATATCACAAAGAGGCCGGCACAAACCGAGCGAGTATCGTGCCTGACCATGTTCGACTTCACTTACACCGCCGAGCAGCTGGCGCTAAAAGAGACTGCGGCCCAGATTGCCAAGGAACGGTATGCCCCTCATGTGCTCGAGTGGGACGATGCGTTCACCAATTTCCCCAAGGACGAGAAGAAGTATCTCGCCGATCTCGGATTCATGGGTATCTGCCTGCCGGAGGAGTACGGAGGCGCCGGCGCAGACCTCATCGATGCCCTCATCGTCGTCGAGGAATTGGCTAAGGAATGCCAGCTGGCCGCCTTCTATGTCTTCGAGGCCAACACCGGACCAGCCCGAGTCGTAGACCTGTTCGGGACGGAGGAGCAGAAAGCCAAGTTCCTCCCTCCAATCGTCGACGGTGACAAGGTGATGGCCGTCGCCATCTCGGAGCCAGATGCCGGATCGGCGGCAACCGACATGACTACCAAAGCCGAGCGAGATGGCGATGAGTGGGTCATCAACGGCATGAAGCGATGGTGCTCCGGCGGGGGAGTGGCCGAGCAGTACCTCGTCTACTGCCGCCTCACCAACGAGGTCGGCGCCAAGTCCATCGGCGCTGTCGTGGTCGACGACGGAACGCCGGGCCTCACATACGGCTCCCAGGAGCAGTTCATGGGATTCCACGGGATCCCGTCGGCCGACCTCTTCTTCGATGATGTCCGGGTGCCTGCTGAGAACGTGGTCATCGGACCGGGCGGCTTCGGGAAACTCTTCACGGCGTTCTCGATCGAGCGGCTCGGCAACTCCACCATGAGCCTCGCCATCGGCCAGGCTTGTCTCGACCGCACCGCGGCATACGTTCAGGAGCGGCAGCAATTCGGCAGGGACATCGTCGAATTCCAGGCCGTCCAGCTGGGCCTGGCCGACATGATCACACAGGTTGAAGCGTCCCGGCTGCTGATCTACCGGGCAGCCAGCAAGGCCGGTCGGGGAGCGCCCGAGACCCTCGAAGCTTCCGTCGCCAAGGCGTACTCCAACGAGATGGCCAAGAAGGTCTCTGACCTGGCCATTCAGCTCCACGGCGCCAACGGCTACTCCAAGGAGTACGGCATCGAGCGCTACCACCGCGACGCCCACGGCTGGGCCCTAGGCGGCGGCACCCCCACGATCCAGAAAACAAGAATCGTCTCCGAGTACCTGGGCCGACGCTTCAACCAGAGGAAGTAGTCGGGAACGCCTGCGGCGTTCCTTGGGAGCTCCAGCACTCTTGGGAGTCGGGGGGTCAGAATTCAGAAGTCAGAAAGGGCAGATTGGCCCTTGGGAACTCGCATTTCAGCGCGGTATTGGCGCTCGGGCGACCAACGGTTTGCCCGGGCGATCGACCGCCCAAGCCCAGCGACCTAGGAACGTGAGGGTTCCATGGCTGCACCGTTACATGTAACATCGATTTGTGGCTACATCACAAGATGACTCATCGCGGCGAGTTCGCAACTATCGGAAGCGAATGAAGGCACGGGGCATGAGACCGATCCAGCTATGGGTGGCCGATGTTCGTGCTCCGGGTTTCGCCGCCGAGGCACACCGTCAATCGGCTGCGGTCGCAGCCAGTGATCACGCCGCCGACGACCAGGCTTTCATCGACGCGCTCAGCCTTGACGACAAGTGAGGCGCTCCGAGATCTGGACGGCCGCGG
>JAAELU010000456.1 GCA_024226255.1 bacterium | reverse complement strand
TTTTTAATGTCCCCCGCGCCCACAGCGACCTAACCCCTTCCCCGACTCGCCCCCCTCCCACTAGGGAACGGCCCGCCAGGTCCTTTCCCGCCGATACTCCCTCGCTCGCTGACCGAAAGCAGATGACAGCCAGGATCCGCAGATGCATCCACAGCAATTGTCTGGCGGACTCCGTAGGATCGATCCAATGGACGATGGGCTCGTTTTCACAGTGTTAGGTGCCCGCGGTTCATGGCCCATCTCTGAGAGGGAGATGATGGTGCATGGGGGGCGGACGACTTCGTTCATGATCGCTCTGGAAAACGACGTCACCGTGATTGTCGACGCCGGCACCGGGATCTCCGCGATCGATGACAGCGACCGTGCGGCTCCGCAGGCATACCACGTCTTCCTGACGCACTATCACCTGGATCATGTCCAGGGCCTGCAATTCTTCAAGCCGCTGTACCGCGCCGACAACAGCGTCACCTTCTATGGGGTGCCACCGGAGAACATGAAGCTCGAGGAGGCCGTCGGTGGAATCTTTCGAGCGCCGTGGTTCCCGATTTCCCTTGCAGCCACACCTTCCCAGAAGAGGTTCGTTGACCTCGATTTCGAGGACTTGGAGATCGGTCCCCTCCGGATAACCACAGGCGAATTGACCCACCCGCAGGGTGCCACCAGTTATCGAATCGAAGGCCCTCGAGCAACCGTCGTCATCGCCACCGATCATGAAGCCGGAGACTCCACGATCGATGCGAGCCTTGTCGAGTTCGCCAGAGGAGCCGACTACCTCTTCCACGACGCCCAATACACCCCCGAGGAACACGACCAATTCTATGAGGGCTGGGGCCACAGCACTTGGGAGGACGCATCCGACATCGCCACTCGAGCGGAAGTAGGACAGCTGGTGCTGACCTCACATGATCCGAGCCGTACCGACGCCGCGGTGGCCCACCTCACCGAACAGGCGGCGCATCTATTCCCAACCACGGTTGCCGCTTACGAGGGAATGCAGCTCCCTATATAGGAACGGATATCTGCCGCGATGGGTGAACCCACTGCCTTCATCGACTCGGCTACGAGTACACGGTCGCAGAGCTGAGCCTGTGGCAAGAGGCCGACCGGCCGATCGTCGCCGCTCTCCGCTAGCTGGACGAACCCGCCCTGCGTTGAGCCATGGCGACTGCGACCATCGCGACAAACGCCGCCGCAATGCCGAACAGGATCAATCGGGGGCGCACCGCCAGGAAACCCGCAAACACGCCGATACCCACCCAGACCGCAGCCGGCACGTCACGGGCTTTGGGTATGACCAGCCAAATCGAGCCGAGAATGGCGCCACTTCGCAGCATCACCCCACCCCACCACAGCGAGTCTCCGCCAACCATGGCCATAGATGTGCCGGTGACTCCAGCGACGAGCAGCCCGAGCGCGATGAAGCCCATCGCTTTTCGTTCCATCCCGCCAGGGTAAACGCCCGCGCGTAGAATTGAGTTGGGCACCGGACTCATTCCGGGTCATCTGGAAGAAATTGTGCTTGCGACGCAGCGATGTGCCCAATTACCTTGGCCCGGCGCTGAAGGGTGGAGCCAAGGTTGTGAAGGCGAGAATTCGAGGACGCGGCAGCGCGCGGTTCGCATTGCTGGCGGTCGCAACGCTGGTTGCGGCCAGCCTGCCTTTCGTCGCGGCTCCCACCCCGGCGGCCGCCGCCGACGTGGTTCTGCCACCGATCTTTCTCACAGGTGTCGATAGCGAGGACGACGGCAACGGGAATGGCAACCCGGCTTCGCGCGTCGACACCTGGTCCTATCAGCTGAAGAACCCCAACCCATTCGACCTAATGGCGTCGATCCAGGTCAACAGCGATTCCTTTGTCGACGGCGATACCGGTCTACCTACCGGATCGTGGCTTCAGACCCAAGTGACTGCCGTGCTTGTCCCCGCCAACTCCAGTACAGGGATCGTCCAACGCCTTGCAGTCCCGCCAGCCATGGGCACCCCTGCGAACGGCCTTCGCTATGCCTTTCGAGCAACGTGGAACGAGTACCCGACCGTTGAGTCCAACTACACGGGGCTGAGATGGCCAGAGCTCACGGTGGTCCCTATCTCCCTGGGCGCCGCCTTCACCGACCCGGGACCGCCATTTATAGGGGTTGGCGGAGTGATCGAAGGATTCATTGACAACCGGGGACCTGACTTCGTGTCGGGACTTGCCTGCGAATTCGATGCCTCCGGAGTTCCAACCGGCGAATACACCCATGAATGGTGGGTGCAAAACACGGCTTTCACCGGCAATCCGGAGATTCTGAACGTTCGACTGACAGGGCCCAACGAGGCAGCGGTATCGGGAGTTTCAGGCCTTCCGCGCCAGACTGTCGACTGGGCGGTCGAGCATGTCGCAATTGAGCCTGTCGCCGGTAGCGCCGTCGTCGCTCAGACTTGGCAGCACGGTCGAGCGTGGTTCCGCCCTCTGATCGACGGCCAGAACCCCGGCGGAACCGCTGCCGACAACACCTACCCGTGGAACGGGTCAACTCCACCGGGAACCGTTTGGGCGCGAGTCGGGTCGCAATACAACAAGCACACCACGACACTTCTCCAGGCAGACGATTGTGCGGTCAAATACGCCAATCTCCCGGTCCACAATCCACCGGGACCGCCTGCCGTGGCGGTATCCGAGCCAACTGCAGGGGCCACGGTCGGCGGCACATTCACCGTTGAGGTAGATGCCACCGACGATGACGCGGTGGGCACACTCAACGTCGAGGCGTCCACCGACGGCGGAGCTACCTGGAACTCTGCTACCTGGAACGCCGCCAGCTCACGCTACGAGTATCCCTGGGACACCACCGTCGAACCCGACGGCCCAGGAACCGTCGACGCCCGCGCCACCGACTCCGACACCAACACCACCAACGCCACCCAAATCAACGTCACCGTCGACAACTCGCCCACAGTGGCCATCACAAGCCCCGCAGGAGGCGCCACGGTTGGCGGCACATTCAGCGTTGAGGTAGATGCCACCGACAACGACCCCGCCGGGTCACTGACGGTCGACGTCTCCACCGACAACGGAGCTACCTGGACTCCAGCTACCTGGAACGCCGCCAACTCACGCTACGAGTATCCCTGGGACACCACCGTCGAACCCGACGGCCCAGGAACCGTCGA
>JAAELU010000455.1 GCA_024226255.1 bacterium | reverse complement strand
TCGGGCGGCCCCTCTTCAGCACTAGGTGCTGCTCGAACTAGTCGCTGGTTACGCCGAGCTTCTCGGCGGCCTGGCGGACAACGTCGAAGTCCGACTCGGTGGCACGACGAATGTCGGTCCAACCGTAGATCTCGTCGAGGATGGCGTCACCCTCGTCGGTGCTCAGGAACTTCTCGATGGCGGCAAATACCGCATCCTTGAAGTCGTCCGGCAGTTCACCACGAACGGCAACGACATCGTTGGGGATGTCATCGGTGATGTTGAACACGATCACCTTCGAACCAACGTCCGCGTTCTCCTTGCGGAGGTTGCGGCGGGCATCGTCGAATGAGAGGCCGATGTCGAAGTCACCGTTATAAACGGCGGCCACGGCGTTGTCATGGCTCTCGAGGTACGAGTACTCGAGATCGTTCTCGATGTCGATGCCGAGGTTCAGCAACTGCAGCTGCGGGAAGACCGCACCTGAGGTCGAAGTAGCGCTCGTGAAAGCGATCTTCTTGCCGGCAACCTTGGAGAGGTCGGCAAAACAAGCTAGGCCCGGATCGATGGCGGTGCCGTCGTCGAGGATCTCTGGCTCGAGGCCACTGTCTCCGAAGGCCCAGCCAACCTGAAGCGCCTTGACGTCAGTCGGACCCTTGATTGTAGGAACGCCGTTTTCATTCTCGAGAGCGCCGACGACCGGTGGAGAGTCGCAGATCGACGCATCGTTGGTGAACCACTGGCCGTGATACAGGTCCGAGCCGTAACGGATCGACTGGATCATTACCTCGATGGACGGATACTGGTCCTTGGCCTGGACGTAGCCGAACGGCCCAAAGGCACCAAAGTCGGCTTGTCCGTTGCCCATGGCGACGACGAGTCCGTTGTAGTCAGCGGTAACGCTGCCCTGGAACTCGACGCCGACTTCTGCGGTCAAGTAGTCCATGAACGGCTGGATGTCGTTGATGAGCTCTTCGCCGCGCTCGGACGGGATGAAACCAAAGATGACGGTCTCGGGCCATGCGGCCATCGGGTCAGCGGTGGTAGTGGGTGCTGCCGTCGTTGCAGCCGCCGTGGTATCGGGCGCCTGGGTTCCGGCAGCGGTTGTAGTTGGTGCTGCTGTTGTGGTCGTTGGGTTGGCGTCGTCGCCGCATGCTGCGGCTACTAGGGCCAGTGCCATCAAAAGCACGGCCAGCCTCTTGCTAATCATTGATATGTTGCTCCTTGTTAGGGCACACGTTTGGAAATTCGCCTCATCTGAAGCTCGCCTTCAGGATACTCGGTATTTGGGGTGCCCCGGTTCCTCTGGCCGATCTGCGGCTCAAATCGCCTAAGTTTTAGCAGATGAGATCAACTCGGTGAATTGGTCCCACGCGGTGATGTCCACCGTGCCCGGAACCGGTTCGTTCCATCCACGGACGAATCGAAAGACCATGGCATCGGGACGGTTCTTGACGATTGCCGGCAGTTGGTGGGGGGAGTCCTCGACGTATGCGTCACAAGGGACTCGCCACTTGTTTGTGATGATGTGCACTTCCCGGGTCGGGATCCTGTTGTCCGACAGCCAGGCGAACGTGTCGTGGATGGCCCATCCCGGCTTGGCAGTCACGATGACGATGCGATGCTCGCGGGCCAGCTCGTCTAGCGCTGCCCGGGCACCCTCGACCAGCGGTAAATCACGGAAGATCGATGGACCATCTCCGTTGCGGGCCCACTTCCAGAACTGCCCCATGTGCTCGAAGTGAGTGAGTTCGGCCAGCCCGTCCCACCGTTGAACCAAATCAGGAGTCAGCTCGGCATCAAATTCACGGTTGTAGCGCGCCATCCAGCCGCTGTTGAAGGCGGCGACGACGCCGTCGAGGTCGATACCTAGGCGCACGGGTTCACTCGCTGATGATCTCGCCACCGAGAATGTCGACGACCAGAGCCGCCGGATCGGTCTCGTCGTCGCCTTCCTCGAGCATCTGTTCCTTGTCGGGTGCCCGCTCGACCGCAACTGGGGCAGGAGCCGGAGCTTCAGAACTCTCAAATGTGAGGGTGAGCGCCCCGCCAAGGCTGTCGGCGGCGATGGACGTTATCAGGCCCTGCAGTTCGGTGTCGGCCTTGAGCTGCTCGAGGTGGAAGACCAAGTGGCTCGGTACGTGCAGCGTGACGACGCCATCCTCGGCTGCCACTGGAACCGCTTCCTTGACGAGGGCATGGCGCCGTGGTCCCAGCTCATCGCGGATTCGAGCAACGATGACCGGCCAGGTCGACTCGAAGCCGCGGAGATCGATGTCGATTGGTTCGACCGGCACCGCGGCGGGTTTCTCCGGCTCCTCCACCGGCGCCTCTTTCGTGGCGACCGGAGCATCAGGCTGTTCCTCAGCTACGGGGGCCGGCTTCACCTCGGCTGGTTCCTCCGCTGCCTCCACGACCGGTTCGCTGACGGCAGCCAATTGCGGGGCCGGCGAAGACTCGGCGCGTGGAGCTGCGGCGGCGGCAGGCGCACCTCGTTGCAACTCGCGGAGCTGTGCTTCCAAACGGCCCATCCGCGCCATGAGGGAGTCCACGTCTGGCGCCGTCTCAGGCCGGGTGAGGCGCAGCAGTGCCAGCTCGATGACCAGCCGTTCCTCTCTGCCCTGGCGAACGTCTTGGAGCGCCTCGCCGAGCACATCTACGGCTCGGAGGACCTCGGGAGAACTCAACTCGGCGGCATGACGGCGCCACTCATCGAGAGTGCTGATCGGTTCGTCGGCAACTTCCTCGAGGTTGGGGGCGTACTGCGCCAAGAAGATGCCACGGAAGAAGCCGATTGACTCCGAGACAAATCGACGAAGGTCTGCTCCCTGCGACGCCAGCCGGGCCACGATGCCCAGTGCAGCGGGAGCGTCTTGATCCCGCACCGCGGTCGCCAGAGAAGAGAAAGCCTCCGCATCGGCCAGGCCGAGGGCTCGGCCGGCAAGCTCCGCGGTCACCGCACCGCTGCCAAGAGCGGCGACCTGTTCGAGAAGGCTCAGAGCGTCCCGCACCGACCCACCGCTGTGTGCTGCCACCGTCGACAGGCCGGCCGGGTCGGGCTTGAAACCCTCCCGCTTCGAAATGTCCTTCATGAAGTCGATGAGCGTCTCGGTGGCGACCGGGTGGAAATCGAAACGTTGGCTGCGGCTGCGGATCGTGTCGAGCAACTTGTACGGTTCGGTCGTGGCGAGCACGAAGATCACATGCTCGGGTGGCTCCTCGAGTGTCTTCAGAAGCGCATTGCCGGCGGCTCGAGACAACATGTGGGCCTCGTCCAGGATGTAGACCCGCTTGGCCCCGGCGGCTGCGGCAACGGTCCCGACGTTGATGCGGATCTCTCGGATGTCTTCGACCTTGTTGTGAGAGGCGGCATCGAGTTCGATGACGTCGAGCGACGTACCTTCGGTGATGCCGACGCATGAGGGGCACACGTTGCAGGGTTCACCGTCCTCGCCCAGGTTCGTGCAATTCAGTGCCTTGGCGAGCAACCGTGCCGAGGTCGTCTTCCCGGTACCTCTGGGGCCGGCAAACAGATAGGCGTGAGCAACCTTGCCGTCGATGACCTCGCGCGCCAGCGTGTTGGAGACATGGTCCTGTCCAATGACTTCCGAGAAGCGCTGCGGCCGGTACTTGCGATAAAGAGCCTGATATTCCATACGAAGGCGATAGTAGGCGCTCGGCGAGCGCCGGCCTCCCGAGAGTGCACGGGTAGGCAGTCATCAGGACCGGTCAGAGTGCCAGGTCCTGCGTTCGGCGGTGATTTGCTCTGCCATCGCGGCCGCGTCCGGGTGTGCTTCGAGGGCTCGCAAGTTGGCGGGATCGGCTGCCTGCAGGGCGGCGAGTTCAACACCAGACAGATCGGGCGTTGTGCCCGCTTGCGAGCAGTCGATGGAGAATCCAGTCTGCGTCTTCACGTCGTCGGCGGCGACACCATCGTGAAGAGAGGCCGCGGTCCATCCGGTCGCGCCCAGATCGAAGATGCCGAGATTGGTGATGAGACGTCGTTGGAGGGTTGGGTTGGGCGACGCTCCGGAAGCAAAGTCGACGCTGGAGACCAGAGTGCGCGGCGTGTGTTTCGGGATCACGTACCAAACGCGTGATGGTGACGTGTTGTTCTCAGGGAGGCCACGCGATCCAGGCAAAGCTACTGTTGGCTCGGAGTGAGAGCCGCCGACAAAGGACAGGTTGGTGCGACCAGAACCGTCCAGCTGTCCCGGCGAGACCGCCACGCCCACCCAGCCTCGGGACACGGCGGCAAACGTGTCAAAGAGGGATCCTTGGGCCGAGTTCTCCAAACCCATGGACGATTCGCCCAGAGACAACGACGGGAATGGATCGGCGTCGAGGGCGACAAAGCCGCCGGCGATGGCAAGGTCGATTCCCTCGGCCCGGACGGCCAGCCCGGCAACAAGCGACGCCATTGAGGTGGCGGCGAGCACTCGCAGCGGTGGCTGGCCATTGCTCGCCTCGCGGAACTCTCTGACCAGCAGCCCTGCGATCAAGTCGGGTGAATTCATGTGCGAGGCTCGAGAAGCGCGGCGTCGTCACCGGGCTTGCCCGCCCAGCGGCCCACTGCTGTGACGTCGACGAGCGCGCTGGGGTGGCTGCCGGTCGGCCATGATCCCGCGGTCACCACCTGGGTGGCCGCCAACCACAGCCGGGGGATGGCGGCGAGCCGCGGGTCCGCTACGACGAGTTCGTCGGCGGTAGCCACCGTGCGTGTGGCGGCGCGAGCTAGCAGCTGGTCGGCTCCGTAGTCGCCCGTGATGTAGCCATTACCCCTCTCATCGACGCCGCTCAGGTGCAACAAGCAGAGGTCGATCTGCAGAGCTTGCGCGGACACCGTTGATGTCCCGTCGAAGGGATCGGGGAATGAGCCAAGAAATGGGTTCTGGTCGACGACCGCGGAATCTGGGCTGGTCGGTGTCGGCATGGACGGGAGGCCGAGCGCTGCCGCCTGCAGCGAGGTCGCCAGAGATCCCTCTGACCACTCAACGAACCGTAGCGAACGGTTCTGGCGGCCGCTTCGGAACGCCGGGGCCAGACCGAAGCCGTCCAATCCAACTCCGGCACTGTGGACCTCAGCGACGACCCCGGTCGCAATCAGATACTCGACGTCGACCGAACCGAGGTAGGAAACGATACGCAGGTCGGTGGCGCCGCTTCGAGCCAGCGCACGGACCAACGTCATCGGCTTGCGCTGGAGCCCGGTACCACCGATGGCCACCAAGGATCCGCTCGCCAGGTCTCCAAGGAGGGAGGCAGCCTCTGCCGAGGTCACATGCCCTCCGCCTTGACGCTATTGACTGCAAGAGTGGCCAGTTCGTCGGCGATTTCCTCGATCGGACGGGGACCGTCCTCTCGGTACCACTGATATAGCCAGTTCACTGAACCGAGAATCGAGAAGGCCGCCAGCCGTGGATCGACATCATCGCGGATGACGCCTTCATCCTTGCCTTCCGCGATTAGCTCACGTACGAAGGTGTCGTAGCGATCTCTCTCCTCGATGATGATCTCGCGTCGCGGTTCGCTCAGGGAGCGGAAGTCATGGAAGAAGACAGTCATCTTTGCCAAGTGGCTGGCATTGAACATGATGTGGCGGTAGACGAAGGTGTGGAGTCGCTTGAGCGCTCCGTCGGATTTTCCGCGCTGCGAGTCGAGGTTCTCGAGGCCGCGCAAGTGGACTTCCTGGATGACCTCGTAGAGCAGGTCGTCTTTCGACTTGATGTAGTAGTACAGGGATCCCTTGAGGATGTCGACTGCATCGGCAACGTCCTGGATCGAGGTTGCCTCATACCCCTTGCTCATGAAGATCGAAGCAGCTGCTTCGATGATTTCCTGCCGGCGGTCCGAGCCCGACTTGGCCCTCGAACGCCCATTCCCTTGAGTTACAGCCATTGGTCTTTCACCTGTTCATGTCTAGCGCAACAGCTCGCGGTCGCGGAGCCGCCGAGGATCGATTTGGTCGAGAGTGGATTGTTCTGATTCGGTCGGCGTCGCCGACACTCTGGCGTCTGAAACTCTGAGTGAAAAACCGGTGCTGTTCACTACGTCCTGCGACGTGGTCCAGGGATGGGTCTCCGTCAGTGTCGGGACCCCGTCCCGCCACTCGATGACTCCAAGGTCCGTCACCAGGGCGGCCACACCTTGGCTCTGATAACCGCTTGCTTCGGTTGAGCGCCCGGTGCCGGTGACGAAGTCGACCTTCTCTGGAGTGTTGCGCTGCCGGTGGGCGGGCAGGTAGGCAACAACCTTGGGCAACAGTTGTGTGACGTCGCCCGTAGCCAGGCCTCCGGGGAACCGCCTCGTCGGAGTTGCGACCGGGCCGAGCCTGCTCGTATTGAGATTCCCCGAGCCATCTATCTGGGCGGGTCGGAGGAACTGCATGGTCATGGTCTGGGTCTCGGCCCATTCCATCGACGTGAAATGAGAGACGTAACCGGTGGTGAAGCCGTTTGTGGCATCCGACCCGCCGAACCACCGGTCGATGGGGAGCTCGACGTCAATCGTGCCGCCCGCAAGCACGTGGCCGCCTCGCAGTCTTGTGGCGAGCACGCTGGCCACAAGCGCGCTCGGCGTGCCGAGGCCAACGCCTACGAAGGCTCCATCAGGCACTTGCCGGGACATTGTCACCACCACTTGGTCCACCTGCTCGGGAGTCATCTGGTCAATACCCCGCTGGCCGCGTATGCACGCAGCGCGTCGGCATCCTCGTCGTAGCCGGGCCGAGAACTTGTGGGCCATGAGCCGCCCGGCTGTTCGATCACGGCATCTACATCGACCGGGAACAGCTGCGTGAGGTCGGGCCGTTGGCGAATCACATCGAGTTCGACAACCTCGTCGACGCTCACGATCACCGTATCGGCGGCCCGAGCCATAGCGACGTCGATGTCCCATAGGTGATCGGGAGGCCCGGCGAACTGAATGTGACCGTCCGCCGATGCCCGCCACGCATGAAGTAGTGCTACGTCGAGATGCCAGGCCGGGAGCGCAATCAGCTCATCGCCCGAGTACGGGTCGGTTATCCGCCGGAAGTTGTGTAGCTCCAACAGTTGGCTCTCGGTGGCGGCTCGGGTCGGGATGAAGGGCACTCCCATGGCTGCCGCTCGGATCCTCTGCAGCATCAGCCACTCGCTGTATTCGAGATCCTCGATAGCTCCCGACTCGGCTGCGGCGACAAAATGTGGGGCCCGCCCGAAGTGGCCGAGTCCCACATAGGCGGCCGCGACTGACGCCACGGCTCCAGAACCAACCAGGATGTCGATCCCGAGGGATCCGGTGAAGCTGACAAGCTGCAGGTCGCTCAAGCCGGCGGTGGCGATGGTTTCGACCAGCGCGATCGGCTTGAGGGTCGTGATCGAGCCGGCGATGCCGATCGTTTGCCCCGGTGTCACTAGACCGGCAGCCTCCTCGAGAGCCATCAGTTTGCTGTTCATGCGAGCCTTCTACACGACCGCGAATCGTGTGATCGCCGTTATCTCCGGTTGCGGATCGTCGTGCCAAATCGGCTTGACTCGTGCCCCGACCGCGACGTCACCTTCCACCAGGTGGAAGATGTCAGTGTCGGCGCCGTCGAGTCGGATGCGGGCAAAGTTCCGACCCTGTCCGTCAGTCGTCCACGTGGTTATTGAACCTTCGGGGCCCACTTCGATGGGGGTTCCAAGCCTCGAACCACATTTGGTACAGAACGGCGCCAACGGGGCGACGGTGATGCCGCACCCGCCGCAGGGTCCAGCCAGGATCTTGTGTTCGACCAGGCCCATGAGGAATGCGGTGTTCGCCTCTCCGGCCGTGTACCGGTACGGCAGCTTGATCGACTGGTGGTAAATCATCTGCTCGCTCATGGCGTCACCGGCGAGAAGTGGATGATGTCCGCAAGGCTGCCGTCACGTTCTTCCCTGAACACGGCTTCAACCTCCATGCCCACAGAGAGATAGTCATGGCGGCTCTCGGACAGGAAGTGATAGATGTTGGTACTGGCGCCATTCAGCTTCACAAAGGCGAATCCGTAGGGGACTGGCCGTTTGACGCCTGTCATTGGATCGATGAACGGAATCTCGACGACTGTGTAGCCGGTGAGCGTCCCCCGCGGGCCGACCTCCACCCAACCGTCGGTCTCGACGCCGCAGCGGCCACAGACGGGCCGGGGTGGCACGAGCACGTCATGACAGCCGGGACAGCTGATCCCGTAGAGCTTGGCGTCGTCCCGCAAAGCCGCCATGAACTTGGTGGCGTGCTTACCGATGGCATACGAGTACTCGAAGTTTGCGATGTACTCGAGTCGCAGAGCTTCGGGTGCAGTCATCGCGGCTCTCCCGTCATCACCATCACGTCGGTCCAGGCATTGCCGCCATATCCGGTGGCCAGCGCCCAATTGACCTCAGGCACCTGGTGGCCTCCTTCAGCCTCGCCCATCACTTGGAGTGCAGCCTCGGCAACGCGGATCAGCGCGGTCGCTCCGACCGGATTGGTAGCGAGAACACCCCCCGACGGGTTCACGGGCATTGGGCCGTCGATCAAGGTGACCCCATCGTCGATGAGAGTTCCGCCGTCGCCGGGGGCGCAGAAGCCGAGGTTCTCGAGCATGGCAAGTTCGGCGTATGTGGCAGGTTCGTAGATCTCCGCCACATCGAAGTCGGTGCGGGGGTCGGTAATCCCGGCAGCCGCGTAGGCCTTCTTCGAGGCGGCCTGCAGGCTGCGGTGGTCGGCGATTCGAGCGGGACTGTCGCCCATGAACTGCTGGTCGTGGGCGGTGGCGCTGGAAACGATCCACGAGGGTCGTGGCGTGATCTGCCTGGCCCTCTCTTCGCCGGCGACAACCACAGCGCAGGCCCCGTCACTCTGGGGACACATGTCGAGCAACTTGAGTGGCGCTGCCAGGACCCTCGACTTGAGGACATCCTCGACCGTGATGTCGGCGATCTGGAGGTGGGCGTATGGATTGAGGCAGGCGTTGGTACGGGCCTTGACCGCGACCTTCGCCGCCTGTTCGGGAGTCACCCCGCTGCGGTCCACATAGGTGGATGCCATAACGGCGAAGTTGCCTATGGCCCCCGCCATCACCGAGCGCTCCCACGCCGGGTCACCAACGGTGGTGATGGCCGATTGGGTTTCTCCCTCGGATTGTTTCTCGTAGCCAACCGTCAGGACTACGTCATGGAGGCCTGAGCGAACCAGGTGTTCGGCACAGATGGCGGCGCTGGCGCCCACCGTGCCTCCGGTGTTCATCTTGTAAACCGGCTTACCAACCGCTCCTAGCGAGGCGACCATCAGCAGTTCTGGTTGATTGATACCTTCGAAGAGCTCCATATTGCCGACGACGACGGCGTCGATGTCGGCAAATGACAACTCCTTCGAACCGAGACAGGCGTCGACGGCCTCTCGAACCATCTCGGCTATCGACACGTCGAGCCGTTTGGCGGCGTGCTTGGTCTGGCCAACGGCGACGATGGCGGCGCTTCGGCTCACATCAACCACGCTCCAAGGCAGCGACGAATTGGGCTTGGCCACCCATACCGCTGGTGCCGTGAGCCAGAACACGATGTACATCGGTGAGCTGCCTCTCTCCGGCAGTACCCCGTAGCTGACGGACTCCCTCGATCACGCGGGACAGCCCGGTGACGATGTAGGGGTTCCCGGCGTGCCAGCCGCCGGACGAGTTCAAAGCCACATCCGAGTTGTCGGTCCACCCGAGAGCAGACGCGTACGGAGCAATCTGGAATGAGAACTGGGCACTGGTCTCGACGAGATCAGGGGAATCTGTCCCCCAGCCGGCCGTAGCTCGGGCTCGGTCGCCGGCCGCGGCCACCG
>JAAELU010000454.1 GCA_024226255.1 bacterium | reverse complement strand
GTACGCTGACACGGACCGCCACCCCGGGACGGACATGGCACTCGGAGCTTTCAACGGCAGGATCGCGTTCGTCGATCTGAGCAGTCGAGAGACTCGGGTCGAGCCTCTCGACGAGCAACTTGCGCGGCGGTACATCGGGTCGACTGGGATCAACACGAGGCTGCTCGCCGATCACGGAGCGCGCCCGGAGGCGGTGTGGGACGACGAGGACACTCCGGTGATCATCGGCGTAGGGCCGATGGTGGGAACACTGCTACCCGGAGCATCACGCACATCGATCACTTCGCTGTCACCGATCACGGGTGGCTACGGACACTCCAACTCCGGCAGTTTCGGTGACAAGATAAAGCTGGCGGGCTTCGACCACGTCGTTGTCACCGGGAAGTCGGACGAACCCGTCGTGGTCGTGCTTGACGACGGTGCGGTATCGGTCGAACCCACCGATTCGTGGGGCATGGACATCTACGACGCCACCGACATGCTGCACGACACCTATCGAGAGGCCTCGGTTGCCTGCATCGGGCCCGCAGGCGAGAACGGGACCATCGGATCGGTGATTCTCGCCGACAAGCACGGAGCGTTCGGCAGCTCTGGCATCGGAGGGGTCATGGGCTCGAAGAGTCTCAAGGCCATCGTCGCCAGGGGCAATCACGCAGCACGCGTTGCCGACAAGGCTGACCTCACCAGACGCTGTTTGCGGCTCTTCAAGGATCTGATGACTCAGCCGTTCATCGACCAATGGCGCAAGTACGGCACTCTTATCGTCTACGGCGAAGACAATCCCAGCGGCCGCCGCACCGTCAAGGACGAGTTCGGGTTCGACATCGACACGTGGATGGACCTGTACCAAAGCCGCATGTGGGAGGGTCCGGCCTCGTGTCCGGGCTGTCCCGTTGGCTGTAAGGCAAAGATCCGCAATGGCGACCACACGATCCGGATCAGCTGTCCCACCGGATCGATGACGAACGTGTACGCCATCCAGATGAAGGTCGACCCGAACCGGTACGCCGAGGTCGTGCAGAACACGGAGCTGGCCAATCGTCTGGGTGTCAGCACCATGTGGTCATCCGAGTTGATCATGTGGGCGCTTGATCTCCGGGAACGCGGCATCCTCTCGGAGAGCGATTTCGGATTTGATGCCCAGTACGGGGACCCGGCTACAACTGCCAGGCTGCTGGAGGATATGGCCTACCGCAGAGGGCTCGGGGACGTGCTCGCTTCACCGGTGCCCGACGCGCAGCGGATGATCGGAGGCGGAGCCGAGAACGATCCAGTGCGCAAGGGTCGGCTCCTGGGCGTAGCTGAGCACCGCCACCACGAGCTGGGGCGGTGGAACGGCTACTCGTTCTCCCGGGTCGTGGACCAGCGCGGTCCCGTTGCCGAAACGGCGTATTCGTCTATCGCGTGGATCCCGGATCGAACGGAGGATCAGCTCCGGAGGTATTGCGACCGCATCGGCGTGCCTGAAGGTCGTGTCGACACGATCGTCACGGGTGGTGTCGACGGGTACGACCTCGCACGATTCACGCGCTACATCGAGCGTTACAACATGGCCATCTACGGCATCGGCGAATGCAACCGCCCGTACTTCAGTCGCATCCTGGACGCCGAGGAGCTGGCGGCCGTGTTCCACGCGGCAACGGGTATCGACCACGACGCCTCCTCGCTCCTCGAAGCGGGCGACCGCATCATCGATCTCCAGCGTCTATTCAATGCAGCGCACGGACTTGATGCCACCGACGACCTCGGACCCGAACGCAGCATCGACCCGGACTCGGGCGACGAGCTAGCGGCCATGCTGAGCCGCTACTACGACGAGCACGGATGGGATGCGCGGGGCGTGCCGACGGCCGAAACGCTGCGAGACCGAGGCTTGACCTCGCCCAACGACGAATCGCTGTATCGGGCGGCACAGGTGACAGCACCGACATCGATTGCACCCCACGGCTGAGGACCCGGTTCCGCGGCTCAGAGAAGCTCTGCGTCGACGGCGCGGATCGCCGCCGTCACCGTCTCCAGGACGGGCACCGCGATGCCGTGCCGACGGGCCCTGGCGAGCACCTCGCCGTGAACGGCCTCGACCTCGGTGCGTCTTCGCGACTCGATCCCCTGCAGAATGGAGAGCCGGATTTTGGTGGCTCCGGCCGCAACGAGCTCGGCGCCGATGCTCGAAAGGCGTGCGACGGCCTCGTGCCTACCCAACGACACGATCGACTTCATCTGGAGTGCGCCGGGAAGGTCGACGAGATCGACGCCATCGGCTTTGGCCACCAAGGCACCCTCCACGGCCAGGTCGTACAGAAGCCCGGCGGCATGCTCGTTGAGTAACGCCCGGTGGAAGCGAAGACGGGTCAGCGCCACCACGCCCATGGCCGCCACCGCGAGGACTGCCTTGGACCACGACACGGAGTCGATGTCGGCGCGGATCTTTAGCGGCAGCCCTCCAGCGGCAAGGGTGTCCGCCAGCTCGCGGTCGACACCGTCTGCAGTCGACGGCAGCGGCCCGATGTAGGTGACGCCGTTGAGCGTGTGGTGAACAGTGCCGGGCTCAACGAGGGTGCCGCCGGTCATCGTCACGCAGCCGACCACGCTCAGCCCGAACTGTTCCACGAGAAGGTCGTCCTTGCCGACACCGTTCTGGACCGAGGCCACGCAGCGCGCTTGGCGGGGTGCGAGGTCGACGAGGGTGGGGATGTCGAACGCTTTGGCGGTGAACATCACGATCTCGGCGGGGCGGAGCGCGAGCGGGTCGTCTGTGGCACGCAGTCGGACGACCCGTTCCGAGCCGTCGAGGGCTCGAAGCCGGAGTCCCGATTCGGAAATCGACTCTGCGTGCGCACGACGGCTCAGGATCGTAACGTCACAGCCTGCGTCGAAGAGCGCCGTCGCGAAGATCGAGCCGAGCGCCCCGGCCCCCATCACCACCGCCGACGTCACGGGACGGTCATCCTGGCCGACGACTTCTCGAGTCGTCGCTCCACCTCGATCATGACTGGTTGGTTTCCGATGGCTCAGCCTCCAGATCTCAGGCCAGTATCGCTCCCGTTCCTCGCGGATGCGACCGGAGCACGAGCCTCTCGCGAGAGGATGTCGCGCGGAGGCGCTATGCGGTCCTGCCGCGACACGAGTCCGTCACCTCCGGGCTACGGTCCTAACATTCGCCATCGATCCTGAAGGAGTGGACTGTGCTGGTACGAGTCGACCACATCGGCATCGTCGCCGCCTCGTTCGAGGAGGGGTGGAGCATGCTCGTGGACCAGATGGGTCTCGCCATCGACGAGGCACGGTCGCCGCTCCCCGGCGGGTTGTACTTCGCACCGGAGCACGCCCACGCATACTTCTTCACAGTCGGGGAGGGCGAGACGCGAGTGGAGATGCTCGTGCCCGCCCCGGGTTCTGAATCCGGAACGGCGCGGTTTCTGACTCGCAACGGTCCGGGTCTTCATCATCTGGCCTTCGCTTGTGAGGATCTCGACGCAGAGGCGGAACGCCTCGCGACAGCCGGTCTCGTCGAGATCGAGCTTCCCAGGACGGCCGATGGCCGGCGCACGGCGTCGTTCTTTCACCCGAACCACGCCGGCGGGATCCTCACAGAGCTCGTGACGGTCGACTTTGACGCCATGCCCAAAGCGGCCGAATAGCACAGCAGAATGCTCGCCCTCCCGCACGGTATGCTCCGCTGAGTCCCCAAGGTCAAGCCGATGATCGAAACAGTCGACCCCCACACCCGATTCGTCGTACGCGAGGATCTCTGCACGGGATGCCTCATCTGTGTGATCGCCTGCAACTCGATCAAGCACGACCTCCACTCGTTCTCGAACGACTCGTCGTACATCGAAGTCACCACCGATACGCATATCTCCTTCGCCGTCCGTTTCACCAACGATTGTGACGGGTGCTGCTACTGCCTCAAGTTCTGTGCATTCGACGCGATCGAGCGCCCGGTGGGTTGGATCAAGGAACCACATCTCCAAGTGCTAACCCGCCGCCACCGCGCAGGCGGGAGTGCGACGTCGTCCGGCTCGTGAGTGTCTCGGACGGCGTGCTCGAACGGATCTGCACCCTGTTGCGCCGGTTTCAGAATGAGCCCGACGATCGCGCGGATGTCGGCCGGGACGCGGTCGCACTCTGGTGGGAGCTCGACGAACTGGAGATCTGCGGCACACAGCCCATCGAGCCGTGGGAGGAAGCCCTCCTTGACCTTGCGGCGTGGCACACCGCAGACGCTCGGCTCCGGTATCAGCGTGCCGACAATGCATCGGTCGCTCGACATCTCGCAGCCCTCGCCTCGTGAGAGCGTCGACACGGCGGTTGCGCTCACATCTTCCGGGTTGACCGTTGTGAGCGACCGAGGTTGTGAGTAGCCGCCGGGTTCCTCAAGTGCCCGCGGGAACGATCGTGACGTCGAGACCGGACTGGAGAACCATGCCTGTCAGTGGATCCACGTTGACGCTGCTCGACGTGAGATAGCTCACGTTGTTGTCGTCGAACCCATGCGGGAGGGATACGGTGCCGGGCAGAATCCCCCGGTCGATAGAGAGCCGGCATTCCACCGAACCCGACGCGCTGTGGACGACAACTTGCGCTCCGTCGACGAAGCCGCGGCTCCGGGCATCGTCGGGGCTGATCAGTAGCAGCGGAACATCCGTCGGCCGGTCGTCGCCCATCGAGGATGCGAGCTGGGAATTGAAGTGGCGCTGCTGCCGCCTCGGGATGAGAGCGAAGGGCGCCGGATCCTCGCGCAGGCCCAGCTGCTCGACAAGCGGGCGTGGAGCAAGATCCCACCTCCCATCAGGAAGGACCGAGCGCTCAACCCACCCGAACACTGCCTCGTCCGTCACGACTGCGGTGCGTTCAGCCCGGAGCTCATCGAAGTCGATAGGGCCACGCGTGGCGAGGTTTGCCAGCAGAGCGTCGTCTGTTGCAGAGTCGGCATCGAATCCGTGTGGGAGCGCCTCGACACCCATTCGCTGAGCAATCTGGGCGAACGGCCACCATGTCGGCTTGCGGCGGTGCTTTGGCGTCACGATGGCCCGACCGTACTGCGCCACCACCGCCGGAAGGAACTGATCAATACCGATCGGCATGTTCGGCCGTTCCGCGAAGTCGGTGGCTGGAAACACATGACTCGCCAACTGAGTGGTCGAAGTGTGCACCACGTCCGAGACAACCAGAACTTCGAGTCTCTCGAGAGCTTTCACGAAGCGTCCGGTCTCCGGAACGGCAATTATCGGGTTACCGCCTACTACGAGGAGGGCGTGGAGGTTGCCCGACTCGATCTCGTCGATCATTGCCGAAACCGGGAACTGGCCCCAACGGGCGGCGAGCTCGGGACGACTCTTGGGGCCTGGGTCGCCCGCACCGTCCGAGGTCGGCGGCGTCCGCTCGTGGAGGCGGGAGAAATAGCCCGGGTTGAACCAGCTCCCACCGGGCCGATCGAACGACTGCGTGATGACCTGGAGGGCCCATACGAGCCATTCACAGACATTGGCGGACGCCGCCATGCTCACACCCGTTCCGGTCTGTATGGCGAATCGTCCGTGCCGACGAACCGAAGCCAGCAGGTCTTCGAGCATCGACGTGTCGACGCCGGTGCGTGCGGCCGTCGTCTCCAGGTCAAAGCAGCCCACGGCTTCGGCGAGGTCGGCGACGCCGACGGTGTGGGCGTCGAGGTACGCACGGTCGGCTCCGTCGGCCAGAATCTCGCGCACGAGCCAGGCGAAAACCATCCAATCCGTGCCCGGGCGTGCCGCCATGTGACGAGTGGCAAGACCGGCCGACTCGGTTCGTCGGGGATCGATGACCCACAGTTCGCCTTGGGCCGCGAGGGAGCGCAGCCGGCTGACCGGATCGGGAAACGCTGATGTCTGGCCGTGTGAGACCAACGGGTTGACTCCAACGAGAATCGTCAGCGAGCAGCGCTGCCAATCAATGATCGGGTTGAGCGTATGGATGCCGGCCATCAACTCCGGTACGAGGTGTTTGTTGGGAGTGTCGACTGTGAGCGACGTGTAGAAGCTGGCCGATCCAAGCCGCCGCATCAATCGGGCCCCGATGCGACTGCCCAGGTCGTCAAAGGCCGCTCCCGAACCCTGGTACATGCCTATCGCGTCTGTACCGTGGGCGCTCCGGATCGCGGAGAGGCGGGCAGCCACATCATCGAGGCAGTCGGGCCACGACGCCACCTCGAGCACCCCGTCCGCGCGCATCAGCGGATCATCAAGTCGATCCGGCCGGTGGTGGAAGAACGGGACGGCCCGGCCCTTGGGACACGTGTACCCGCGCGACAAAGCGTGCTCGGAGTCGCCCCGCACCTTGACAATACGGTCGCCCTCCACCGTTGCCACGATTCCGCAGCATGCGTGGCAGACACGGCAGAAGGTCACGATCTCACGCGCCGCGTTGTCGCTCTGCGATGTTGTCGGTTCCGGCGCTCCGCCGGCGTCCTTGCCCGCTGTCGCCATGTCGATCCTTCCGGTCATGGGCGCCCTCAACCCAGGGGACACGGGTTTCACTCAGGCTACCCGTCGGCACGCTCCCAGATCCGTGTGGTAGACATGGGTAATCCGCTCACATCGAGGAGTCCCATGCCGATCATCGATTCGCGCGAGGATTGGACACAGCCGGCAACGCTGGTGCGGGCCACCGAACGGTGGGGTGACCGCCCGTTTCTCAACTTTGCCCTCGGCGGCAGTTCGCTGACCTTCAAAGAGGTCGAGATGCGGAGCCGGGCTATCGCCGCCGGTCTCCACGGCCTCGGGATAGGCCACGGCGACAACGTGTTGATCATGCTTCGGAATCGCGCGGAGTTCGTACTCAGCTGGTTCGCCACGGGATGGCTGGGAGCCGTCGAGGTGCCCGTCAACGTCGACTATCACGGCTACTTCCTCGAACACCTCGTGAACACCTCAGAGGCATCGACAATGATCATTGAGGCAGATTACGTGGACTCGATCGTGGCGTCAGCGCCGCAGCTCCACCACCTCCGAAGGCTTGTGGTCGTCGGTGAGGCCCCCGAGGCGGTTGAGGGGATCAGTATCGAAACCTTCGCCTCACTCGAGTCCAACCCACCCTGGGAGGGGGAAGGTCCACGCTATTTTGATCTCGCTGCGATCCACTTCACGTCCGGGACCACGGGGCCATCGAAGGGTGCGATGATGACGCACGCCCATGCCCACCTCCTCGCCGAGCGCAATCAGGGCCTGATCCGGATGGAGGAGGGCGATGTGAACCTCACCTATCTGCCGCTCTTCCATGTCAATTCACAACTCACCGCGGTGTACAACGCCATGCTGGTAGGTGCCTCGGTGGACCTGCGACCTCACTTCTCGGCCAGCCAATGGCTAGACGACCTTCGCACATCGGGTGCCACCCACACGAACGTGCTTGGGGCCATGATGCCGTTCATACTCAAACAGCCTCCATCACCTGCCGATGGCGACAACTCACTTCGCTGCTTGTGGGCGGTTCCATGCCCGCCGGGTCCTGCCGAGGAGTTCCGGAAGCGATTCGCGGTCGAACGTGTCGTTTCGGTATACGGCAACACGGAGATCGGCATCGTATCGACTCAGGACTTCGACGAAGCTCGGCTCGGCTCGGCCGGCCAGGTCGACCCGGAGTGGTATGAGGTTCGTATCGTCGATCCGGATACCGACGAGATCGTGCCGCCAAACGAGGTCGGAGAACTCGTGGTTCGCGCTCGCCATCCCTGGTTGCTGTGTCAGGGCTACTTCGGAATGCCCGAGCGGACTCTCGAGGCCTTTCGCAACCTGTGGTTCCATACCGGTGACGCACTGCGACAGGACGATGACGGCTTCCTCTACTTCGTCGATCGCATCAAGGATCGGATCCGCCGCCGCGGGGAGAACATCGCATCGAGCGATGTCGAACACGTTCTGATCGAGCACCCGGCGGTCGCCGAGGCGGCTGTCGTCGCCGTCCCGTCTGATATCGAGGGCGGCGAGGACGAATTGAAGGCCTGCGTGGTGTTGTCGGAGGACGTCACGGCGGAGGCCGTATGGGGCTGGTGCGGAGAGCGACTTCCGTACTTCGCGGTGCCGCGATACGTCGAAGTGCTCGATGCGCTACCCAAGACCCCGACAGCGAAGGTCCGCAAGTTCGAACTGCGCGATTCGGGAATCACCAGCCACACCCACGACATGGGACAAATAGTGGGTCGGACACGCAAGGTGTGATCAGTCCGGCCGTGAATGTGGCAGCGCGTGCACGAAGCCGAGAATGGAGGTTTGCGCCAGCAAAACCCCCAAGGAACACGAAGTGTTCCCGTGGGCCCGGTAGGACTCGAACCTGTCAAGCTCTCGTCGCGAGCCCGGCATCCGGCGCCCTATGGAGGTTTCGTCCATGTGGGAGCGGATGTAGCCGCGCGATCGCGACCCTCAGATTTGTGGGCCTAACAGGACAGAACGCGAACCGATACAACGCTCTGAAACTTGAGGCGATCGAGACCTTCGACAATCCCTAGCGCGGTCCGGCAACGGATTGCGCAGCGGCAATCAGCGAGTAAGACAAGTGTCCCCACTGAGCCAGAACATCTTCTCTCACATCAGACTTGCTCTGCCAGCCCGGTTGTCCCACTCCGCTCCTTCCAAGTCGTGGATGGGCCCGAAAGGACGGCTTTCACACCTGAAGATACTGGAAGAGTGAAGTCCGGAGGCCGCCGAAGACTGCGACACCGCCTGGTCGTCGAGCAGATTGCCCGTTACATGCGATTGAGAGTTGGGGCCTGCTCTTGATCAGCTCGGTATCGACCTCAGTCACGCCTATGGCGAGGAAGGCTTGGACTGGTTTGGGCTCACTCGCTCCGCCGCTTCCCACCTCCGTCAACGGCGCCTTCTGACCATGCGACCATCGTGCGTGAAAAGGCGCTGGTAGCGTCAGAGGATGATCACGCACAGACGAGCCCTCCTGATTGGTGCACTCCTCTCCTTGTTCATGGCCGCTTGTAGTGGTGGCGACACACCGGCACAGTCACAACCGCCGACGACGGAGGAAGGACCCGCGACAGATCCGACACCGTCGACGTCCACGGCCGCGGACGATTCCGTCGCAGCGGACCAGGTGATCGTGGTCGATCTATCGGCCGTCTTCGGCGGCTTTCTCTGGCACGTGGTAGAGGCGAGCACCGGGGAGTCCCTCGGCACGCCAACGGTACGTGTCAGCATCGATGTCGAGAACCTCACCGCGGAGGCGAGCCGCCCTCCCTCGCGTTTGAGCCTTCGGACCTCCGCTGGTTTGATTGAGAACTCTGGATTCGGCATAACTGCAGACATCGCTCCCTCGGCGGTCGAGTCCGGCAATTACGAATTCCGGGTCGATGCCGGGTTCACCTTCGACGGGGCGGTCCTGCTCATCGGGCGTGACGGAAGAGCCCAGGCCTCGGTGCCCCTAGCCGGCGGAGAGGTTGTGTCGCTCGACCCGATCGAGGTGACGGTCGATGGGGTCGGTACCGCCGAAGCAGTCGAGATCTGGCTCAGCCAGGTGGGTGTCGAGTGGCATAGCCTGGCGGTTCACGGTGGGTCAGCCGAGGTGGGGACTGCCTTCCTCACCGCCACTATCGACATCACCCTCGGTGATCAGTCTCGGACGGCAAAGGACACCTTCGAACTCGTTGTACCCAACGGACAGACTGTGACCCCCGAGCGCGCTCCCAATGAGGTGCTCCACGCCGGAGTCACGGCCGAAGGCCTCGACGTGGCCTTCATCATCCCCGACCCGGTCGACGGCAACTACGTGCTCCGCTTGCTGAATCTGAGCAGGTTCCCTGAAGACACGGTGGCCGAGATCCCGTTCACAATCGGAGAGTAGGAGCGGACGTAGCCGCGCGTGCGGACGACGGAGGGTTGCCGGCGCTCTCTCCGACGGACATGGAGGTTTGCGCCAGCAAAACCCCCAAGGAACACGAAGTGTTCCCGTGGGCCCGGTAGGACTCGAACCTGTCAAGCTCTCACCGCCAGCCCGGCAACCGGCGCCCTACGGCGGCCTCGTCCATGTGGGAGCGGATGTAGCCGCGCGCGCACGAAGCTTCGCGAGAGTGGGCCCGGCAGGACTCGAACCTGCGGCCAAGGGATTATGAGTCCCCTGCTCTAACCAACTGAGCTACGGGCCCGCTCAGAAAGATGAAGTGTAGATGCCCGACAGGCAGTTGGTTAGAGCACCTGCTCCACGAGGTCTCTTCGGCTTTCGCCCCTGTTCTTGCGTACCTGGCCGCCGATATCGGCTTGGATCTACGCAAGATCGGATTGGGACGGATCGAAAGTCTTGACATCGCGCTACTTCTATCGTATTGTTCGATGTAGATCGAACGCTCAGACGAAAGTAGAACGAGATGACGGTTTCGGGACCGAAGGTCAGAGACTTCACAGACAAGCAGCGGGCCCTGGCGGTCAGCGTCGAGTCCGACGCCGTCTACGAGACGCTGCTGGCGATGTTCGTTTTCCACGGTGAGAGCGACCACAGCGAGTATGAGACTGCCGAGGAGATCATCACCGCAGTCAACGAACGTGGTGACGACACCCTGGTCGCTGACATCAAGTCCATTGCCGGCTGTGGCGAACTTGGCCTGACTCTGATTGGCGTCGCCCACGATATGCCGGCACCGAGAACAGTTGAAACGCTGGTATCTCGTATCCGTGAGATGGACCCGGCCGATCTACGCATCCTCGTGATGTGCAACATTGGAATCGAGGTGTCGCGCGGTCACGACGAGGCGACGATCGCCCGAGCTGCCAAAGGCGACAACGACGCTCTGCGAGAGCTCATCACGGGCCTGGCCCATCCAACGAAGATGTCATCTCTGCTCGAACGAGACCCGCACACGATGCGAGAGGATGTTGCCTCCGTTGTCGAGCGATTCGGAGCGGCCGTTGCTCCGATCGTGGCCGAGCGGCAGGCGGTTCTCGATCGTGATGCAGCCAGTACCCGGGTCCTGGCAAAGACGATGAGTCCGGACCGGCTCGTGGAGCAGGTCACCAACGGAATCACCTTCGAAATGCAGCCGAGTGTCAGCGGCGTGGTATTGATCCCCTCAGTCGCCATCCGTCCCTGGGTAGTGATTGCCGAGCACGAGTCGCTGCGGGTATTTGCCTACTCGGTATCCGATGAGCGGTTGGCGTCCGACACCGATGCTCCCCCCAGCTATCTGATCGACATGTTCAAGGCTCTCGGAGACGAGAAGCGGCTCCGCCTGCTCGGCGTGCTCGCCGAAGGCGACTTGGGACTCAAGGAGCTCGCCGCCCGGGCCGACATCGCCAAGTCCACCGCCCACCACCATCTACGAGTTCTGCGCAGCGCCGGCCTCGTCAGAGTGATCGTCGGCGATGACGACAAGCGCTACAGCTTGCGCCGCGACTCCGTCCCCGAAGCGGGTCGCCTGCTCGAGACATTCCTAGCCAACCGCCCAACTTCAACTGAAACAGAGGAACCATCATGATCGGTTTTGCCAACAACCACCTTGCAGAGAAGATGGCATCAGCTCGGCGCCATGACACAGATCGACGGGCGATCGAAGGCACATTGCTACCGGCCACGCCCATCGGCCATACGATGCGCAGCCGAATTGCGGCTTCCCTGATTCGTATGGGCGAGGCACTGACGCCTCAGCCCATCGAGATCACTCCCCCGGCTCGCACCAGCCAGCCCTGCTGACGTCCACCGCCAATCAACGACCGGCCGTGCTTTGCCTCCCGGCCGGTCGTTGCGCGTCCGGGGTGCCACCCAGCCCGTAGAATCGTCGGGTGCGCAAGTCACTCGTCACGCTGCTCCT
This sequence comes from bacterium, assembly GCA_024226255.1. Classification (GTDB taxonomy): domain Bacteria; phylum Actinomycetota; class Acidimicrobiia; order Spongiisociales; family UBA5794; genus JAHEJX01. The sequence goes on along the minus strand of JAAELU010000454.1, from coordinate 2,090 downwards.
GATTCTCAGCGCCTGCTCTCCGCAGGTCGACGCTGAGACGACCCCACCCGAGACGACGGAACCGCCGCCGAGCTCAGCTGCAATGCCGGCGACCACGACAACCCGTCCGGCGCCACCTCCGACTACGACGGCTGCGCCGACCACATCGACGACCTCGAGCACCACAACGACGCTTGCCCCTGCACTCGAACCCGCGCCGACCGAGATGTTCGCCTGGATGCCCGGTGGGCTCACCGAGGACTTCCCCGAAGTAGTCGCCAACATTCCGGGAGTCGAGTCGACGAGTGTCATAACTACGGTGACCATGCACCTCGTTTCGAGCCACAAGGCCGATGGCACCCCGGTCGACCAACCACGAGACCGCTACGTGATCCCAATGCACAGCGCAATCGTCGACGCTGAAGCTCTGGAACGTGTGCACAGCCTGCCACTAATTGCGGGCAACGAGATCATCCTCGGCGAAGGATCAGCCGCCCTGCGCCGCCTCGACGTAGGTGACACGATCACGTTTGAGAAGGCGACCCTCACCGTCGGCCGGATCGTCCCCGAGGAATCGATGGCCGGGTACGAGGCGATCGCCGTCACCAAAGACCACTTCAACGAGGACCGCATGCAGGTGCGGGCAATGCTGGTTCGCTATCACGGCAATGCGTATCGACTGAACTTGGAAATCAATTCTCGAGTCGCCGAGAACACGGTATATGACGTTCAGGAAAGGACTCGCAGCGCCGACTACGGCGGCCTTGTCGTACGGTCCCAGGTGTTCATCAAGGAGAACTTCGGTGAGTTCGCCTACCGATCGACGGGCGGTGGCCGATTCGTGATCGACCCGGCGTGGGTCGCCGAGAACATCGTCGACCTGAGGATCCCCCTGCTCGGTCAGACGAAGTGCCATCGTGTGATGGCCGGGATCCTGACGGACATCATGCAAGACCTCGTCGACAACGGGCTGTCGAGCGTCATCGACCGCAGCCACTACGCCGGTTGCTGGAATGCTCGGTACATCGCAGGCAGTGCCCGGTTGTCCCGCCACTCGTTCGGCGCGGCCGCCGACATCAACATCTTTAACCCAATCGACGGTGGGCCGGGCAGCCCGGTGCACGAAGAGCTGCTGTCCCGGATCTACGCTGCCGGCCTCACCTCAGGCCACGTGTGGCGCAATGCCGACCCAGGTCACTTCGAATTCTTCGACGTGATCGAGGACGTGTAGCTACCCGCACGGGGCCCCCAGCCGCTTTCTGTTCTTGCGTACAACACGGCCAATAGGTGCCCCCATCTACGCAAGAACGGGGAAGACGCAAGAACGGGGAAGACCCAGGAACAGGGAAGACCCAGCCGCTCTCTGTTCTTACGTACGACACGGCCAATAGTGGCGCCCATCTACGCAAGAACACGACCACCAAAACCGCATCCGTTCCGGCGTAGACCACAGCCGATACCGGCGCCCATCTACGCAAGAACGGAGCCGCGGCGCTAGCCGACCCCACCGAATGAGATACCGGCCAGGTCGGACATATCCCTCTTGAATGTTGTCAGGTCGGAAACCTCGAACTCGTTGAGATGGCGGTGACCCATGGCTCTCGCCAGAACCTGCATCAGCTCGACTGAAGCTCCGAAGAACCTCGCCAACCGCTCGGCAGCCGCATCAACAGGAAGCCGTTCCCGCAAATCCTCACGCTGCGTCGCGATTCCCACCGGGCAGTTGTTGGTGTCGCATGCACGCATGCCGATACACCCGATCGCCTGCATCGCCGAGTTCGACACGGCTACGGCATCCGCTCCCAGTGCCAGCGCTTTGGCAAAATCGGCGGCAACACGAAGACCGCCCGCAATGACGAGCGTCACGTCCGAGATGCCCGATGAATCGAGATGGCGCCGCGCTCTCGCCAATGCGGGGATCGTCGGCACCGAGATGTTGTCGCGGAAGAGCTTGGGCGCGGCGCCGGTGCCCCCTCCCCTGCCGTCGAGGATCACGTAGTCGACTCCAACCTCAAGAGCGGCGTCGAGATCTTCCTCAATGCGCTGGGCCGACAGCTTGAAGCCGATGGGTATCCCGCCGGTTCTCTCCCGAACCTCGGTGGCGAATTCAG
>JAAELU010000453.1 GCA_024226255.1 bacterium | reverse complement strand
GAACGCCGTGATGGATCGCCTTGGGGGGCATCCATCGAACCTGATCGACAGCTACGACTACTATCGACCGCTCTTCATCGGGAATCCCCACGTGTGGCGCTGCGCTTCCTGGCTCGGGTACCCGGCGAGCTACATGGTCGAGGAGTTTCCCTTCCTGAACGGCGATCTCGAGCCCGGGGACGAGACCTCCCTCGAGCTATCCGCCGGCATCTACCTGCACTTCCGCGTGCTGGAGGAGAGGCGCACCATCACGCCGGCGGCGGCCTTCAACAATGCTCTGCGCATCTTCTACTACTTCGAGCATCCCGTGACCGCCTTCTACGACATCTACGATCCGGAGCCCATCGGCTACCTGCGTTCGCTGGACTACGGCACCATCGACTGGGTCGCCGGAGTGGGCCCCGTACACTCGACCTATCGAGCCATGGTACTCGTCGGACCCACGATCGACGAGGGCATGGGCATGACGAGCGCCGTGTTGACGGACGCCACGAATCTCACATCGGAGTGATCCGCCTCATGACGCCGGCCGGCATACGGGGCCGGTGTCCGCGGGCAGTAACCGACTAATCCTCAAGACTCCGAACCACCAACCCCGACCGCAACTTAGGCTCAAACCAAGTAGACTT
>JAAELU010000452.1 GCA_024226255.1 bacterium | reverse complement strand
GCGGCTGGCCCTCAAGGAACTCACTCCGGACCGGTCGATCACGGTCTACGGGTACGACGATGAGGACGCCACCGGGCTGGCCGACCGCCTGCTGTATCTCGGATACGGCGATGTGGCCGTCCTCGCGGGTGGCCTGCCCGAGTGGGCCGCCCAACCGGATTCTGAACTGATCCGGCTCCCGAGGAACCACCAGCTGGTCCACCCTGAATGGCTACATCATGTGCTCGAGGGAGAGGCCACAGATGAAGCCCCTGAGGGCCCGTTTGCTCTGTTCCATGTCAACTACGGAGTACCGGAGGAGTACGCCCGCGGTCACATAGCCGGGGCCTTCTACCTCGACACGAACACGCTGGAATCGTCATCCGATTGGAATAGGCGTTCACCAGAGGAACTCGAGCACGCCCTGCTCCAACTTGGCATCACCAGGGACACGACCGTGATCCTCTATGGGCGGGATACCGCCGCCGACCCTGCAGAGCAGAAGCCGGGTCGCAAGGCCGGGCAGATCGCAGCCACCAGGGCTGCCGCCATTCTCCTCTACTCCGGTGTTGTCGACGTTCGCCTGCTCGACGGAGGCCTCAATGCTTGGAGGAAGGCGGGCTATGGCACAGAGACGAAGATCCGAACGCCGGCCACGGCGACCTCATTCGGAGCCGCTCTGCCTGCCAGTCCGAGCTACTTCATCGATTTCGAAGAAGCTGTAGACCTGATCGCCGATCCCGATGGTGTGCTCGTCAGCATCAGGAGCTGGGCCGAGAATCGAGGGACGACCAGCGGTTACAACTACATAGAACAGCTTGGTGACATTCCCGGCGCCGTTTGGGGAAACTGCGGCACGGATGCGTACCACATGCAGCACTACCGCAACATGGACAACACAATGAGGGACTTCAACGAAGTCGCCTCCCGCTGGGAAGATGTCGGCATCACTGCGGACAAACGTGTCGCGTTCTATTGCGGGACCGGCTGGCGAGCCAGTGAGACGTTCTTCTATGCCTACCTAATGGATTGGCCGAACGTCTCGGTGTATGACGGTGGCTGGTTCGAGTGGAGCCGGCAGAACGGTGGGAGCACCTAGAGACAAGTCCGGCTGCGCCACCGTGAGCGCAACCGAGCCACCGCACCTGACTCATAACGCGACGGTTCTAGATCAAATCCCGCCCTCCGCGACAATAGCGAGGCGTCTCGGGCCCGCATGAGTGCCAATGGGCCGGGTCTAACCGGGCGGTGCCTCGAGTTGAAGCACAGAGGTGCCCTCCTCGAATGTCCAGAAGGCGAGACGATCGTTGGTCGTCCATTCGAGGACATAGTCTGCCCCCAACGCAGGTGTTTCGGTGAAGGACCAGAGCTCGGGGAGAGCCCGCGCATTCACCGGCAGCTGCGCGGTCTCGAGATCGAGCAGTGATAGGCGGGTAGTGGGGAAACCGGTCGGGCCCCGCTGTGCGTCGTCGAGCCACATTATTGCCAGCCTGGTACCTGAGGGTGAGAGCCCCACTGCCACCGGCCCGAGGTAGCCATCGGTGGGGGGCGACGTCGCCAGAATCGGAGTCAGCTGGTTGTCACGGTTGAGGAGAAATGCCCCGGAGGGCGCGCCCGACCACGTCCCTCCGTTGGCGTGGGCGGTCGGCGCGAAGTCCCAGATGAGCAGGTCGCCCGAGGGCGTGAAACCAACAGGCACCAATCCCCCTGGATCACTAAGGAACCCACCAACCTCCTTGTGCGCGTCGGAAATCGAGACGTACTCGTCGCCGAGATCGCCCAACACCGCGTAGGCGGCGGCGCTGACGTCCACCTCGTAGATCACGCCGCGCCCGTTGAGATAAGCCTTGCCCTCAGCAATCAACGGAGGCGAAAGAGGTGCCTCCCATTCAGAAACGACCCGCTCGGTTTGACTCACAATAAAGGTGGGTCCGACGACGGTTCCGGTAGCTTCCCCGCCCACCTCCCATGTCACGAGTGCGGTTTCATCGGCAATGGAGTCGCGGCGAACAAAGACCAGTTCTGTGTCGTTGAGCCATGTCGGTGCGCTGTCGTAGGGAGCTTGGCCGAGGTCCTCGCCCAAATCATCCAGTCCATCATCGGTGATGCCCACGACGAGTCCGCTGGAGAGGTCAAAGCCCCAGACGTCAAATTCCCACGGCCAGGCCACGCCGTCGCCCGACGGGGACCAGGCTGGAGCACCATAGAAGTCGTAGCCCTCGGATTTCAGGCCCGTCGAACAAAGGTCGGCCGCCCGATCGGGGTTGCCGACCTCGATGAGACAGACCGTCGCGCTGACGTCGTCCTGTACTCCATCTTCGAGCTGGCCGAGGAGAAGACTTCCGTCTGGCGAAATGGTTGACCATGAGAGGGGATAGTTTGCGATCAACCGCGCCGTCACCTCGTTGATCGGAACTTGTTCGGCGCTCGTGAGGACCGCCTCTTTGCTTCCGCCTGTGAGGGCGACGGCGCCGACAATGGCTGCGACCAAGAGCGCTCCACCGCCGATGAAAGCGTAGATGCGGTTGCGGTTGCGGTTGCGGTCATCCTCCCGGCCCGGCGGTGACGTTCGGGGCAGTGGTGGCGGCTGGTCGGCTGGGGCCGGGACGGTGGCTGGGGAAGGAGCCGGGGGTGTGGTTTTCCGTGGAGGGGGCTGGCTCGGCTGCTGGGTGGAGCGTGACGCTACTGCGGCCACGGTTTCGTCGGTCTCGTTCTCAACGGGTCTGGTCATGTCGGCGTGAGACGGCTCTTCCAACCCGAGCGCACCCAACCAGGCGGCGACCGCCCAGGAGGCGGCGTCTTCGGTGAGGGAGCGACTCTCCTCGAGTCGGCGGGCCAGTCGTTGGGCGGCCTCAGGGGCCAAGCCTTGCGAGGATTGCAGGAGATTGGCACCAACCCCTTCCTCAGCCGCCGCCACCAGGACGGCAACTTCGGCCCTGTGTTCTCCTGCCATGTCACGAAGAAGCGCCTGCACGCGGCGGGGGTCGTCGACCACGTCCGTGCCATACCGGTCGATGATCTGGCGCAACATCTCGCCGGTGACCTGGCGGGGACTTGCATCCTGTTCAAGGCCGACGCCCACCCGGATGGTTCTTGCCAGCTCGGCAATACTCTCCTCGGTGGTGCTCGTGGTGGCGTCGAGCCATTGGGCGTTGCTGATGAAATACTCGAGCGACGGGGATGGCACCACCTCTTCAACCCGGTAGGGGATGATGCCGATGCCGCGGGAAGCGGCTCGCTCGACCTCACGACTTACGTGCGGTGACGCGTTCGAATGCCCGGAAAACACCAACACGAGGGCCTGGGCACCAGAAATACCCGCCACGATCGCCTGGGCGTAGTCGGCGCCCGCCATGACATCGCGCGGCGCGACCCAACAGCTGATTCCGCCTTGCTCGAGACCCGCCACCACCGCGTCAGCGATCGCCCGGTCCTCCGAGGCATGGCAAATGAAGATGTCATGCGCCACGAGCCCTCCACATGCATGAGCCGCTACGCAACCCTAGGCGGCCACCACCACCACCGCTGAGGCGGGCCGAGTGACCTCGAAGCTCCTAGGCACAAGCCCGGCGGTGACACCGCGACGCCAATCGAAGGGGCACGATTAGCCGGCAGTGATTCGTGGCGCTTCGGTGATGCCGGACTCGTTGAGCTCGCCTGCGATGCGTTCGCGTAGTTCGACCTTACGGATCTTGGTGCCGGACATAGGCCAACCTTCAACGAACCGAACATACCGGGGCACCTTGAAGGTGGCGACCTTGCCGAGACAGAAGTCGATCAGCTCCCGCTCGGTCACTGCGGCGCCCTCGTTCAACTCGACATAGGCGCACGGCACCTCAACATATCGAGCGTCGGGGGCCGCCACCACCTGGACGATCTTCACCGCTTCGTGGCGCGCCAGGAAGTCCTCTATCTCCGCCGCTGCAACATTCTCGCCTCCGACTTTGAGCATGTCCTTGAGTCGCTCGATGAAGGTGATCTGGCCTCGTTCATCAATGCGATAGATGTCGCCGGTATGAAACCAACCGTTGCTGTCGATGCGCTCTGCCGTCACCTCCGGATCCCTGTAGTAGCCAATCAGTCGGGTCGCCCCCCGGTACAACAGTTCGCCGGTTTGGTCGGGTTCGATGTCGGCACCGGTCTCGATGTCGATGATTCGCACTTCCATGCCGGGCAAAACGTGGCCGTTGGTGTTGACACGATCTTCGAGCGAGTCCTCCTTCACTCCGATTGCCAAGAACCCGCCAGACTCGGTGGAGCCGGTTGCCGAGACCTGCACCGCCCAGGGGATGCGCTCCTGCATCGCTCGCAGCCGTTCTGGTATGCCGATGTTGACGATTCGCTCCAGGCTCGACAGATCCGCCGACTCGAAATTGGCGTGGTTGAGGACCGCCAGCCAGATGGTCTCGAATGCCGGGAAAGCCAGTGTTGCTCGCTCCTCTTCCAGCTGCTTGACGGCGAGACCAGGTTCGAAAACGCCAACGTGCACCAATGTGCACCCTGCGATGAATGCTGCCATCGCGGTGGCGATGGCCGCGATGTGGAACAGCGGCAGCGGTGACCACCACCGGTCCTGTGGGAGGAGCACGAGTCGTTCCGCAAGGCCCGCACTGGCTCCGAGCAAGGACGCCTGGCTATGCATGACGCCTTTGGGGCGAGCGGTCGTGCCCGAGGTGTACAGAATGATGGCCATCGCATCCGGATCGACGGCGGCATGCAGCTCGTCGATTTCCTCGTCATTGGTTTGCCCTGCCGCAAACTCGGCGTTGGACATGAAGCCCGGTCTGTCGCTGTCTCCGCCAACAACCCGGTGCAACGTCGAAAGACCATTGAGCACAGGCATCGACTCGGCCACAGCATCCAGGAAGTAGTCGCCAACGACGAACACTTTCATGTCGGAGTTTTCGACTACATAGGCGATCTCCTCGCCCTTGTAGCGGGCATTCACGGGAACTGCCACGGCGCCGATGCGCATGATCCCCACCATGAGCGCCACGATGTCGACGCCGTTGAGCATGATGTAGCCGACGTGATCGCCTGGTCCGACGCCTAGAGCGCGGAGACTCCCCGCGACTGCGCGGGTCCGTTCGGCGAGGGCGGCATAGGTGATGCGGTCATCCGGAAACACGAGTGCCTCGTCACGACCGGCGCTCGCGGCCCGATCTATCACCCCGGGAACCGTCGTTCCCTCGATACCGGCCCGATACTGCGCCACGTCCTCTTTCCTCCTCGCGACGGCTTCTACTGAAAGGACAAAGTAGCTCGCGCGGCGTGCCGCTGCTGCCGGCGAGATGTCGATCTCAGATCTTGCCCAGTCCGAGCAGGTCACCATTGACCTCGAGTTTCTCAAGCCGTTCAAGTCATCGAGCGTGACCGGCTTCGTGTTGAGGCCCGAAGCGAACGGCACCAACGTGATCTGGACCATGACCGGCAACCACACCTGGATGTCCAGGATCATGGGCGTTTTCGTCAGCATGGACAAGATGGTTGGCAAGGACTTTGAGAAGGGCCTGGCCAAACTCAAGTCCACGTCTGAAGCCTGATCTAGCCAACGTCGGGGTTGCTTCTACAGAGACACCGGCTTGCCGGCCATCAGCCGCTGAACGTGGCGGCCGGCGCGGATCGGTTCTGCGGCAACCGCGGCCAGCGCTCCGCCGATCAGGGCCCCTGTGATGCCCGGCGTCCCGGCGTCCGATCCGGCGAGATACAAGCCGCGGATCGCGGTCCGCGGCGCAAGGGCTTCGTCGGTGAATCGCTCCGGTTCGGTTCCGAGGCCGTAAATCGATCCCCGGAAGGCGCCGGTGAAGTGATTGGTCGATAGCGGCGTCGAAAGTTCGACGTGATCGATGTAGGACGCGAGCTTGGGGTATCGGTCGACGTATTGGTTGAGCAGAGCGTCTGTGAGCCGTTGTTTGAAGCTGTCGTACGTGTCGCCGCGGCGTTTCCATCGAGTGCCCTGCCAGTCAGAGAACGACTCCCAAGGCACAAACGTGATGGCCTCTCCAGTGTGGCGAAGTTGCTCACCTGGCCGGTGGTCGGGATCCTTGAGAGATGGAAAGCTACAGAACATGACGGGGGCATGCCCGGGTGGCGTGGCTGAGTCGATCTTCCAGTCGATGGTCTCGACGCTCCAAGAGTCGTAATACCACTGGCAGAATCGTTCCGCCCCTAGCGACTCGATGTCTGTCCCGGCGAAACCGAGGTAGAGCGAAAGGTGGGCCGGGCCGGCAGTCCGGTAGGAGCTGGCCCACGAGGCTGGAGCATCATCGCCCAGCATGACCGCGGTCAGAGGGGCCCCGGCGGCGCTGATGACTTGTTTTGCGGAGATCTCGGAACCGTCGGCGAGTCGAACCCCGGTCGCCCGACCCCGGTGAACGACGATCTCGGACACCGAATGGCGGACGGCCGTCCAGCCCCCGGCGTCAGTGACCGTCTGCAGCATGGCGGGAGCGATACTGGCCGCAGTACCTACCGGGTAGAAGGCGCCGTGAATGAAATGCTGCACCATCAATGCGTGCATGGCGAATGACGACTGGGATGGCGGAGCGCCGTAGTAACCCCATTGGGCGGCTAGGACAGAGCGCAGCTGAGGATCCGAGACGATGGATTCCAGCACCTCCTGCGTGGTGGCAGTGATGTGGGGGAGGGCTGCCTCCGTTGCCTTCTTCGGGCCACCGAGGGAGAGGTATCGGGGCATCGCCCGCATCTGTAGGTACCTACCGGCGGCGCGCGCCGTGTTCTTGACGAGAGCCAGGTATTCGTCGATCGCCTGCCGTGAATCCGGGAACGACTCGGCAAGAGTTGCTCGAAAGGCCTCGGGCGAATCGGGGAATTGGATGGTGAACCCGTCTGGGAAGTTGAATTCGTCGTAGATCGGGCCGACCGACTCCCATGAGAGACGGCCACCGGCCAGGTAGTCCAGCATCCGTCCCGGGAAGCTGCGGTCTGTCATCTCGCCGACGATGTGCACCCCAACGTCCCAGCGGTATCCCGGTCGTTTGAAAGTCTGTGTGAAGCCGCCCGGTATGGCGTGCTGCTCGAGCACCAGAACTCGGCGACCGGCCCTAGCGAGGAGGGCAGCAGCCGCCATACCGCCCATTCCCGATCCAATGACGACGGCGTCCCACGGACCGTCCGGAATGTCGTGACTCCAGGGCCGGGCTGTCTTATCGGTTGTGTTGTTGTCCATCAGCGCTCCCAGCCTACGGCGATCGTGATCATTCGATTATCAGCTCTTGATCCGCTCGGCTTTTGGGTCATAGAGCGGTTTGAGCGAAGTCGTGGCGGGATAGCGGATGCCGGCGATGTCGATCTCCCACATTCCCTCATCGAGGTACGCCTGGGTGATGGACTCATCGGCTTCGATCATCGCCAGGCCGACAGCCCCGCCAAGGCTGAAACCGTACGAGGCGGCACGAACGTAACCGGCGGCAACGTCGCCGCGATAGACGATTTCAGCGTGGTGCATCAGCGGTTCGGGGTCGCTCACGAGGACCTGGACCAGACGTTGGGTGGGCTGGCCCGCCGTCCTCTGGGCGGCGACGACGTCTCGGCCGATGAACGGTCGATTCAGGTCAACGGCGAAGCCGAGACCGACCTCCCAGACGTTGTCGGTGTTGTCGATGTCATGGCCATAGTCCCGGTATCCCTTCTCCATCCGCAGGCTCGACAGAGCTTTGAGGCCGGCCAGTCGCAGATCGAAGGGTTCGCCCGCCTCGACGAGAGTGTCGAAGACATTGGTCGCCTGCTCGGCGGGGACGTACAGCTCGTAGCCGAGCTCTCCGACATAGGTGATGCGGATACACAACGCGACCCCGAGGCCAATGTCGACATGGCGGACCGCCCGGAATGGGAAAGCCTCGTCCGACATGTCGACCGAGGTAATCGATTGCAGCAGTCGGCGCGAGTGTGGTCCCTGAACGCTGATCATGGCGTAGCCCGAAGTTACGTCAGTGACCGAGACCGCCATGTCAGCAGCGATATGGCGCCGCATCCAGTTCTCAACATGGCGGTGGGCAGTGTCCGTGGCCACTACCCAGAACCTCTGATGGTCGAGTTTGGCGACGGTGAGGTCGGCCTCGAGCGTGCCGGAATCGTTGAGCCACTGGGTGTACGTGATAACGCCAGATTCGCCGTCAACATGGTTGGCCGAGAGCAAGCTCAGCAGACGGCCGGCATCACGACCTTGCACAAGAAACTTCGACATGAACGACATGTCAATGAGCGCCACGCCGTCGCGGACCGCCTCGTGTTCGGCCTGCCAATACGGGAACCAGTTGTGACGCCCCCACGACAGTTTCTCCGTCTCCGGCGCGACACCGGCCGGGGCGAACCAGTCAACGCCCTCCCAACCGCTGACATCCCTGAAGTAGGCGCCGCGTGCGGCCAGTCGATCGTGCAGCGGTGACAGCTTGGCGCCACGAGCGGTCTTCATCGACCGGGTCGGATAGTGAGCCTGGTACACCAGTCCCAATGACTCGATGGTCCGGGCTCGGCGATACTGCGGATTCGCTTGGTAGGTGCGCAGTCGGTCGATGTTGAAACCGGTTACGTCGACATCGGGCCGACCGTTGACGATCCAGTGGGCCAGCACCCGCCCCAGCCCGCCACCGGTGAGGATGCCGATCGAGTTCAGGCCGGCCGCCACGAAGTAGTTCCTCAGTTCCGGTGCTTCGCCGACGATTGGCTGCAGATCCGGCGTGAAGCTCTCCGGGCCGCAGAAGAACTTGCGAACGCCCGCATCGAACGATGCCGGCACCCGTCGCATCGCCCTGTCGACGAATGGCGCCATCCGGTCCCAGTCCGGCGCGATCTCAACGAAGCTGGCGCCCTCCGGTACTCCCTCGACCTTCCACGGAGCCGCCTCAGGCTCGAAGAGGCCGATCATGAGCCCGCCGCCTTCCTCGCGGTAGTAGCCATAGGAGGCGGGATCTTCGATGATCGGCCATTGCTGCGAGATTCCCTCCATTTGCTCCGTGATCAGGTAGTAGTGCTCGGCGGCCTGCAAGGGGATGTTCACGCCCGCTTCTTCGCCGAGCTGACGAGCCCACATCCCGGCACAATTGACCACATACTCAGCCTCGATCTCTCCGAGTTCGGTGCGAACGCCGGTGACCGTTCCGTCGATCTGAGTCACTCCCGTGACTGGGACGCCCTCAACGATCGTGACTCCCAGTTGACGAGCACCTTTGGCCAGAGACATCGTGACGTCGGCCGGGTTGGCCCTTCCATCCTCTTGCACGAGGAACCCGGCCAGGATGTCGTCGGTGCGCGCCAGTGGAAACCGGTCCGCCACGTCGGCCGCCGAGATCTCATGGACGTCGATGCCGAGATGGCGGTTGAAAGCGGCGACCCGCCGATACTCCTCGAGGCGATCCGGTTCCGCGGCGAGCTCGATGAATCCGACAGGATTGAATCCGGTTGCCAGCCCGGTCTCTGACTCGAGGCGGGCATAGAGGTCCCGGGTGTAGGTCCGCATCTCGGTGGAGGTCTCGGAGGTGGATCCGAAGGTCACAATCAGGCCGGCAGCATGCCAAGTGCTGCCGGACGTCAGGCGATCCCTCTCCAGCAGGACCACGTCGGTCCAGCCCAAATGAGCCAGGTGGTAGGCGACGCTGCAGCCAATGACGCCACCGCCGACGATGACGACGCGGGCACGCTCCGGGATATCTGCCAAGCGCCTTCCTCCTTCAGTCGCATTGTATGCGGGGGAGACCGGCGCTACCTCGCTGCCGCTGGCGCTGCAGCCGGAGTCGATTGTGGCCCGGGGCGTGGCTGTGAGTCTGCGGCCCCGGATGCGCTTCAGCCCGCTTTGAACTCGTACCCGTACTTGTTGTACTTCTCTTTGTAGAACGGCATGCCGCTTCCTTGGAGGAGGACGGAGCCGCTGCCGAGCAATATCGACTCGTTGCCGTCAACGCGTACGGCGCTTTCCACGAGGACCGCCGCGAGCATGTTGGCGTACTTCTCGGGTGAGCCGCCCCCAAAAAGCGCGATCATCAGACCATCACAGAGGTCCGTTGCCTCGACGCCTTCCCCGATCGGTACGCCCTCTTCGCCGGGACTGCGCGCAGCTTCTTCGTAGATTTCCACCGCCTCGGATAGGCCTGCTTCCTCGAAGATTCTCATCTTGTCAGGTGGGGCCGAGAGAATTGGCGCCTTTCCCCAAGTTCCGAGTTGAGCGGTGTCCCCGGCATCTACCGCCGCGTAATTCTCAACGCTCTGGAACAGGCCGCCGATGACCTCGTTTATGGTCGGTGGGTCGCCCCTGGCAACCACATAGTCCCCAAAGAGTCGTCCTTGATTGCGCCCGAAGTAACTCGCATTGGGACGCGATAGATCGTCCTCGACGATGGACTCAGCAGTGCCGAAGATGTAGCCCTCCGAAGCATGCGTGCTGAAGTACGCAACTTGGAGGAGAGCATCGACTTTGCTGTGCATATTGCTGATTGGCCCCCACATACTCTTGGGCGATAGCAATGCAGAGATGCCGAACCCGACCGTGGACGCCAGCGACGAAGCTGCATACCCGGCCGTAGCGGTGTATTTGGTGCCACCGTTGTAGCGCAGAAAGGGGCCATTCGTGATGGCCGAGGCGTTGCGGTCGATTGCCGCCTGTTTGAAGTCCGCCCGGTCCTTCTCCCAGATGTTCATGAGGTGCCGCCGGGGGTCGAGGACGGCCCACGAGAATCGTCCCTCGGTCCTTGTCAGAACGCCGAGCTTCTGAAACGTGTTGTCATTCAGGACGTTGATGAAGAACTTGGTCCCATCGCCGACGATGCTCGGTGCTGCCACGCCTCTTCTCCACGATTCGCCTATTTGCCGACCCTACAGATTCTGTCCGCCCTCGGCAGCGCTGAAGGGGCCCTCACCGGATCGAGGCTGCGTGGAGCCGGCCCGGCGGCGTATTCTTGAGAGAAGTATCCGAGCCGGGGAGACCGATCTGATGATGTCAATGGATGACAACGGCGACGACCTCGAGAAGGTCGCTCATGAGGAATCGAAGCAGGACAAGGCGATCGACGATGATCGTCGACACGACCACGCCAAGGCAGTTGACGACGAGAGCGAAGCTGAGGAGGCCGGCGCGCGCGATCGTGCGCCCATGATGCCTCGCGACGATGACTAGGCCGTAGATGGCGCTCTACGCGTTCGACGGTACGTGGAACCTGCGTGATAGCAAGGATCCGCTCAACGAACCTTCCCCCTCCCAATACGGTGACGATGTCGCCCCCGGCCGTGACACTTCGGAAACGAATGTGTATCGATTCATGGAGTTCTACGGCAAGTCCAAGAGCTACTACATCGAGGGCATTGGCACCCGATTCGGAGCGGTGGGCCGGGTAATGGGCGGCGTGTTCGGCGCCGGCGGCAAGAGCCGCATCCGCGAGATGTACTTCGAGTTGATGAAGCGCTACCACGCTGCCGAACCGGACACGGAGATCGACATCATCGGTTTCAGCCGCGGTGCCGCGCTGGCGGTTCATTTTGCCAATGTCGTGGACCGAATTGGTGTGCGCGATCCGAGCGGAAAGCGCTTTCGTTTGCCCCGGTACTACCGGGACCTCGGTTGGGTCAGCAGATTCCCCAAGCGGACCGCCAACGAGGTTGGGACATCAATTGACTTCCTCGGCCTGTGGGACACCGTTGCTACGTTTGGCATACCGATTGGCCGTCTTCGCAATCGCAGCTCGGTATGGCATCTCAAGGTGCCGGACAACGTGGTGCGGTGTTTTCATGCCATGGCGCTCGACGAAGTCAGGGCAACATTTGAGCTCGTGGATATCGTTAACGAGCGGCACCCCCGCATCTACCAGGTTTGGTTTCGAGGGGTCCACGCCAATGTTGGAGGAGGCTACGTCGACCGGGGGCTGTCGGACATCGCTCTGGCATGGATGATGGAACAGGCCGTTTGGGCGTGGCGGAAGCTGGATCGTCAGCCGGCCGCTCCACCAAGGTTCCTCGAAGCGCTCAAGATGCTCGAAGGCGACCCGGGTGATCCACCCAATTGGTCCCAGACGAACCTCGAGTACCTGACTCCCGATCCGAATGGCTATCTCGGCAGGCCCAAAGATCTGCGGCGCCAGGACGCCCGCCCGCTCGGCAAGGAGCCGGTGGCCCACCACTCTGTGCTGCTCCGGGACCACAATCTGCTTTCCGATCATCGCGGCGCGGGTAGACGGCTTCTCAGGCGGATTCCCAAGAACGTGAGCATTGTGTATGACCCGCCCGTCTTCTACGCGGATAGCCGTGTCGAGTTTCTCGGCGAGCTTGTGCTCTCGACATTCGTCCGCGTGTCGACCAATCCGCGCGATTGGCTGATGATCGACGGCCAATATGTTTTCCGGTCGGATCACTGGATTGGTTACGGCCCAAGGGAAAGCAGAACGGTTCGAGAACTGCGGGTGGGGAAAGTGCCGAAGGACGTCTTCCTAGCGGTTGCCCGCAGCTGGTTTGCGGCCGGCCGGCCATCAAACCCATCCGAGCTCGATTCCGAAATACCGAAGTGGGAGGTACATCCGAAGGACCCGGATCAAACCCATGATGAGATCAGGGCGTGGCTGGTGAAGGTCCTAGGCGAAATGGAGCCGTATCTTCCTTTCGAGCAGGCGAGCCACTGGCCACGCAGCTCGTGAGCCGCCGTGCCGACACCGGCGCGCAGAAGGCTCACCTTGCGGTTGGATGAGTGTCACCGGTGAGCCGACGTGCTCAGTGGGCCAGGAAGCCGCCGTCGACCGCCAGCGTGTGCCCCGTGGTGAACGAAGAGTCATCCGAACACAGCCACAGCGCCGCGTTGGCGATTTCCCGCGGAGTTCCGAAACGTCCGAACAGGCTCATGCGGCGTTCAACACGCTGTGGATCGAGGCTCCACCGCTCGAGTGCCTCGCGCAACATTGGGGTGTCAATAGCGCCGGGAGCGATCGCGTTGACACGGATTCCGTGCTTCGTGTAGTCCAACGCTGCCGACTTGGTGAGTCCGACGACTCCATGCTTGCTCGCCGTGTAGGCCGGCTGGTTGACCTGAGGTCGGAAGGAGTTGGTCGAGCCGATGTTCACTATCGACCCGCCACGGCCGGTCGAAAGCATGGCCTGGATCTCGTACTTCATGCACAAGAATACCGACCGCAGATTCACAGCCATCATTCGCTCAAAGTCGTCGTCTTCCGCCTCGGCGAGCGGGACCTGCTCGAACTCGATCGCAGCGGCATTGACGGCGCAATCGAGCCGGCCGTGCATGTCCATAGTGGCCTGGACGAGAGCTGCGACGGCGGTTGGCTGTGAGACGTCGGTTGCGATGAAGTCGGCCTCGTGACCGCTCTCGCGAATTGCCGCGGCCACAGCAGTACCGGCTTCCTCATTCACATCCGCCGCGATTACAAAGGCGCCGGCGACAGCCAACCGGTGACTGATCGCTGCGCCCATTCCTCCGGCCGCTCCGGTGACAACGGCTACTCGGTCGGCAAGCCCTCGCGAGTCGCTCACTTGGCCGGCTCCCAATCCCGGGCACCGTCACGTTCCTGAATGGGCATAGCCGGCTCCCGGTCGCTTCGAGTCATCAGAACATCCAGGCTACCGGCGGTGCCGCCGACCGCGCTGGTAGAGACACATTCCGCGGTGATACGGTTCCGCATGGAGCAAAGCAGAGGACAACCGGCGGGTGTTGACTGGGGAGCTGAGTGGGATCGTGTTGTCGACGTTGTCGTGGTCGGCTGTGGAGCGGCGGGCGCGTCGGCCGCTGCCACGGCTGCAGCCTCAGGTGCGTCCGTCGTGGTGCTCGACAAGGCGCCATCATCGGGCGGAACCACGGCGGCGTCTCGGTGCCAGATGTGGATCCCGAACAACCGGTTCATTCACGAGCGGGGCCGTATCGACGATCGTGACTCGGCCCTGCGATACATGGCTCGTACCGCCTACCCGACTCTGTACGACGCCGCCCACCTCACGCTTGGCATACCCGGCGACCGCTTCCGAATGCTCGAGGCCTTCTACGACAACGCGGCGGACACCATCGACTTCTTCGTGGATAGCGGAGCGATCGAAGTTGAACCGGTTGAGTGGCCCGGCTACTACTCGCACCTGCCTGAGGACACGTGCCCGGTCGGCCGAACGCTGCAGCCCGTGCTCCCGGACGACTACGTGCCAGGCGTTGACCCCTCGGGAGGTCAGACACTTGTTGATCGATTGATGGCCTTCGCCGGCGATCGTGGTGCTGAGCTTCTTGTGGGACATGAGGTGATCCACCTCGTACGCAGCCATGCCGACCAGGTGATCGGCTGCGAGGTGCGGGCCGGGCTGGGAACCGTGCTGATCGGGGCGCGGTGTGGAGTGATCTTTGCTTCCGGGGGTTTTTTGCACGACGAGCGGATGGCGCTCGACTACCTCAGGGGCCCTGTCTTCGGGGGAGCGGCATCACCGTTCGCGACCGGGGACTTCGTGAGAATCGGCACTGAGATGGGAGCCCGCCTGGGGAACATGGCCCACGCCTGGTGGGATCAGGTCGTTGTAGAGCTGGCTGTGATCAATCGAGCGACCCGCGGCGATGTCTATGCCCCGTTCGGCGACAGCATGCTGATGGTGAATCGGTACGGGCGTCGTGCCGTCAACGAGAAGGCGCCATACAACGAGCGAGGCCAGGCCCACTTCCAATGGGACCCCCACCGGGGGGAGTACCCGAATCTCTTGCTGTTCATGGTCTTCGACGACACCCTGGTGGACACCGCGGACGACTCGATGTTCCGCTGGCCGGTGCCAGCCGACCGCCGGCCCCGTCACTACGTGATGACCGCCGACACCTTCGACGATCTGACCGTTGAACTTCACGAGAGGCTGGAACGGCTGGCCTCGCACACTGGTGGTGTGACCCTCGATGACGGTTTCCTGAACAACCTGTTGGACACGGTGGAACGATTCAACGGCTATGCCGGTGAAGGCCGAGACTTCGAGTTCCACCGAGGCGAGACACCAATCGAGCAAGCATGGGCGAGTGAGCCGCGTCCCGGCGCGATGTCCGGCTCGATGTATCCGCTGGCACCAGAGGGTCCCTACCACTGTGTGATCCTCGGCCCCGGCGCTCTCGATACCAAGGGTGGTCCGGTCACGGACGAGCACGCCCGCGTTCTCGGCGTCGACGGCGAACCGATCGGAGGGCTGTACGGGGCAGGAAACTGTGTCGCATCGCCCGCCGGCCAGGCCTATTGGGGCCCGGGCGGCACGATCGGTCCGGCCGTCACCTTCGGCACGATCGCGGCCCGCCATGCGGCGGCTCAATCCCGCCGAGTTCCCAGCTAGAGGGCTATCTGGATCGATACGGAGCGGCCGGCACTATTCACAGGGCGTAAACCACCGCATCAGCCCATCTTCGGGAGCGAAGTTGCTCGTTGCGTCGAAGGACTGGCCTCGGAATTCGAAGGCGACCGGCGCAAGGTACAGCGGGTCGACGGTCACATTGGAGTCGCCGACCTCATAGACCTGGCTTGTCGTCTCGACCGTACCGACGACCCGATAGTTCTCGAGCAGGAGAATCTCCGCTTCGATGAACGCCCGGCACGTCTCCGCGTCCTTCAAGCCGATCGCCACCGAGTGAAGCCGGTCGAGGAGGAACGAAACGTCGCCCGTGGCAATCGCCGCCGCCATCTCTTGGACGAAACCATCGACCTCTTCGGGCCCCGGCACCGGCGGCAGAGTTGTTGTCGTCGTTGTCGTAGTTGTAGATGTCGTCGTTGTACTCGTTGTACTCGTTGTGGTGGTGGTAGGTGTCGCCTCGGTAGTTGTCGGTGCCAGTGTCGTTGCCGGCGCATCAGAAGTGGTCGTTGCCTGGGCCGCGACTACCTCGTCATCGCCGTCGGCGGTCACGACCCCAACGATCACCAAAATGATCCCCAACGCCACCACGGCTGCCCCTATCCGCTGCATCGTGTTCATTGACACCAGCTCGAGATCGACTCGTCCTCACGCACAAGACGTTGATAGGCGCTCTGGGCCTGGCGAATCATCTGGGCAACCCGGCGGCTTGATGTCTTCCCGGACTCCGTGAAACGAACCGGGCTCAGCGGCTTGCGGCCGACCTCCACCAGCTCGGAGTGCGACTTGACCCAGGCATTGCCGCGACATACGAGATGGTCGACACACTTGTAGGTGATTTCCTGTCGGGGCACCTCGATCCGGACCTCGTGGCTGACGGCAAGGTCGTTGTCGAGGTCGCGCAACACGTTTTGCACCTCAGAAGCAAAGCCCTCGTCGTTGAGGTGGTTGGGCGATAGCCATCCTCCGGCTGCCGACATTTCCGTCGCCAGCCATTCGGCGAACGCCCCTGTGGGCGGCTCGATCGATATGACGAGGCTGGACCGGGTCGCAGGCACGATGAAGGCCTTCTGTCCACGCTCGGTGGTGTCGGTGTCGCCCTCCTTGCAGACGCGAGGAGTATTGGTCTGTGGCGGTTGAGCGATGCCTGGTCCGGACGGTCCCGAAGGGCCGGCAGGTGGCGTCGGTGGGGTCGGGGTGCCGCCGCCCGGTTGTGTCGGGGGAGTGGGTTCTGGCGGCGTCGGCTCCACCGGCGGAGCAGGTGCTTCAGCCTCATCGGTTCCCCCGATGCAGTCCAGGTATGCCTTCTCTGCAGCCTTGGCCGCCTGACACAATTCCTTCATCCTTGCGCGGGCTTCGTCCACGGAGGCCTGCTGCTGCTCGACTCGCTTCTGCCATTGCTCCATGGAGTCTTTCCAGCTCTGCACTGCCTCATCGTGGCTGCGGATCTTGGCTTCGAGGGAGTCGATGATTGACTGGAGGCCGTCCGAAGTGAGAAGCCCCTCGGGAATCCGATGGAAGGTGATTCCACCGGATTCGATCGATGAGCGCTGCGCCCGCTGCAACGTTGCCAGCTGGGCCCGGTCCTCATCCGCCTTGCGGTCCTGATCCCGGAACTGTTCCTCGGCATCACGAAAGCCGTCCTTGGCCGTTTGAAGGTTCTCTTCGGCTTGGGCGAGTGTCTCTGTCGCTGTGTCACATAGAGCTTGTGCCTCTTGCCACTTGCGCAACAGTTCGGAACAGTCCTTGCCGCCGCGACCAACGATGATCAGCCCTCCACCAACGAGAATGAGTATTCCGCCGATCGGCAGCCAGATCGGCAGACCGCCTCCACCGCCACCTGCCGGAGCCGTGGTCGTCGGCGGCGTGGTGGTCGACGCCGCTGATGGTGCCGATGTGGTTGCCTCAGGAGCGTTCGTGCTGACGGTCGGCGCCGCAGTGGTTGTGGTTGTGGTCGTCGTCGTTGATGTGGTCGCCGGGGGACTCGTCGTTGACGGCGGTGGCGGGACGAGGATCAATGTCGTCGTGTCGCATCGGGGCTCGTTGTCGTTGACTACAAAGATACCGCCGCCGATGGCCATCGGATCGATGCTGGAGGTAGCGCCGTTCATCGTGAGTTCAATGTCGCCAATTGTGTGCTCTCCGAAGGCGAACAGGGGCAGGCCCACCGAACCGATTCCCGAGGAGTCCACCATGCCTTCGCCCGTCTGCGGACCGGACGCACCCCCGATTGCCGCATGGACCGAAGACCCGCCGTACATCGGTGTGACCGTGAAATAGATGTCAGTTCGGCTGGGTGCATCGTTGATTGGGTTGCCGGGGAAGTGGGTGATCTGAACGCACGAGTCCCCAATCTCAATCTGTATCTGAGCTGCACCGAGACCCGGTGTGAATAGGACAAAAGCTGACAGGATTCCGACGAGACTCAACCAGCGACGCATCATTGTGCGTTCCCTCCGTCAGGTAGCGTGACGTGTTCCAGGTGGTGTCGGCGCCAATCGCGAGCAACTTGACCACCAACTCTCATTGGCCCAGGGCGTAGCTGAGGGCTGGGACGTGGTCATCGGTGCACCCCGATGAGGCCGGACGGCCGTTCGGATCGGACTCTACCTTTGAATCCCGAATTCACCTTGGCAAGTCTTTCGGGAGGACTGCGTGGACCGACCTTGCCCCTCGGCCCGCAGGTCGCCTATTCGACGTCTGCGGGGTGGAGCAGAACGACCGCGCGCTGAGAGTGAGCCACGACGCCTGTCGCGACGCTGCCGCCGAATACACGGCTCAGTCCCGCTCGACCGTGGGTTGTCATGACGACTGTGCCGTCATCGCCGGCGAAATCAACGATCGCCTCAGCAGTGTCCGGCCGATGAAGGATGTCGTACTGGGCATCTATGTCGTGCGACTTGCGAAGCTCTCGCGAGAGCTGCCGGAGGTAGCCAACGCCAACGGTCACCGCGCCGGAACCTTTGTTGGCCGCACCACCCTTTTGCTGCACCATGACCGTCACCAGCCACAGTGGCTCATTGAAGGCTCGAGCCAAGTCGGCCGCAACGGGAAGGATCGCCTCGGATAGGGCTGAGCCGTCAACCGGAACGATCACTCGGGAGGTGAGGGTGCCGGGGCTTGGCTCCATCTGCGGTCCGACGAGCATGACGGGACGGCCCATGGCTCGAGTGACTCCTTCGGCGACTGACCCGACGTGGCCCTGATGGGGCAATAGCGAGGCTGCGGTAGCCATACACACCATTGCGGTCTCACCGGCCGCCGCAATGATCGCTGCGACCGGGTCATCGGCGACAGCGACTTCGAGCGCGACATCAGTGTTCTGGAGATGCTGATCGGCAACGGTTTGCAGCCACGACTCGAGATCAGCGTCGCCATCGGAGGAAGCTGCGAACAGGCGAAGGCCCAGGCCGAGGCGTTTGGCGATCCGTCCGGCGACGGGTACTGCCCGTACGCTGGCTTCGCGGCCGTCGAGCGGAACGAGGATCTCGCTCGGATGGGTTCCCGTCATCGTGGTGTCTCCTTGATTGTGCCTGCGGTGATCTGATTCTATGACTTATCGCCGCGACACCGTCGACTTGTCCCGGTCGGCGGCGCGGCCGCGGCGGATTCTCGTCGACCGTCAGGTGTTGTTCCCGCTTTCAGCGGAATGGCCGCCACGAAGAGAGGTCGGCGCGGACCTTCTTCTGGGACGACGTTTGGTTCGTAACTCAACGAGACCTCTGGTCGGTTGACCCGGGTCTCGAGTTTCCTGAACGCAACAAGGGCCCCTGCGTTTGGCAGGGGCCCTTGTTGTCGGACTGCCTTCCCACGTCGATGTCTCGACGTCCCCATTAGCCCGTTGGACCTGAGGCCATCATGAGGCGACACGCTGCACCGCCGGGTGCGGTTCAGGTGCGGCTCGGTTGCGGGACAGTCTCGCCTAGGTGACCAATGCCCCTACCGGGCCGGTCGGCGGGCTGCAACGATGGCAGCGTCCTGGGAGAAGTATGCGTGCGTGCAGTACACCACCTGACGCTGCGAGAGCACCTCGGGCGGGCCGAAAGTGAGTGCCGTAGCTGACAAGCTCGTTCTGGCTCGGGTGCTTGGACCCGTTGACGTAGTTACGACAAGCGGGGTCGTTGCGATCGGGAGCCGGCTTGAGCGACTGCTTCTCGCCGCCCTCGCGGTCTCGGCCAACCAGGCGGTTTCAGCGAGTGAGCTGGCGGATACCCTTTGGGGCGATGCGGCGCCACTTTCTCGAGACAACACACTTCAAACGTACATTTCTCGACTGAGGCTGGCACTCGGTACCGACAGGATCGCGACGGAAGGCGATAGCTACACCCTCGTGGTCGCTGCGGATGAACTCGATGCGACCGTATTCGAGACCTTGATCGCCCGGGCTGCCTCCACCCGCCACGATCCAGAGGCGTGTCTGGCGCTTTGCACCCGAGCTTTGTCCCTGTGGAGGGGTGATCCGTTCGGGACGTTCAGTAGCGAGGATCCGTTCCGGCTGGTTGCGATCCGCCTGGACGAAATCCGTCTGTTCGCGTGCGAGCTACGCCTCGAGTGTGAGATCGCGCTCGGCAACGAGTCGATGGTTGTCGGCAGTCTCGAAGCACTGGTCGCAGAGTATCCCTACCGGGAGCGGATCTGGCATCTCCTAGTCATAGCGCTGTCGCTGAGCGGACGACGAGTCGAGGCACTGCGTGCGTGTACCGAGCTTCGCGAGATTCTGGCAAAGGTAGGCCTCGAGCCAACAGCCGCAATTCGGCAACTCGAGGACGAGATACTGGCAGAGAAGGCAAATGTGCGTGGTCGGCTACAGGCCGTTCTCAGTGGTGAAATGATATGAAGGCCTGGCCGACGAAGCGGATCCGCTCCGGATCGTCCGAATTGGCAGTACTTGTCGCCGGGGGGTTCGTGGCGTTGGCCTTCTGGTCTCTTGGTGCTCCTGCACCCCAGGGTGCCGGAGCGAGTGCAGTCGAGTTCTCGGCGGCTCGGGCCATGGAGCACGTGGAGCAGATTTCACAGGAACCGCATCCGATAGGGACGCCTGCCATCGCCCGGGTGCGGGCCTACATCATTTCGGGGTTGGAGAAGCTCGGGCTGGAACCGGATCTCCAGGAGGTGGTGGCCCCGGACTACTACGGCGCGGGCGCGGCCGAAATCACGCTCGTGAACATCGCGGCGCGCATCCCGGGATCTGATTCAACAGAGGCTGTGGCTTTGATGGCGCACTACGACACGGATCCCTCAACGCCGGGAGCAAATGACAACGGAGCAGCAGTAGGGACCCTGCTCGAGGTGGGTCGGGCCGTATTGGCACGTCCCCAGGTGCGCAACGACCTGATCCTTCTCTTCACCGACGGTGAAGAGCCAGCCCCTCGCTATGGAGCTGCAGGTTTTGTTGCGGGCCACAGCTGGCTCGATGACATCGGGCTCATCGTGAACTTTGAGGCTGTTGGGGGCTCAGGGCCGTCGCTGCTGCTCGAGGTGAGCGGACCGCAGCAGCCGATTGTCGCAGGGTTCGCCGACGCTGCATCGAACCCGGCGGCATACTCTTTTCTCGCGGCAACCGTGGACTTGATGGGAGGGACCGACACCGACTTTGCGCCTTTCCGAGAGGCGGGAGTCCCCGGCCTCAACTTCGCATACATGCATGGCTCTCCCATCTATCACACGATGAACGACAGTCCCGAGCGGGTGGATCTTTCGAGCGTGCAGCACCACGGCTCCCACGCCATGGCGTTGCTCGAGCGATTCGGATCAGACGATCTGAGTGTTGTCATGGCCGGTGGCCAGTCGGTGTACTTCACGTTGGCGCGACGAGTCGTAGTCAACTACCCGGCAGGTTGGTCGGGGCCTCTGGCTCTTCTTGCTTTGGTCGCGCTGGGCGGGTCTGTGAACTCGCGACGCCGCCGCGGCGGGTCCGTACGGTCGGTCGCCCTCGGATTCGGCGCGGCCCTGCTCGCTGTGGTGGGTACGGCTATCGGGGCGGCGTTGGTGTGGCGGGGCGTGGTCGCCCTGCGACCGACTCCCGCCATCGGCGAGAGTTACCTCTATCTGGTGCTCATGGCCCTACTGGCTGCGGCTGGTTTCCTGCGGCTCTGCCGACGCACTGATCCATCCCGCGTTGACCTCGGCTACGGCACCATGGCGGTGTGGGTCCTGCTGGCCGTGGTCACTGGACTCTGGGTCCAAGGTGCCGGCTATCTCTTTGTATGGCCGGCGATAGCGGGGGCAATAGCGATGTGGCGTGCGGGCGTCTCCTCGGAAGTCGAGCCGTCGTCCGTGAGGCTCACCGGCGTCGCTGCCATCGCAATCTGCCTCATGTTGCCTGCGGTGGACTTCTTCTTCCAGTTCGCCCAACCCCGCCCCGGTAACACTGATTCCGAAGTACTCGACCTCGTTGGTTTGCCGGTAGCTCTGACTCTGCTCGTTGTGATGCTGTTGCACTCTGTCTGGTCCGGGCTCAGCTACTCGACCCAGGCGCTCTCCAGGCGACCAACGAACCGCGACGGCTTGTCGGCGTAAAGCGAGGTACCCATTGCCAGAGCGTCCTGTTGCAGACGGCTTCGGCTGCGATCGATCTCCGCCAACACTTCACTACGAACATCGGCTGAGGGGACGAGCGCGGTGTCGGCGGCCAGTAGCTGCGCGAACTCGGCGAGATCGTGCTCATCTCCGAGCAGCTCGGAGAGCACGTTGAATTCGTTCTCCAGAGTGGGGGTCCCGGAGAGCCGACCGCTGATGAGCTCTATTTGGTACCGGAGGTAGTTCACCCGCTTGCGCCAATCGTGAAATGCGTGGGTGGTCCCGCCGTTGCCTGCTGCATCGAGCGCTTTGCGTCCTCTTCGATACACCCGTTCGAGGCTTGGCACGATTGCGGCGAAGTCGTCGCCGAGATGCCACTGACAGATCTGACGTTCCACTGCGTCGACATTTGAGATAGCTGCACTGATCACCGCCGGGCTCGACCGAAGATTGGCAACCAATTCGGCGCGGCGTGTCGAAAGCTCCGCTCGAAGAGTGTCAACCTCGTCAGGGGCGAGCATCTCTGGTGCCGCCACCATCAACGAGTCCAGGGTCATCGCCAGGACGCGTGCGGATCTCAGCTCGGAGAGCTTTCGCGACTGATCGCGGACTGTCACGTTGGCGGCGCGATATTCGGGCCTGCCGATTTCGTCCCGTACCAGCCGGAGGGCCGCCCTGGTTCGCTTGAAGGCCTTGCGCGCTAGGTGCACCTTGCTGTCGAGCTCCGCATCAGCTTCTGGGAGAGAGAATCCGTCGCGGCCCACAGCAAGCTGCTCGAGCATGACCCTACGCAGTGCATCTCCCAGCGGCTCGGAAGGATCTGTGTCCATCCGGGGGCTGACGGCGATCCGATCGTCTGGTAACTCCACTTCTAGAACTCGTCCCAACTCGTTCGAGTGCTTGACGCCCCGTTGTGGGACTCCTCGAGCCTAAAGGTGGCATCTCGAAAGCTGATGCGGGCCTCGATTGAAGCTGAGTCTGTCTTGCGAGTAATGAGGAGTTCGTGTGGTGCCCCGGTCTCGATGGTGCACGTGCCTTCGAATGCCGAGTGAGTATTGCGGAATCGGGCAAGAGCCATCAGGCGACGCACCACGGGCCGTTGGAGCGCGGCGTCGATCTGAGCCATTGAGTAGTAGGGCCGATTGATGTCCCGGCCGACTCCGGTCTTCTCCAGCAGATCCATGTCGTTTGGCGCCGCCAGCAGTCCGGCGTAGTACACCTGGGGAAGGCCAGGAGCGAGGAACTGCACCAGTCGGGCCAGCAAGTACCGGTCATCATCGTGACCGAGCGCCGAATAGAACGTGCAATTCACCTGGTAGAGATCCAGGTTGGAGGCCGCGGCTCCGGTCGCCAACGCGCTCTCACCGTTGCTTGCCGCGTGGATTCCGGCCACGAGTTCGTCGATCTGATCAGGCGTCAGCAGGCCCGGCTTGTCCCCATCGGGTCCGGCGTCGACAACGCCTATGCCGTCGTGGGTATCGAGGACCGTGATCGTGTTCGTAGGGCTCGATCGCAGCCAGTCGGTCAAGTGCGTGGCGACACCCGTGTAGAACGCATGAAGCAGGAGTGGGGGAAGGGCGAAGTTGTAGACCCAGTCGGCGATCGTGCTCGCCTCCACCTGCTCGGAATAGTGGGAGTGAAGTTCGAGCAGCGCCTTCATCCCGCGCTCGTGTACTGCGGAGCCGAGTTCCTTGACGAATTCGATGGTGTCTGCCGTCATGAAACAAGACGTACCCGCGGTCTTGACCGCGTAGCCGATCGCATCGAGCCGAACCTGGCCGACGCCGGCGCCGGCCAGGCGATCCAGCACATCAAGCAGGTATTGGCGGGCTCCTGCGTCGGTCATATCTAGGTCAATCTGGTGTGGAGTAAACGTTGACCACATGGAACGGTCGGTTCCATCAAACATCCTCTTGACGGTGAACGGAGAACCGGGTCGCGGTCGATAGATGGCAGCCAGGTCCTGTTGCGAGGGTCCTTCTGGGAAGACGGCGGCCGGCTCGAGGAACATCCCCGCATATTCAGACTCGTTGCCGTGTTCGAGGAAGTCGACAAACTGGGGGGACTCATCGGAAATATGATTGGCGATCAAGTCTGCCATCACATCGTGAGTGTCGGAGATGCGCGCGATGTCGTCCCAGTTGCCTAGGCGGGGATCGACCGTTCCATGATCAACGGGGTCGAAGCCGGCGTCGGCTCCGTCATACGGCAAGTAGAACGGCAGTAGGTGTACGCCGGTGAAGACTCCCGACAGGGACCCGGTCAATAACTCGTTGACGGTCGCTACTCCGCCTCCGCCGAGCCGGTCGACGTATGTGATGAGCTGCACCCCGTCGCGCATGGGACTACGTGGCCAAGTTGCGGATCTGCCGAATGGCGACGATCACCGGCGCCACGTCAACGACACCGTCGCCGGCGAGGGTGCGCATGAACCTGGTCAGTCGTCCCAGTTCGTGGGTGCGAGCTACGAGGTAGTGCTCGAGGGCAGTGTGCGGATCATGGGTTTCGGCTTCGGCAAAGATGCTCTCGGCCAGTTGGCGGCGCAGCAGGACCAGGTCGTCGTCAACGGTCTGAATAGCACGACGCTGCCATCGATTGGCAATGGGTAGGCCTTCGAGCTGCTCTTCGAGCCAGTCAATTTCAAACGCAGATCCGGCTAGGAGAAAGACATCGGCGACTTCGCGGGTTGGTCGATCCGTGTCGAGGGCCACCTCGATAATGTCGGGAGCGTGTACCAATTCCTGCTGGTAGATATGACGGTGGGCAAGGTCAGCCGGCACACCGCGTTCTGTCCAATCGGCGACGACGGCCTCGCGTTCAGCACGCCACTCGGAATGACCGATCTCTGCAATGGTGGTCGTAAGTTCCTGGAAGGCAGGTTCGGCCTTGGCGATGACGGTGCTCATGATGTCCGTGCCGGGGTTGGCCAGGTACCAGCGCGCTACCGATTCGACCAAGTCGTCGATGCCGTTCATGAGGGCGCGACACAATTCAGCCGGGATGGTCCCGACCAATTCCTCAACAGATCGCCACCGTTGTGGTGCTTTGATCACGGCTCGGGCGATGTGATATGCCCTAACAATTCGCTCTGGGGTGGCGCCGGTCTCCGCCATCAGGCGCGTGCTGAATGTGACCCCTTCGGAATTCACGACACGATTGGCGACGATCGTCGCGATCAGCTCACGGCGTAGCGGGTGATCGGGAACCAAGTGACCAAACCGTTCGATGACTCTCGACGGGAAGTACTCCTCAGCAACGCCGCTGAAATCCGGCCAGTCAGGCAGGTCGGAGTCCAATAGCCACTGACGAAGGCTGGTCTTGGAGTAGGCGAGCAGCACTGACAGTTCCGGCGCCGTCATGCCGGCGAGTGTGCGGGCCCGTTCGTGCATGTCATCGGTACTTGGGAGGTGTTCGATGCTGCGATCGAGGGCGCCCTCGGCTTCGAGTGTTGCCATCAGATCCTCGTAGGCCTCGATGTTGTGAGCCGACCGTTCGACGTCTTGGGCCAGGATCTGGGCCTGGAGGAAGTTGTCGTAGAGGATCGCTTCGACAACATCGTCCACGACTTCGGTGACGAGCTCGTCGCGCTCGTCACGGGTGAGTTCGCCTCGAGTTTCGGCGAGCCCAAGGAGGACCTTGAGGTTCACTTCACGGTCAGAGCAGTGAACGCCGCCGACGTTGTCGATGAAGTCCGTGTTGACTCTGCCTCCGGTGAGTGCGAATTCAATGCGGGCCGGTTGCGTGAGGCCCAGGTTGCCTCCCTCTCCGACGACGCGGCACCGCAGCTGATCGCTGTCGACACGCAGCGCATCGTTGACTCGGTCACCGACCTGTTCGTTGGTTTCAGTGGAGGCCTTGACGTACGTTCCGATGCCGCCGTTCCAGAGCAGATCTATCGGGGAGCGCAGAATCGCCTGAATCAGCTCATCGGGAGTCATCTCACGAGAGCCCACGTCCAGAGCGGCTTGAGCTTCCTCTGAGAGTTCGATACGTTTGGCGGATCGAGTGAAGACAGCACCGCCGGCGGATAGCAGCGACTCGTCGTAGTCCTCCCAACTCGAGCGGGGCAGGGCGAACAGGCGCTGCCGTTCGGCGAACGAACTGGCAAGGTCGGGATCGGGGTCGATGAAGATGTTGCGGTGATCGAATGCGGCCACCACCTTGAGCATGGGGGACAGCAGCATTCCATTGCCGAACACGTCACCGGACATGTCGCCGATTCCTGCGGCTGTGAACGGCTCCTTCATGATGTCGAGCCCGAGCTCGCGGAAGTGCCATTTCACAGACTCCCAGGCGCCTCGTGCCGTTATTCCCAGGGCCTTGTGGTCGTATCCAGCGGAGCCGCCGCTGGCAAAGGCATCACCGAGCCAGAACTTGTAGTCGGCGGCGATCTGATTGGCCGTATCGGAGAATGTGGCGGTCCCTTTGTCGGCGGCGACCACCAGATAGGGATCGGCATCATCATGGATCCGCACCCGTTCCGGGTGGACGATCTCGCCATCGACAAGGTTGTCCGTTACGTCGAGAAGTCCGCAAATGAACGTGATGTAGCCCTCGCGAACGGCTTCTCGCAGCTCGGCGGGGTCTGTGGGCGGCTGACGTAATACGTAGCCGCCCTTCGATCCGGTCGGCACGATGACGGCGTTTTTGGTCATCTGGGCCTTCATGAGCCCTAGGACTTCAGTGCGATAATCCTCTTTGCGGGTCGACCATCGGATGCCACCGCGAGCCACCGGACCACCGCGCAGGTGGATACCTTCGACATCGTTGGCGTAGACGAAGATCTCGTAGAGCGGTGTCGGCTCCGGCATCGCAGGAACTTCTGCCGAGCGGAACTTGAATGCCAACCGGTCCCGGCCGTTGCGGTACGCGTTGGTGCGTTGGGTCGCCAGGATCAGGCCGAGGAATCCCCGCAGGATGCGATCCTCGTCGAGGCTGGCGACTCTCTCCAGCTGAAGATGTATCCGCGCCAGGATGGCCGTCTCATCCCGTTCCTCTGTGTCCGGATCGAATCGGATGGTAAACAGATCGATCAGGTCGGCGGCGATCGCCGGGTGGGCGGAGAAGGCGTCGTTGACGTATTCGACGGTGAATCCGGGGCTCACTCGCTGCCAATAGTTGCGATATGCCCGGAGGATCCGCACCTCGAGATGATCAAGATCTGCCGAGACGATCAGGCGGTTTAGAGAATCGGACTCGGCTTCTCCCGCAAGGACCGCGGCGACAGTCTCAGAAACTCGGTCGGCCACGCTGTCGAGGTCGAGCAGATCGCCGTCGGTATCAAGGACGCCGAAGTCGTGAATGAAAATTCCGCTAGAGCCACTCTTGAGGCGGGTCGGAACCTCCTCGACGACGCGAAGTCCAAGCGCCTCGAGCGTTGGCATGATCGCCGACAGCTCGAGTTTCCCGTCGGCTCGGTAGACGGCGAGGCGGGTAAGGCGATCCTCGTCGCCGGACACGTTCTGCAGTCCAACTACCGGGCGGCCGTCGCCGGCCTGTGCCATCTGGTCGAGCATGGCAATATCGCCGACCGCAATCTCGAGTGGCATTGACGTCTGGTAATAGGTCGGAAAGCGCCCGGCCCATTCCTCGACCATGGCGGCGCCGATGTCGGGTCCGTGCAGTTCGATGAGCGCCTCGCGGAGCCGCTCCTCCCAGCTCTGGGCAGCCGCCACGACTTCGGCTTCGAGCGCCTGAATCGGAACGTCGGGTTGCTGATCGCCTTCAATCCAGACGGTGAAGTGCAGCCGGGCCGTGTCGGTCTCGCCGAGGGCGAGTTTGTAGTCCACCGACTTGCCGCCGAATCGTTCTAGGAACAGGTCCTGGAGGACCTTGCGCAATGCCGCGTTGAAGCGATCGCGCGGCATGACGACCAGAAGCGACACGTTACGTTGCAGCAGATCGCGTCGGACGAAGAGGCGGATATGTTCGTTCTCTTGGAGTTGGATGATCCCAACGATGCTGCCGCGTACGTCCTCGGTCGGGGTGGCAAACAGCTCGTCGGTCGGGAAGCTATTGAAGAGTTGCACAACCTCTTTGTAGAAGTGGCTTCCTTCGATTAGGTCTTCAGCTTCGATGATTTGTTGCAGCTTGCGGCGGAGCTCGGGGATCGAATCGGCCGGGGCCATGTAGGCCTTTGTGGTGAAGAGGCCGATCAGTCGGGCCTCACCAACCACGGTGCCATCCGGAGCGATGTGACGGACTCCCACGTAATCCATCTTGGCTCGCCGATGAACGTGCGATGTCGAGTTGGTCTTGGTGACGACGAGCAGTTCGCCGGTGTCGTATCGGGCCTGCAGCGACGGGCTCAATTCGGAGAACGGGACGGGTTTGGCGTAGGCCGAGTCGTCATCAGCCCGAAGGACACCAAGACCTGATCCGGGGACAACCGACAATTCCCTCGTGCCGTTATCGGTGCTGATCTGATACTCGCGATAGCCAAGGAAGACGAAGTTGAGGTCGAGCAACCACTCGAGGAACTGCACCGCCTCGTCGACTTCGTCCTTGCTGTACCGAGCGACTCCGGCGCGAGCCGTTTTGATCATCCGGTAGATGGCACCCTGCATCGGTTCGAAGTCGGCCACAGCTCGACGTACGTCGTGGAGAGCCCTTTCGATGCCGGCTTGCAGCTGATCGGCCTCCGCGGCGTCGAGGCGTCGATTCAGCTCGTAGTGCTGAGTCGACTCTCGAAGGAGTGCGGTACGTGCCGGCAGCACCGCTTCAATCGCGCCTTCGCTGTTGCGCTTCGTCCCGATCACCGGGTGGAGCACTCGAACGACAATGAAGTCCTGCGATTCGATCTCGTTGCTAACCGAGTCGACCAGGAACGCCATGTCAGGTGCCGCCACCTCGACCACGGCGCCAGCGAGTTCGTAGCCGTGGGATGCATGCTGTGGATTGAAGACTCGCACAGCCATATCGTCGCCTTGCCGGGCGTTGACGAATTCGAAAATGCCGCGCACGTGCGCCATGAAGTTTTCGGGACTGTGAGCTCCCCAGTAGTCGGCGGGGATACGCCGTAGATACGCCCGGGCAAACCCATCGAGAACGTCATCGGCGCCGTCATCAGACATGCGGCTGATGACCTCGTCGATGGATGCGCTCTGGCCCTGAGCGGAATCGTCCTTACTCACAGGCAGCAAGATACTCGACTCGACGGTCGCTCCGGTAGCAACAACCCGCCGGCGCCCCCGGCTGCCACATGCTGGTTTGTGTCATGACTGTGCGACAATGGTCTTGTGCCGCTGCCGAGGCGGCGATCTGGAGGCCTTTTTATGGCAAACAAAGACAAAGGTGGCAGAGCCACCAAGAAGCCTGCCGCTAAGAATCTCAAGCAGAAACGAGCTGAGAAAAGGGCGAAGAAGGGCTAGTCGAGGCCGCCTCCATTCGCTAGCTACTCGCCCGCTTCCGAGGGCCAATCCGGCCGGGGACCGTCCCAGTCCGGATCGGGTCCGATGACGACTGGGCGGTTGTTCGCCCAATCGACCTCCCAGTCGAGTGGCATGCCGTTTCCAACGCATCCTCGGAGGTTGGTCGTCTGCGGTTCCATGAGGGCCGAGATCCTCTCGGCCGTCGGGCATCGTTCCGTCGGATGGCGGAGGCCTATGAGGTGGCCGACCTCGTGGTTCACGACGTACGTGCGGTAGTCGGCAAGTGTGGCGTCCCACCCAGCAAAAGCGCTACGCCATCGATCGGCGTTGAGAGCAACGACAGGCCCGTTTTGGCAATTGACGGTGCCGCCGGTGTCGAGCGGGAGGCAGAGCTCATCGACGTCGGGTCCTTCGGCCAGAATGACGATCAGTTGGCTGTTTGCGTCGGCAACGAATTCGAACCCACTCCTCGTCCAACCCGTTGGGCTGTTGAGAATGGCCAACGCTGCCACCTGTAGTTCCTCCGAGGTGACGTCCGCTACATCGGAGCGAAAGCCCAACCGCACGCTGAGCTGAGCCTCGTCGTAGGTACCGGGCGCCGTTACCTGCGTGGCAGGCGTCGATGTCGTGGCGACCGTCGTCGGCGGGGTTGTCGTAGTGCTGCTGGTCGCGGACGAAGTGCTGGTGGTTGATGTGGAGGTGGGGGCAACTGTGCTTGTCGTCGTGGGAGCAGTCGGCGGTGGTCGACTAGTTGTCGTCGAGGCGGGCGGCTCCGCGCTCGAGCAGGCCGCCAGCAGGATGCACAAGGTGACGAGTGCTCGCCTCACCAGGTATCGAAGTACACCACGTCGTCGAAGTCTCGGCGAGTAGGCGATGCGATCGGTGTCAACGGTTGGTTGGAGGGATGACCCAATGTGAACTGGCGAATCTGGCGTCTTGAAGTGATCGTGTCCAATGTGTTCATGTGGCCGAGAGTAGCCAACGGGGCTTCCGGCACCGCGTCCGTTCCCGACTTCCGGAGTTACGGGGCGGCTCCCAAGGAACGGACCGCTAGGTCCGTTCCCGCTCGCTCAGCCGGGCCACGAATGCCCCGATGGTCGCCGCATACTCGGGGTCTCGGTAGTAGTTCGAGTGATTCAGAGTGCGCAGTCGCGGATCACCCTGCATCATTGGTTCTGGATCGTACGGATCGTGGAGACGCACGTCCTCGTAGGCGGACGGCACGTCCCGTTCGGATCCATCCCCAAAGACTGGACCCCCGTTGCTGTCGGTGAGCTTCTTGATGCGGCGATCCCGGCAAGTCGATCCACTCGGCCGGGCGGAAGAACCCCGCGTCGGCGCCTCCCGCCACGAGTCTCGTGTGCGGGACATCGAGCACTTCCTCAGGGGCCGCTCCGCCGACGCCGTGGACCCGCAGCTCTGTGACTCGAAAGCCGGCGGCCTCGGCGTCGGTGGCCGGAGTGGAAGCCGGGTTCGAAGGGCCGGACACGGGAGTCCTCCAGAATTGTCGGGGATCAACGTCGACGCTGGCGTCGACAATGGGATGTCCTCGGCTTGCCTCAAATGCCTAGAACCTGTGACACAAACGTGGGATAGGTACGGAAGGCGTGGCGGTGTGGGAGAATCTCTCGTTCCCTTTGAGAAAGATCGAAATGCACGGCAACGCAACTCACACCCATACGGACACAGCCATCATTTCGATTGCGGCCGTTCACGCCCCGGAGGTAGTGACCTCCGCCGAATTCGATGAACGGCTCGCCGGCACATACGAGCGGCTCGGCACCCAATCCGGCTTGCTCGAGAGCCTGGCCGGCATCAAGGAAAGGCGCTGGTGGCCGGAAGGTGTGACGTTCGCTGAAGCCGCTGCCAGGGCCGGCCAGAAGGCGCTTGATGAGGCCGGGATCGATCCGAGCCAGATTGGGTTGCTCATAGACACGTCGGTATGCCGAGATCACCTCGAGCCCTCGGCTGCTGTGGCGGTTCACAATATGCTGGATCTGCCGAGTTCATGTCTCAATTTCGATCTTGCCAATGCCTGCCTTGGCTTCATGAACGGCATGCAATTGGCCGGGACCATGATCGATTCCGGTCAGATCGAATACGCCCTGATCGTCGACGGCGAGGGCAGCCGGCAGCCGCAGACCAAGACCTTGGAGCGACTGGCGTCCGACGAGGCGACACTCTCGGATCTCTTTGCTGAGTTCGCTACATTGACCCTCGGCTCCGGTGCCGCCGCGATGGTGCTCGGGCGCCATTCGGAAAACCCCGGCAGTCACCGTGTTGTCGGCGGCATCAGCCAGGCCGACACGACGCATCACAAGATCTGCACCGGCACACTCGACCAGATGAGAACCGACACCAAGGCTTTGCTCGACGCCGGCCTGTTGCTCGCCAAGAAGGCTTGGGCGGACGGTGAGGTCGAACAGAAGGGCTGGCTCGAGATGGATCGCTACATCATTCACCAGGTGTCGCAGGTTCACACCTCCATGATGTGTGACGTTCTCGGGATTGATCCGGCCAAGGCGCCGCTCACGTTCCCGACGCTTGGCAATGTTGGGCCGGCCTCAGTTCCGATCACCCTCGCCGCGGAAGTTGGATCGCTGGAGTCGGGTGACCGCGTCTTGCTCCTTGGAATTGGCTCCGGTATCAACGCGATGGCTACCGAGATCCTCTGGTGAACCGCGGCGTCACGGCGCCGGCAACTCTTCCACCCGCCGGGCTTTCTGGCCTCGATCCTGCGTGGTCTCGTTTGGTCACCGTGCCCAGTCTCGACGGACTGGGCCGTACCTTTCACCTACTCGACAACGGTGTCGTCGACCCCGAGGTGACGCTGCTTTGTGTCCACGGCAATCCATCGTGGTCCTATTTGTGGCGCGACATACTGGCGAAAGCCGATCCAAACACGCGGGTGATTGCCGTCGATCATCTCGACATGGGTTACTCGGAGCGCACCGGAACTGTGCGCCGCCTGCAGCGCCGGATCGACGACCTCGGAGCCTTGACGGAGGAACTCGGGTTGAGCGGGCCGGTCATCACAGTTGCCCATGACTGGGGTGGACCTATCTCGCTGGGCTGGGCGCTTCGCCACCGTGACCAACTGGCCGGTGTCGTGCTCGCCAACACGGCCGTGCACCAGCCTGCAGGTGCCAAAGCGCCGCGGTTGATTCGTTTGGCCCGCTCCCGCGGTGTGCTCGAGCGGGTGACTGTGAGGACGGCCACGTTCGTCCGGGGTGCCCTCGAACTCTCGAGACGGCGGCCCACCGCAGCGGTGCGTGAGGCCTATCGGGCCCCCTACCGCACCGTCGAGCGGCGGATGGCGGTGGGTGGTTTTGTTGAAGACATTCCGCTCGACGAGTCGCATCCCAGCTACGTAGCACTCGCTGAAGTTGCAGACGGGCTGGAACAGCTACGAGATGTTCCAGCCCTGCTGTTGTGGGGCTCGTCCGATCCGGTGTTTTCCGACTTGTACCTCCACGATCTCGAGGCTCGTTTCCCGCACGCTCAGGTGCATCGCTTTGCCGGAGCGAGGCACTACGTGACCGAGGACGCCGACATCGCCACAGCCGTGCACACCTGGATTGGTGGGTTGAACGACAGCACAGCCATCCCGGCTGAACTGACCAGCCGCGAACCGCTGTGGGGAGCGCTTGATCGACGGACAGCTGATGATGAGGTCGCAGTCATCGAAATGACGGCCACCGGGGCGGGGAGATCGGTCACCTTCGCCGAACTAGACCTGGACGTGCGGCAGGTGGCAGCCGGACTATACGAGTCCGGGGTTCGGGCCGGGGATCGGGTGGCATTGCTCGTTCCACCCGGCATTGACCTCACAGTGTGTCTCTATGCCTGCTGGCGAATGGGTGCTGTCACGGTGGTTGCCGACGCCGGCCTTGGGCTGCGCGGTATGGGCCAAGCTCTCGAAAGCGCAGCACCGCAGTATCTGATTGGGGTTACCAAGGCCCTGGCGGTGGCGCGGACGATGCGCTGGCCCGGTCGGCGTATCGCCGTCGGGGAGCTAACGCCGGTGCTTCAGAAGAGTCTTGGTGTGTGGGCCACGCTGGATGAGGTCCGCAGACGCGGCGAGTTCAAGACTGCACCACCATCGCCGGGGCCCGACGATGTGGCCGCCGTCGTCTTCACCTCGGGGGCCACCGGTCCCGCCAAGGGGGTTCGTTATCTCCATCGCCAGGCTCAGGCGCAACGTGACGCCTTGGTTCGCGTGTACAGCATCAGTCGGGACGATCGACTCGTCGCGGCGTTTGCTCCCTTTGCCCTGTATGGACCTGCGATGGGCATCCCGTCAGTGGTGCCTGACATGGAGGTCACATCACCCGGGTCGCTGAGCGCGGTCGCGCTTGGTGCGGCTGTGTCGGAGCTTGCTGCGACTCTCGTTTTCGCCTCTCCAGCCGCGCTGCGAAATGTGTCAGCGACCTCGGGGCAGCTGACGCCCGCCCAACGTGAAGCCATGTCGCAAGTGCGACTGCTCATGTCCGCCGGCGCCCCGGTCTCGAGTTCCGTCTTGCGCCGCGCTGCCGAGGTTCTTCCGAATGCAGAGCCGCACACGCCGTATGGCATGACCGAAGTCCTCCCGGTGGCGGACATCAGCTTGGCTGAGATCGAGGCCGCAGGAGTAGGCAACGGAGTTTGTGTGGGCCATCCCGTTGCCGGCGTATCCGCCGCGATTGATGAATTGGACGTCATGGGGCGGCCCATCGGGACGTTTTCGACAGAACCGGATGTGACCGGCGAAGTGGTCATTCAGGCCGCCCACGTCAAAGACGCCTACGACCGGCTCTGGGTCACGCAGCATGCTTCGGCTCAGCCGGCGAGTTGGCACCGCAGCGGCGACGTCGGGCATCTCGACAAGGACGGGCGACTGTGGATTGAAGGGCGTCTGGTTCACACCATCGTCGGTCCGGCCGGCCCAATCACACCCGTAGCCGTTGAACACGCAGTCGAATCGATTCCCGGTATCGACCTGGCGGCGGCCGTGGGGATTGGACCTGCTGGGACACAGCAGGTAGCAGTCGTCGTGGCCACATCGCGGCCGGCGCCTCGGCCCGCCTTGGCCAGCGAGGCCCTGTCTGACCAAGTCCGCAGCGCGGTTGGCGTTGACGTTGCAGCCGTGTTGGTGGCACCGGCGTTACCGGTCGACAAGCGCCACAACTCGAAGATCGATCGCGGCCGGATTGCCTCGTGGGCGTCCGCGATTCTTGCCGGGGGAAGGATCGGCAAACTGTGAAAGTGCTTGTCACCGGCGGCACCAGTCTTCTTGGCGCGGCCGTCGCCCGTCGGCTCGATACACGCGGCGATGACGTCACGGTCATGCAGCGTTCTCCGAGCGGCCTCGGGATGAGAGAGGTGCTCGGTGATATTGGCGACACCTCGACGCTCGCCTCTGCCACCAAGGGCGTCGAGGCGGTTGTCCATCTGGCGGCGCGCGTCGCGGCCACGGGTTCTTGGTCAGACTTTGAGGACACGAATATCCGCGGGACAGCCAACACTCTCGGTGCCGCAGTTGCTGCTGGTGTCGGTCGTTTCGTGTATGTGTCGTCGCCCTCGGTGGTCCATGCCGGAGATTCGCTCGTCGGGGCGGGAGCCGGCCCCGCCGATCCCGTGACCGCTCGTGGCTTCTACGCGCGCAGCAAGGCCGAGGCAGAACGGGTCGCACTCGCCGGCGACTCGGAGACCCTGTCCGTCGTCGCGGTCCGACCCCATCTTGTGTGGGGACCCGGCGACAAGCAGTTGGTGGGCCGCATCGTCGAGCGAGCGCGCCAGGGCCGCCTCGCCATCGTCGGGTCCGGCACGGCCTTGATCGACACCACCTACATCGACAACGCGGCGGACGCTCTGGTCGCTGCCGTCGACCGCGCTTCTGAACTCGGCGGCCGCGCTCTGGTTGTCTCGAACGGGCAGCCGCGACCGGTTCGGGAGATGCTGAATCGGATTGTGGCGGCTGCCGGACTGCCGTCACCGACGCTCAAGGTGCCTGCCCCGGTAGCAAAGATCGGGGGTCGACTTGTCGAGTCGTGGTGGGATCGTCGCCACCGTGAGGACGATCCGCCGATGACTGGCTTTCTTGCCGAGCAGCTGGCTACGGCCCACTGGTTCGATCAGCGTGAGGCCCGCCTCGCCCTTCGATGGGAGCCACAGGTTGATCTCGCCGAGGGTTTCCGCCGCCTCGAGGCGTGGTTCGCCGCGGCTGCCCACACGGCCTGACGGCGCCGATGTCACGTCGGGGCGTTAGGCCCTAGCCACGATCCGGCAATCGGACAACGATTGAGGTGGCTGCCGAATGCCGTCGACCTCGACTCGGACCGAGTGTGTTCAGGTCCAGATAGCGGCTTCATTCGTGTCTGCGATATGTATCACAGGGGCAGGATCGATCTCGGTGAGTGACCTCACGGCGCAACGGCTCATGATCCGAGTTGGAACGTGACCAAAGAGGACAACGTCTATGCGTAGTGCGGCTGCACGTCTGAGTTTCGCAGTGGTCCTGATTGCGGTCATCGTGTCGTGTGCCGGCGAGTCGGCGGCTGACAACCTGGTCAGGAGAGCCCACGAGGCGGCAGAGGTGGGCGACTGGCCCGAAGCGTTCACACAGTATCGGAACGCGCTGCAAGAAGACCCCTTCCATGAGGTCGCCGAGGTTGGGGTACGCGCTGCGACAGCCCGTTTGATTGCGACTGTGCCGGGCCTGCGTGTCGATACCGAAGTCGAGCTGCTGCGCTGGCTGGAGGGCGAGCACCGCTGGCTGGAGGTGGCAACCGTGCTCGATGCAAGCGTCATCCCGATTCCGGCTGGGTGGGCGATGATGGGAACTAAAGGAGGCAGGCCCGATGAACAGCCACGCCGTGAGGTGTATCTGGATGCGTTCGCAATCGACCGCTACGAGGTGACCAACCTGCAGTATGCCGCATTTGCGACCGAGGCGAGCGAGCCGGTCCCCGTGTACTGGATCGACGGTGCCTTCCCGGAGGGCACCGCGACGCATCCGGTTGTTGGCGTCTCTTGGGGTCAAGCCGACTCCTACTGCGCGGCAGCAGGCAAACGACTGCCAACCGAGGCCGAGTGGGAGCGGGCATGTCGCGACTTCGACGGGCTGACATATCCATGGGGCTCGGATTGGGATCCCACCAGATTGAACACGACAATGCATCCGCTCGCTGCCCCGGACGATGCTTGGCCGTGGCTGACAACGCCCGCAAGCGAATCCCCCGGCCTCGTGAGCGTGGGGGAGCCGGAGACTGGAGCAAGTCCATTCGGCGTATGCAATCTCGCAGGAAACGCGTCGGAGTGGGTGGCCGACTGGTACGACCCGGTCGCCTATGAGACCCTGGGCGACGTCAACCCTATCGGCGCCGGGCCGCCGTGGAATCACTCGATTCGTGGTGGTTCGTGGCTCTTCCGTCACGATGATGCCGAGCTCATGGTCGACCAGGGGCGTTGCGCCTTTCGCAACTCATCACACTCGTTCGACGATCCCCGCGTTGGATTCCGTTGCGCTTCAGACCCCGAGTGATTCTGAGTCGATCTCCAAGCGCCAGGCCGATCACAAGTCCGGCCATACTGGGGTTTCGCTATTGCTGCCCGCCCCAAGCAATGGACCGTCAGGTCCATTGCCAAGGACTTCCGGCCCTGCTTAAGCGTTGACGTGATGGGTACCTTGACGACGGAGGTGCATGTGTGATGGACCAGCTGCGATGGCTCAGGCGTCGGCTGATTCCATTTCGTGTACGGCTCGAGTTGTTACGCCTGGCGCGCCTCCCCAAATGGCTGGCGGAACGCCGGACTGTCGCCCTCTCCAAGGCATCCGACAAGGAAGCCGCCCAATATCCGTTTCTCCTGGCCAGCCACTCTTCTCCTCTGGAGAGGGTCGCCGGGGCCTTGGACGCCGAGGTGCAACTTGGCAAAGAGACCAACGTTGGCCTTGCCGCCGGTCTGCTTGACCGGCTGATCGTTGAGCCGAATCAGGTTTTCTCTCACCATCACGCCGTCGGGCGTACTACCAAGCGCCGTGGATTCCGCAAGGGTCTTGAACTGCGCAACGGCGAATCAGAGGCAAGTGTCGGCGGGGGGCTCTGTCAGGTGTCCAATAGCTTCTACTGGGTCGCCGTCAAGGCCGGCATGCGCATTACAGAGCGGCACCGTCATGGTCTAGATCTGTTCCCGGATCACGAGCGCACGGTTCCTTTCGGATGTGGCGCCACGGTTGTCTACAACTACGCGGACTTCTGTTTCGAGAACCCGCTCCCGGTGCGGGTGATGATGGCGGCGCGGGTTGACGACGGTGACTTCGTTTCCGAGATATGGGCGGAGTGTGATCCGGGCCATCGGATCGAGGTCGAAGAGGTGGACCATCGCTTCTTTCGTGATGGAGATCAGTGGTGGCGGGAGAATCGACTTCGCCGTCGGATAACCACCACCGATGGGGTGCTTCTCGTCGATCAGGAAGTGGCGCACAATCGAGGCCGCGTCATGTACGAACCGTCGGAGGAGGACT
>JAAELU010000451.1 GCA_024226255.1 bacterium | reverse complement strand
GACCCGATGTACCGCCGCGCAAGTTGCTCGTCGAGAGGCTCGACCCGAGTCTCTCGACTGCTCAGATCGACGAACGCGATCCTGCCGTTGAAAGCTCCGAGTGCCATGTCCGTCCCGGGGTGGCGGTCCGTGTCAGCGTACTACCGACTCAGGTCACCGGACGGCGAGACGGCAACATCTCGAAAGTGCCGCGACGCTGCAACTCCCAATCATCGATCGTCTAAACGAACCGATACCAACCAGCGCATCCGTCGGCGGAGCGATATTCGATCACGCGGCGCGTGCGAAGGAGTTCATATACAGTTCGGTGCGAGGCCAGAAGACCGACGCGGTGCAACGTCGCGGTTGATAACCGAAGGCGGGTTTACTGCAACGATGTAGTTGGGTGACGATGAAGCTGCTTACTCCGGTTCAGGTCGGACCAACCGAGATCAAGAACCGAGTTGTGTCCACCGCTCACGCCGCCTTCCTTGATTTCTTCCAGGAGGGCACCTCGGGCGAGCGCTATATGGCTTATCAGGAGCGCCGCGCCGAGGGTGGGACCGGCCTGATCATCCTCACGGCCATGCATGTCCATGCGGCGAGCCAGATTCCCAACCACTTCGTGTTCCATCGAGACGAAATGGCACCGAAGTTTCGACAACTTTCCGCCCGTCTTCATCGTCACGGTGCCAAGGCGATTTCACAGCTCTTTCACTTCGGGGCACAGGGGAAATCGGACAATCACGACGATTTCCATCCACTTTGGAGCTTCTCCGGATCGACGAGCCTCGCGGGTGAGGCGACACACAAGATGACCGGCGAAGAGATCGAAGAGGTCATCGAGTCGTTTGCCCTTGCCGCCACGACGGTTGTGGCCAGCGGTATGGACGGTGTCGAGCTCCACGGGACGCACGGCTACTTGATACAGCAGTCGTTCACCCCTGGCGCCAATCGGCGCACTGACAAATGGGGCGAAGATCTCTATTTCGTGAAGACGCTGGCGCAGCGTGTGCGAGATGCGATTGGCCCCGACAAGGTGATGGGCTTTCGAATCTCGGGCGATGACTACGTCAAGCCGGATGATGGAGGGATCGGGCACGAGCGGCTGTGTCATATCGCATCTGAGGTGATCGGCACCGGGCTTTTTGACTACCTCAATCACTCTGAGGGCTCCGGCGGCGCGGATTACGCGAGAGCCATCGGCTCGTATCGGTATCCCTTTGGGGAGTATCTGCCGCTGACACGAAACCTCCGGGCGGCCATTGGGGGCGCGGTGCCTCTGATCGGTGTGGGGAAGATCCCGACTCCTGATTTGGCCGAGCAAGCACTGCTGGACGGCGACTGCGATCTGGTTGGCATGACGCGAGCGCAGATCGCTGACCCGGATTTGGTGAAGAAGCTCGAAGCTGGACAAGGTTCCCGTATTCGGACCTGCACCGGCTCCAACCAGGGCTGCATCGACCGGGTCAGCAGCTTCCCGATCACGTGTTTCCAGAACCCTGAGGTCGGTGAGGAGAACCGGTTCAAGGCGCTCGATGTGCCCATCTCGGCGGTGAAGCGGGTTCTAGTTGTTGGCGGTGGGCCTGCCGGCATGAAGGCGGCGGAAATCGCGGCGCGGCGTGGTCATGACGTAACCCTGGTTGAAGCAGGCATGAAGCTCGGCGGCCGACTGAACCTCATCGAGACCTTCGGTGTGGCCACGAACCTATTGAGTTCAATCGTGTGGGTAGAGCAGGAGCTGTCGACGCTCGAGGTCAAGATTGTCACTCAAACCGCAGTCGACGAGGCCTTCGTAACGGAGTTCAAGCCGGACGCAATCATCCTGGCCACAGGAGCCGCTGCGACTGACGAGCTCGGCGTTGCAACCGACGAGTCGATCCACGTTCTCTCATCTGACGACGCCGCGGTGGGTGTCTTCGAGGGTGTCAGGTTTGAGATGGAGGGCACACGGTCTCTGGTGATCGATCAGCGAGCCAATTACGAGACAGCGCTCGTCACTGAATCGCTTGCCAAACGGGGCAGCAAGGTGACGGTTGCCACCCCCCATTTGCACTTTGGTGTGAACATGGGTCAGACCCATTTGAACGACTACCTGCGGCTGCTGCCGAAGCTGGGAATCGTGGTGCTGCCGACGACGAGCCTCAACAGGATCAGCCGGGGCCGCGCCTACTTGAAGCATGCATTCTCGGGGGACGAGACGGCCGGATCGTACGACTTCGTCGTCGCCGGCGTACCGCCGAAACCGCAGGACTCGCTTCTGGCGATACTGCAAAAACTCGCGCCCACAAAAATGGTGGGCGATGCGGTGGCGCCCCGATCCGCGCTGGAGGCCTTCCGTGAGGGCGACAGAGCCGGCCGGATCGTCTGACATCTACGCCGGTTGTGGTCGGAGTAGCCGTCGAAGCGTTCGAGTGATTATCACCAAGGCGCGGGACGACGGCAGGGCCATCGATGACGTGGTTACTGCCGAGATCGACAAGGCCTCGAATGATCCTCTCGATTTCGCTCGCCGAAAGGACGCTGGAAGACTGGTCTCCATGAGTTCTGTCGTTGACCGTGCGTATTCGGGTGAGGCCGA
This sequence comes from bacterium, assembly GCA_024226255.1. Lineage (GTDB taxonomy): Bacteria > Actinomycetota > Acidimicrobiia > Spongiisociales > UBA5794 > JAHEJX01. The sequence goes on along the minus strand of JAAELU010000451.1, from coordinate 36,186 downwards.
CTTCATGGCCATTCGCCAGTTCCTGATCGAGACTTTTGCCGCCCTTGGCGAGATGTTCAATTGGGGTCACGAGCGGTGGGAAATCGTGCGTTTCTCCGGCAACGCTGCATGTGAACTGGCCGACGATCGGCCCTGGGAGAGGTTTGTGCGCATCTGGGAGTCGGATGGCCGAATCGTCGGCGTGGCGCACCCCGAGAGTGGCGGGGACCTATTCGTGGAGATCCACCCGGACTACCGATACCTAGAGGACGAGATGTTTGCTTGGGCCGAGCAAAACCGATCGCCGGCGCGCCGTCCCGATACTCCCTTCTCGACCTGGATTACCGACGGTGACTCGGTTCGAGAGAGTGTGCTCAAAGAGCGCGGCTGGACTCGAATCGGTCTTGAAGGCCACATGCGACGCCGGTCAATGAGGGATCCGCTTCCTAACGGACCGGTTGCCGACGGGTACATCGTCCGGTCGTTGGATCTGACCACGGAGGAAGACAGCGAAGGTCGCGCCGCCGCTAGTCGGTCCGCGTTCGGCAACAAGCGCACCGGTGAACTGATGAAGGTGCTGGCACGGGCGCCTGGATACAGGCCCGACCTCGACCTGGCCGCAGTTGCCGCAGACGGGACGTTTGCTGCCTACACCACAGCGTGGTGGGACGAGGTCAACCGCTACGTCATCTTTGAACCGGTCGGGACCCATGAGGAGCACCGCAGACGCGGGCTGGCCTCCGCCGTCATAACCGAGGGTCTACGGCGTGCGCTCGCGCTCGGTGCGGAGACGGCCTACGTGGGGTCCGGGGCTGGTTCACCCGCCAACCATCTCTACGAATCGCTCGGATTCACAGAAGTGGTTGACGACGTCCGCTGGGACGCGCCAGCTCCTTAGGCTTTCGCAGCTCGCTGGGTCAGACCACTGGCCGCACGGTGTCTAGAAGTACTCTCAAGGAGCGAAGTGCGGAGCCGAAGTGAGATATGTGCGTCCGTCTCAAGAGTCCGCCCGGAAATGGGCCAGGTCCCTCAGCGGGCACACGCGTTTCCGGCTCGCCATTGTCGTGCTTTCTATCGTCGCATTCCCACTCACTCCTCTGGGTGAACGGGTCATCGACACTCTTGTTCCTCGAGATCTGATAGGTGCTGCGAACGGGTGTGCAGCACTCGAGGTGGCGATGTACCAGGCCATCGATGACTACAAGTATGACGACGCCGTCCGATGGGAGACGGCGCGTCGTCAGGTCGTGGAGCGCTACCGCCAGATGTCCTGTGACTTCAGTACCTACAGCATGTACACGCTAGAGAACCGTCTCTAGCTCGCGAATCCACGCCGGATCGTGCGGCCGAGCGGCATTTACACCGTCGGGTCGTGGCCCGTCCGGCTCGTCCTGCAGCAGGCGCAGCAGCACAGGAATGACGAGCGCCAACACCATTGCGATGACGACAAGGATGGCGAGGACACGAATCGGGCCGGCTCGGCGACGCCGTAGCGGTTCCCAATCAGCCTCGGCGTCGTCGAAATCAGCGTTGTCCCGCATAGGACGGAGAGTATCGACTACACGTTGCAAGCCGAGACGCCAACGCTCGCTAGGTCAATGAGCGCCGGCGCCCGCTTCGGGAGCGCACCGATCGTCTTGCCAGGTGGTGACTGCAGCTCAGCGGGTTCGCAGGTCCACTCGTCGGACCTTTCCTGAGACCGTCTTGGGGAGTTCCTCGATGAACTCCACCTGGCGAGGGAACTTGTAGGGGGCAGTGTTGGTCTTGACGTAGTCCTGGATCTCCGTGGCGAGCGCGTCGGAACCTGCGTAGCCGGGGGCGAGCACAATGAATGCCTTGACGACCTCGCCGCGTTCGGGATCTGGGACGCCGATGCAGGCAGTCTCCTGAACGGCAGGATGCTCCATGATCACCGATTCGACCTCGAAAGGCCCGATCCGATAGCCGGCGGAGATGATCACGTCATCGTTGCGCGAGACGAACCAGAAGTAGCCGTCCTCGTCGACATGCGCTCGATCGCCGGTCAGGTACCAGTCACCGAGGTGGGCGTCGGCGGTCGCGGCGGGATCCTGCCAGTACTCGACGAACAGTCCGATCGGCCGCCGGGGCTTCACCCGAACGGCGATCTGGCCTTGGTTCCCTGGATCCAACGGGTTGCCCTCGGTGTCCACGACGGCGACATCGAACCCGGGCGTCGGCTTGCCGAGCGCGCCGGGCTTGATTGGCATGCAGGGATAGTTGGCGAGGAGGTTGACGGATTCCGTCTGGCCGTAGCCGTCGTGGATCTCCGTTCCCGTGGCGGCCTTCCATGCGTTGAACGTTTCCGGGTTGAGGGCTTCGCCGGCGGCAAGGCAGTGGCGCAGCCGCGCGAAGTCGTATCCCGACAGATCTCGTGTGACGAAGTTGCGGTAGATGGTCGGGGGAGCGCAGAACACGGTGACGTCGTGGTCGACGATCATCTGCAGCATCTGCTCGAAGTCGGGCTTGCCCTGAGCGTTCCACGCCATGACGGTGGCCCCGAGGGCCCACTGGCCGAACAGCTTCGACCATGCCGCCTTCGCCCAGCCGGTGTCGGACACCCCCCAGAAGATGTCCTCTGGTCCAAGATCCTGCCAGAAACGGGCCGTGATCTGGTGGCCTATCCCGTAGGAGGCCTGAGTGTGGAGCACCATCTTCGGGTTGCCGGTCGTCCCCGACGTGAAGTAGATGAGCATCGGATCGGATGAGGCCGTCACATCCTGCGGCAGAGGATCGGACGACGCTGCGATCCGAGCGTCGTCGCCGTCAATCCATCCGTCGGCTTGGCCGCCGATGACGATGGTCGTCTGCAGCGTCGGGCACTCCCCGCGGATGGCGTCGACGACGGCGGCGCCTGCGGGGTCCGTGATCGCCACCGACGCGCCTGCCTTGTTGATCCGGTAGGCGATGTCCTTCGCCTTCAGCTGCTTGGTGCCTGGCATGGGGATCGCACCGAGCTTGATCGTACCGAGCAGCGTGTCGTACCAACCGATGACCCGGGGGAGCATCAGGAAGACCCGGTCGCCTTTGGTCACGCCCTTATCCGCCAGTACCCGGCCCATACGGTTGGACCGGTCCTGGAGATCGGCGAAGGTGTAGTCGTCGGCAGTTCGCCCGTCCGGCGAGACCATACGAAGCGCGAGCTTCGATGGCTCCGTTGCCGCCCGCCGGTCGACGACATCGGCCGCGGCGTTGAACCGTTCCGGCACGTCGAGGCGGAACGATCGCCGCGTGTCCTCGTAGTCAGTCATGTTCGGCATCGGATGTCCTGCCTCCCTCGTCACGTGGCGTTTTCACCGTAGAACGTCGAGTACTGGTCGCGTAGCTTGTGCTTGAGTACCTTCCCCCCGACCGTCGTTGGCAGCTCGGTCACCGGGATGATCGCCTTGGGTGTTTCAAACCCGGCAAGCCGATCACGCGCCCATGCCGCGACAGCGTCGGGGTCCAGGCCTTCTCCGGCCGGGATCACCAGCGCGGTGACGGCTTCGCCCCAGTGATCGTGGGCCAAGCCGACGACAGCTGCGGTCGCGACCTCAGGGTGTTGTACCAGAACCGCCTCCACCCGGAGCGACGACACGTTCTCGCCGCCGGACTTGATCATGTCCTTGTAACGATCCTTCATCATGCGCTGGCCGTCCTCGCCGTGGGAGAGCGCATCGCCGCTGTGGAACCAGCCGCCGCGGAAGGCTTCGCGCGAGGCGTCCTCGTCGCGGTAGTACCCGGCGGCAACGATGGGGGAGCGGTACACGACCTCGCCGACTTCACCTGTGCGGTCTGGCGTGATCTCCGCACCGTGCTCGTCGACGATCTTGGAGGCCAGAAGCGGATTGGGCACGCCGATGTAGCTTTCCTTCGGGGCAGTCCGTGCGTAGAGGTCCGGGTACTGGGCGGGCCAGAAACGGTGACAGGAAATCGCCTCTGTCTGGCCGAAGATCGCCGTCACCTGGAAGTCTGGATTGGTGTGGCTGCGTAGCGCGTCGAGGATCGCGGGCGCCAGGGCCGCCCAACCGAACATCGCGGCGGTCAGAGTGCTGGCGTCCAGTTCAGGCGACGCATCGAGGGCGCCGACGAGGGCCTGCAGCATGGCGGGCGCACCTCCCCACAATGTTGTCGCCCGTTCTTGCGAGATGGCTTGGGCGATCGCTGCTGGGTCTGGGCGACGCCCGAGGATCAGTGTGCCTCCGGCCAGCATCACCGACATGAAGAAGACCTGATCGCCGGAGTGGAACACCAGTGGGAGGAAGGACACCAGACGCATCTGGTCCTCCTGGCGCAGGCCCCGGCTCAGAGAGAGCGCCATGCTCTGCCCGGCCAGGTGGCTGTAGGTGTGCGAGATCATGACGGCCTTGGGCATCGCGGTCGTACCTGAGGTGAACAGCAGCTCCCAGATGTCGTCGCCATGGATCTCGACTTCGGGTTCATCGGTGCCGGCGGCCGCGATGAAGTCAGTGAATGATATGCCGTCGTCGACGACGCCACCCTCTATCTCGATCGTGACATCGGCGCGCAGGCCGGTGTTGGCGAACGCTTCTGCGACGCGCGGCCACAGTTCGGCGTCGACGATGGCCAGGCTCGGCTCTGCCAGGCGGATGAGGTGCTCGAGGACGTCAGGCGCCATCATCGTGTTGATCGGCGCAGCCACGAGTCCGGCTTTGGCGATCCCGATCTTGGTGACCAGCGCCTCGACTGAGTTGTCGCAGAACAGCAGGACACGATCGCCGCGCTGCAACCCCCGGTCGAGTAGCGCGTTGGCCACGCACGTGGCGGCTTCGTTCGCTTGCCGGTAGGTCAGGCGCTCGAATTCGGGGGCCGACGCCGCACCGTGACTGGCGACAATCGCCTCCTGATCGGGCCGTGACCACGTCAGCCGCTCAAATAGGTCGCCGACGGAGAGGCGCTCCCAGCGGGCCACGGCACGGCGTCCGACGAGGGTGTGTACGTCGATTGTGTTCATTTGCAGGACCTCCGCAGTCTCATGGTGTCGTCGCTGTGGCTCATCGCCCCTCCCATCGTGGTTGGCGCCTCTCCCGGAAGGCGTTCGGGCCCTCTTGGGCGTCTTGGCTGAGATAAACCGGCTCGAATATCCGGTCGGCCTCTTCCAGCGCGTCGCTCCATCCCCGCTCGGCGGCTGCGTAGACCATGCGCTTGGAGGCGCGGACGGTCAGTGGAGCGTTGGCGGCGATCCTGCCCGCCATCTCGGCCGCCTCGGCCAGGAGGTCTTGCAAAGGCACCACTCGATTGATGAGGCCCAGATGCAAAGCGCGCTGGGCATCGATCGGGTCGCCGGTGACGAGCAATTCCATCGCGGCGCGGGGCGGGATCAGCCAGGGAAGAGGCGCCGCCCACGGCGCCCCCCGTCCGACCTTGGCTTCGGAGATGGCGAAACGGGCGTGGTCGGCTGCAACGACCAGATCACACATCTGGGCCAGCAGGAAGCCGCCGGCGTAGGCCACACCGTTGACGGCGGCGATGACCGGCTTGTCGGTGAGCACCGTGCGACCGAGGTATGGCAGGAAATCCGGCGGCGGGACGCCCAGCGACGAGGCGGACATTTCTTTCAAGTCCCCACCGGCGCAGAAAGCCTTGTCGCCGGTCGCGGTGAGGATCAGCACGGCGGCGCCCTCGTCGTCGCGGAACCGCTCGAACCCGGCCCACAGGCCCTTGCGAACCGCAGCCGACAGCGCGTTGCGCGCCTCCGGCCGATCGATGGTGAGCCAGGCGACGGCCTCATCTCGCTGGTAGCGGACGACCTGCTTCGCTGTCGGGTCGGGCACGGTTTGGGCCTCCTTCAGATGCGGAGCACACCACCGGGGGTGCGCAGGGTCGGCGTCGCGGAGACGGCCGACAAGGCCATCCCCAAGGTATTGCGGGTGTCCAGGGGGTCGATCAGTCCATCGTCACGCAGGTTCGACGTCAAGTGGTAGGGATGGCTGGTCGTTTCGAAGTGCTCGTAGGACTCCGATTCGATCGCCGCGAGCTCTCCGGGGGTCGGCTCCTCGCCACGGCGCTTCAGCGACGCCAGCCGCACCTCCGTCAACGTTTTGGTGGCCTGCTGCGAACCCATGATCGACGAACGTGAGTTGGGCCAGGCGAACAGCAGCCGTGGCGACCAGGTGCGTCCGGCCATTGCGTAGTTGCCGGCACCCTGGGAAGCGTGGGCCAGCAGTGACAGCTTCGGGACGGTCACGTTCGCCTGGACCATCAGCATCTTGGCGCCGTCCTTGGAAATGCCGCGACGTTCGTACTCACGGCCCACCATGAAACCGGTGATGTTGTGCATGAACAGCAACGGGATGCGGTCACGGTCGCAGAGCTGCATGAACTGCGTGGCCTTGTTGGCGGCCTCGCTGAAGAGCACGCCGTTGTTGCCGATGATCCCGACCTTGTGGCCAAGGATGAAGGCACGGCCGGTGACGAGGGTCGTTCCGTAACCGGGCTTGAACTCGTGGAACAGGCTGCCGTCGACGATGCGGGCGATGACCTCACGCATGTCGAACTGTTTCTTGATGTCGTCGGGGATGATCCCGTACAGCTCGGCAGGGTCATGGTACGGCGGTTCGGGCTCACGCATGTCGAGGTGGCGCCGGTCCGGAGCCGCCCACACGCCGATGATGTCGCGCGCCAGCGAGAGGGCCTCGCGTTCTGTGTCTACTGCGTAGTCGGCGGTTCCGGAGACCGTGGCGTGCATGTCCGCGCCGCCGAGTTCCTCAGCACTGACCTCCTCGCCGGTGGCAGCCTTCACAAGCGGGGGTCCTGCGAGGAAGACGAAAGCCTTGCCGCGAACCATGATCGATTCGTCACACAGCGTCGGTAGGTACGCCGCTCCTGCGGTGCAATGGCCGAGGACCACTGCGACCTGTGGCACGCCCGCTGCGCTGAGCAGGCACTGGTGATGAAAGATCTTTCCGGCGTTGGCGTAGATCTCGTCCTGAAGCGGCAGATAGGCGCCGCCGGAGTCGATTAGGTGGACGACGGGCAGACGGTTCTCGAGGGCTATCTCGAGCGCACGCACGATCTTGTGCACGGTCAGCGGATACCAGGTTCCACCTTTCAGCGAGCTGTCACTGGCGATGACGACAACCTCGCGGCCCTGCACAACGCCGATACCGGTGACCACCAGGGCCCGTGGGGCTTCGCCGTCGTAGGCCTCGCATGCGGCCAACGCGGAGAACTCGAGGAACGGTGAGTCTGGATCGAGCAGCAGGTCCAGCCGCTGCTGTACGGGCAGCTTGCCTTGCTCTTCTAGCCGCGCGAGGCGCGACGCCGGTCGCTCGTGGCGAGCGGCGTTCAGGCGGGCCCGCAGATCCTCGGCAAGCGCTTGGTTGTGCTCGTGATTGGCGCGGAATGCGTCCGACGTAGTGTCGATCCGGGTTGGCAGGCGCTGCACGTCAGTCCTCCTTGTCCTCTCCCTGCAGTGTCACCAGCGGGGCGTCGCGATCGAAGGTGTCGCCAATCCGGGCGAGGATCCGGTCCACGATGCCGTCGCGCGGCGCTGCCAGCTCTGTCTGCAGCTTCATCGACTCGATCACGACCAGGACCTCGCCGGCCCCAATGACCTGGCCAGGCTCGCAATGCAGCGAAACGACCGTTCCGGGCATGGGCGCCAGCACCGCGTCGGCAGATGACGGCCCGCCGCTGCTGTGCGCCGACTCCTCACCGACACCGATCTCCCAGGCCCGACCGAAGGCGTGGAGGTACACGGTGTCCGCCCGTTTGACGATCGAGACAGGTACAACTCTGCCATCGACCATGACCTCGGAGCGGCCGCCGCCGATGGTGTGCAGGGCGACGTCGTGCTCGGCGCCGGACATCCGGAGGGTGCTGTGGTCGAGCCTGCGCACCAACGTGACGACCTCTGGCTCGCCGTCGTCTAGTGCGTAGCGTCGTTCCATCAGGGCCTCCAGGCGCCGATCGCATCCAGTGTCGCGGGCGGGTCGTGTCGGACGTCGTATCCGTACAGCAGGGCGGCCGCAACCAATACCGGCAGCTGTTCGGCGGTAGGGCCGTTGTCGACCAGCTCGTCGGCGTGCTCGGTGAGAAAGCCGGTGTGCAGGTCGGCCGCGGCAAATGCGGGATGTTCCAGTACCCGTCGCAGATAGGCGGTGTTCGTGGTCACGCCGAGTAGCACCGTCTCGCCAAGCGCCTCGATCGCCCGGCGTAGCGCGGCCCCACGGTCCGGCCCGTGGGCCACAATCTTCGCCAGCATCGGGTCGAAGGAGGCGGTAACCGGGTTTCCTTCTCGCAGGCCATGGTCGACGCGCACTCCCGGGCCATGGGGCCAGCGCACCAGCTCGGTTGTGCCGGTCTGCGGCCGGAAGTCGTGCTGGGGATCCTCGGCGTAGATCCGCGCCTCGATGGCGTGGCCTTTCAGCTGGACGTCGGACTGAGTGATACCCAGTGGTTTGCCGGCGGCGACTTGCACCTGCTCGGCGACGATGTCGATTCCGGTGATCATCTCAGTCACCGGGTGCTCGACTTGCAGCCGCGTGTTCATCTCCAGGAAGAAGAAGCCGCCTTCGCCATCGGCAATCATCTCGACGGTGCCGGCCGAGGTGTAGTCAACCAAGCGCGCAAGGCTGACCGCCTGTGCCCCTAGCTGCTCGCGTTGCTCGTCATCGAGAAACGGGGAGGGGGCTTCCTCGATGACCTTCTGGTGGCGGCGCTGGATTGAGCACTCCCGGTCACCGAGGTGGATCACGTTGTCGTGTTGATCGGCGAGCACCTGGATCTCGATGTGGCGGGGCCGTTCCACGTAGCGCTCGACGAACATCCTCCCATCGCCAAATGCCGCCTCCGCCTCTGAGGAAGCTCGCTGGAAGGCCACGCCGCACTCGGCCGCGTCCATGGCGACGCGCATACCCTTGCCTCCGCCGCCCGCGGCGGCCTTCAGGAGTACGGGGAAGCCGATCGCTTCGGCCTCTGCAACGGCCTCGTCGGCATCGCGCAGCGCGCCGTCGGAACCGGGCAGGATGGGCACGCCTGCCTGCAGGGCGAGGCGTTTTGACTCGATCTTGTCGCCCATTGAACGCATGGCCGACGGCGGTGGCCCGATCCAGGTGATCCCTGCCTCGATGAGCGCCTCGGCGAACCCGGCGTTCTCCGACAAGAAGCCGAACCCGGGGTGCACCGCCGCGGCGCCGGTCGATTGGCAGGCGGCGACGATCTGCTGCACGTCCAGGTACGCAGAGACGGGCGGGTCCCCGACGAGCTGCACCGCCTCGTCGGCGTAGCGCACGGCGCGGCTCTGAGCGTCGGCGGCGTGGTGGACGGCGACCGAGGCGATTCCGAGACGGCGCAGGGTGGTGATGATTCGAACGGCGATCTCGCCGCGGTTGGCGACCAGAACCTTGGCGGGAAGCCCGCTCATGGCGCCGATGCGGCGACCAGAAGGCCGCCGTCCCAGTCGGCTGGAACGTCGATCGGCATTCCTAACAACATCGCAGCGAACGACTTCCCCTGAGGGTCGTAGCGCAGGGTCGAAGTACCTCCGGCGCCGCCCAGGATGCCGTCGAGCAAGAAGTTCATGGCGTGAAAGCCGGGGAGCTCCCACCGTGTCACCCCGCCCTCGAGGTAGTGAGCGAAGAAGTCGGCCACCTGCTCGCACGTCACCTGTGCCTTCAGCACATCGACGAATTCAGGTCGGCGGGCAATAAGCCCGATGTTGGCGCGGTTCCCCTTGTCGCCGCTGCGACCATACGCCAGCGCACGAAGCGGGACAGAGCGGACCGGGCCGTCGGCGTTGGGTGGCAGTGTTTCCTCCAGCGGTGGCGTTCCGCTCGGTCGGCGGTCGCCGCCGGTCTTCACGGGACACGGCGTGGTGTCGTCGCCGCTGCGAATAGCGGGGATCGCGAGTTCTTTGTCGACCAGCAGGTGCACTATCTCGATGGCCGGAGCCACGCGGGGTCGGCCGCCGAAGAACCCTGTCATACCCTGGGCGATTAGAGCCATAGGCGCGTACTCCCGGGCGAAGATCTCCAACGCTTCCCGATCACGATGACGGACGCCGACCTTCACCACCGCTTCAGTGGCGGCATCGTTGCGGTGGCGTGGGCCGAAAGTGTCACCGGCTCCGATTACCTCCAATGAGGTCTCGTCGAACGGGCCGAATCCAGCCTCGGCGATCATGCGGGCGGCGCGACTGATGAGCGCCTCACCTGCGCGGCGAGCCTTCGCCGCGGCGTCGAGCCCTGAGAACATCGCGGTGGTCATGCAGCGATACCCGATGGCGTTGGTGACGCTGACTTTGTAGGTCGACGGCCCGGGCGCACCCACGGCACCCGAGACGTGGACACGATCGGGTCCGACTTGACGAAGCTTGACATTGCGCCAATCGCACGTGACGTCCGGCAACACGTACGCCCCGGGGTCGCCGATTTCGTACACGACCTGCTCGCCGACAGTTGCGGGCGTCACGAGCCCACCCGTCCCGTTCGGCTTCGTGATGACCGCGGTACCGTCCGGGGCGCACTCGGCGATTGGGAAACCGAGGTTGTCCCAGCCGGGAACGGCCTCCCAGTCCGTGAACGTCCCGCCGCAGCATTGCGGGCCGCACTCGATGATGTGGCCTATCAGGCTGCCCGCAGAAAGTAGATGGTGGTCGTCGTCAGCCCACCCAAACTCGTGGATCAGCGGCCCGAGCACGACGGCAGCGTCCACGCACCTTCCCGTGACCACGATGTCGGCGCCCCCATCCAGTGCCGCAGCGATGGGCCGCGCGCCGAGGTAGGCGTTCATCGTCATCGGCGTGGCCGGCAGCGGAGCGTCGGTGAACATGTCGCGCGCTCCCCGGTTGGTGAGCTCCTGGAGTTGCGGCATGAGATCATCGCCTTCGACCGCGGCGACGATCAGGTGCAGGCCCGCTTCGGAGATCGCCTTTTCGAATGCGCGTGCACACGCCGCGGGGTTCAGGGCTCCGGCGTTGGTGACCACCTTGATGCCACGCTCGTGCAGCGTGCTCAGGTGGGGGAGCAGGGCGTTCACCGCGTCCGGGACGAACCCGCCTTCTGGATCCTTGTCTCGGGCTCTTGCCAGCAAGGCCATTGTGATTTCTGACAGGTAGTCCGATACCAGGTAGTCAACGTCTTCGTTCAACAGTTGGCCGGGCGCGGCGTTGGTATCACCCCAGAACGCCGCCCAGCTGCCGATGCGAACAAGGTCAGATATCACGGTGGGAACTTTAAATGAACGTTTAATTAAAAGCAAGCAGTAGTATTCGATCATGAACACTCGCCATGCACCACCTGAGGGTCCTCCCACGCTTCCCCCGCCTCCCGGAGAACTGCGAGGAGCCGCAGTCACCGGCGAGCGGCTGCTCCAAGCGGCACATGAGTTGCTCTACGAGCACTTCGGCGGCCCGGTCTCTGTGAGCGAGATCTGTGAGCGAGCCGGTGTCAACGTTGCCATGGTGCGCTACTGCTTTGGGAGCAAGGACGGGCTTCTCGACGCACTCGTCGAGCGGGTGATGGGGGGCTTGGGCGCTGCGACGAAGCGCCTGGGCAGCAGCGGCCGCTCGCCCGCGGACATGTTGCAGGCGCATGTCATGGCGATGATCCGCAACTACCTCCGCTACCCGTATGTGAATGTCCTGATGAACAGTCGCCTGCTTGCCGCCGACCAACCATCGGTCGAGCGCATGAGCGTTGCCTTTGCGCGTCCCGCCCGTGAGTTGTACGCCGAGATCCTGGCCCGCGGTCGTGAAGAGCTCGGTTGGCGCGAGATCGACCCCACGATGTTCTTCTTCTCCCTAATCGGGATGTGCGAGTTCGTGTTCGCCGGGCGGGCGTGGCTGCAAGAGAGCTTCGGAGAGGAGCTCGACTCGGCGTTGGTCGAGCGGTTTGCTCAGCACACTGCGCAGTTCGTGCTGGGCGGTGTGCAGGAACGAGCGGCACAGGTCTCGGGTCCCGAGCGCTAGCAAGGTGCTCGACGGCGCACCCGGTCAGCCTGTGCGGCCTCCCTGCGGGCGCGGTGGGAATTGTGCGACTAGCGCTCTGGGTCGCCGGTTGCTCAGCCCGCGGCTCGAGATCTGTTCGCCGGCTCAGCCTTCATCCGGACCGCGGCGGCACGCTTTCGGTGGGTGCTGCTGCGGCGAAGGGATCGCTGCCGAGTTCTCCACCCGGGCTGGGGGTCAGTGGCGTCGGCACATGACCCATCCACGCGGGTTCCTCCTGGCGGTTCCGCTGGCTGACCCGGTAGCCGATGAAGGCGATGATGGCTGCGCCGAGTACGAGGAGGCCGAGGGCTAGCCCGGTACTCAGCCCACCACCGGCGCCGGCGGTGGAAGCGGCTTCGAGGGTTCGTCCTTCGTCGCTGAAGTTGATGTTCCAGACGAGCGTGTTGCCATCGGCGGAGTCTGCGTTGTTTGCCCCAATGGTTCCCGGGAGTGTCACAAGGAGTCGAATCTGGAATAGCTCGGCAAACACCGTCGCTGTGTCGAAGCCTTCGAAGCTCAGGTCGTCGGAGCCGCCGCCGAGGCCGGTCAGGTCGTCTTCAAGCCCGGTTATCGTCGTGCTGAAAACAAAGTCGTTGCCGTCGTGTGTTAACCCCGACTCCTCGAGGAACGTCGGTGCCACTGAGTCGGCGTCTGACGTTTCGGTCAGCTCGGCAAGCCGCCGGTCGAGGTCGGAAAAGCTGTCGAAGTCGGTCGCGACCCGAAAGCCCTCGAACTCGGCGCTGGTGAACTCAGTGACGGACCAACCGGCCGGAACGTCCTCGAGGTTCTCCGTGAGACCGAAGCCGTCCGCTTCACCGGACTGGGCGGCCAATTCACGCAACTCCTCGTCGAGCGAGATTTCGAGCGCGAACGTGCCCGACTCGTCACCGTTGACGGTGATGTGTGAGTCGAACCGAACAGTGCAGCCGCTCAAGATGACTGTCAGGAGCAGCAGGGGGATCAGGCGTTTCATCGGCGGGCCTCCTCGGACACGACCGGCAGGTTTCGTAAATGGTCGACCAGACCGGGTATCCACTTGAGGCTTTGGGCACGTCACCTTGCCCTGGAGCGAGCTCGTTCCGAGGGCTGAGCTGCGGCGCAAGTGAGCGAGACCAGTGCCGCAGCGTGCCGGCTGCCGATTCGGCGGTAAGAGCCGATGGAATCGAGTCCCACCGGTCCTTTCCATGTTGTTGATTCTTGTTTGTGTCCTATACAACGCCTCGTTGGGGAATGTCGGATTGGCACCGACCCTGGGCGCGCCGAACGGTCATGGAGTAGCTTCACCATGTTGTCCGCCGGGAGCAGGGCTTGGTCTGGGTAAGAGCTGCAGCACATGTCGATGAGGCGCCGTCCCTCCGGCGGCCGCATGAGGCGGCGCGCACCGGCGGTGGTTCGGTGCGACGCGACGAACCTGAGCAGAGGCACTCCTCGATCCGAACAACTGACGTTCCCAAAGGCACGGTGTAGTCGAAATGGCCAAGGTCGTCGTCATTGGCGCAGGCATGGCGGGCCTGACGGCAGCCCTTAGGCTCACTCAGGCTGGCCACGATGTCACTGTCCTCGAAGCCCAGAACCGGGTCGGGGGCCGGTTGCGTTCGATGATTCTGAGCAACGGCGAGGTTGCCGAGCTTGGCGGTGAGTGGCTACGCAGCGATCAGCAGTCGGTGGTGGCCCTGGCTCAGGAAGTCGGTGTGCAAATGAGCCCGGTCGGGGTCGATTTTGCCGCACGGGACCTGATGGGGTCGCCCCCGGTTCCATCCCATGAACATCGACGCGTAGCGGACGTCGTTGCGGTCGCCTACGAGTCGCTTTCTCCGGTAGATCGCTCAAGGCTCACAGCCCAGGAGCTGCTTACGGATCTCGACGATGGATCGGATGCATTCACGGTGTTGCAGCAACGGCTCGAGGCCTCAGCCGGCATGCCGATGCGATCGATCGCAGTGGATGAAATCGTCGGCGACTTCGGCGTCGGAGAGGCGAGCTACCTGCGCGTCGCTGGAGGCAACGAATCCCTCGCGGAGGCTGTGGCCGGCTGGCTCAGCGATGTTCGGATGAATCAGCAGGTGGAACGCATCCAAACGACAGATGCCGGCGCGATGGTTTCCACGGCGATCGAGACGATCGCAGCCGACGCCGTGGTTGTGGCGGTCCCTTTGCCGATCATCTCGAGGCTGCGTTTCGATCCGCCACTTGGCCGAGCACTGACGGCTGCGCTCGGACGTCTTGTGATGGCAACTGCCGCCAAGCTCGTCGTGCCCACTGAGTCGCAACCACCCTTGCTCGCCCGACAGAGCGGCGAGGCAACTTGGTGGTGTTGGACCGGCGCCGGGGAAGACGGGTCTGTTCGCAGCGCAGTGACTGCGTTTGCCGGGACCCAGCGTGCGATCGATGCTGTATCAGATGATTGGCGAATCCAAGTGGCCGACGCTCTTCCAGAGGTGAGGCTCCGAGCAGACTCAACGTTCATCGATTGGGGTCAAGAGGAATGGTTCGGAGGTTGCTACTCCGCTCTCGGCCCCGGTGATGAAGCACTCCTAGGCGTCTTCCAGGATGAGGGAAGTGTTGTCTTCGCCGGCGAGCACACGCTGGCGTCCGGATCGATCGATGGTGCGATCGAGAGCGGGGAGCGGGCCGCTAGCCGGGTGGAGGAGTCGTTGGGAGGAAGGACCTTGTGACGAGTCTTGACCGGCGCCGCTTCCTGCAGCTCTCGGGGTTGGCCTCCTTGGGCGCGCTCGCCGGCTGTTCGCGCGGTTCACCAACGATCGGCCCGATCCCCGATCCCGCGGCCGCGATTGTCACCAGATGGCGGGCGGATCGTCTGGCTCGCGGTAGCTACTCGTATCTATCTCTCGATAGTCGTCCCGGCGATCGGGAGCTCCTGGCGGCGCCCGTTGGCACCTCTCTGTTTTTCGCCGGCGAGGCGACCTCGAGTTCAAACCCCGCCACAGTTCACGGCGCCCTCATGTCGGGCCGTGACGCGGCGAGCCGGCTCGAAGCTGTGGCCAATCGAGGTGCCTCCGTCGGGATCATCGGAGCGGGCGCCGCCGGAATCGCGGCCGGACGCCGGCTGGTCGATGCAGGATTCGGTGTCGACATATATGAGGCTCGGGGCAGCATCGGGGGCAGGGTGCTTACCGACGTGTCACTTGGCGTTCCCATCGATCTCGGCGCGTCGTGGATTCAGGGCGTAGCCGGCAATCCCCTGTCAGTCATTGCCGATTCCATCGATGCTCCAAGAATCCGCACTAACTGGGACGACACCCGCACATATGACGTGGGAGGCGATCCTGTTGGCGACAGATTCTGGTCGGCTCCGACTCGGACCGTCAACGGCGCGGCGCGCCAGGGTCTGACGATCCAGGCAGCAATCGACGATGCCCTGGTTGGGCGCAGCCAGGAATATGTTGGTCAGTTCGAATTCGCGGTGGTTGCAGAGTTTGAACACGAGTACGCCGCGGACGTCTCGATGTTGTCGGCCGAGGCTCCGCACGAGGGCGACTACTTCGGCGGTGCCGATGTGCTGCTCCCAAACGGCTACCTCGAACTGTTGCAGACCCTGACCGGCGGTCTCGACCTCCATTTCAGCCAGGCCGTTGAACGGCTGGCCTGGTCCAACGATGGCGTGACACTCTCGTTCGCTCGCACTGAATCCACCCACGATCATGTGGTTGTCACGCTGCCGCTCGGAGTGCTCAAGACGAACGACGTTGTGTTCGAGCCCTCGCTGCCCGCTGAGAAGATCGGGGCGATCGAACGCCTCGGGATGGGCCTCCTCAACAAGGTAGTGCTCGAGTTTCCTCAGGTCTTCTGGGATCAAAGCGTCGACTACTTCGGCTACATCTCAGAGGAGCGGGGGAAGTGGGCGCAGTGGTACGACATGGAGCCTGTGACCGGAAGGCCCATCGTGGTCGCTTTCAACGCCGGTTCCGTCGCTGAAGCCTTGGAAGCGATGTCAGATGAGGAGATCGTGGCAGACGCAATGGATGTGTTGCGAGCGATCTACACGTAGCTGCAGGTGGAACAACACTGCAAGCAGCCATCGCTCCATCGGAGCCGTTGTTACGCCGATCGTGCGGTCACCGACGGGACGTGAGGCCTCGATCTCGAGCGAACCCGGTGGGCGATCGCGACAGATATGCAGAAGAGGCCCACACCGACGCCCTGGTGTGTGAGCGCCAACCACTTCTGGACGTTCAGCAGTACCACCAGGACACCCAGTGTGATCTGCAGCCCTATCGCGATGAGCATCCACCTCGCCGCAATCCGGAGGGCGTCGCTATCGGCATGATCCCGACGGACCACAACGAACACGGCAACCGCGATCGCCGCGACCAGGAAAGCCAACCAGCGATGTATCCAATGGGAGCTGATTGGTTCGAACAGGCTCATCCACCAGGAATCGCTTCCCGCCAGCAGTCCGGGCGGTATCAGTCGACCGAACATGAGAGGCCATGTATTGGAGACATGCCCTGCCTTCAAGCCCGCAACGAGGCCCCCGTATGCGATCTGCACCACGACCGCTCCGACTAGAGCCCAGGCGAGGGCGTGGCTACGGCTCCGGCCGACAGATCCCGCGCGACGATCGGCCGGGCGCCCGGTGTCCATTCGGTCGAAGGCGATCCACAGCACGATTCCGAGCAACAGCAACGCTGCCAGCAGGTGAATCGTCAGTCGGAAGTGGCTCACCGTTGGGCGGTCGCGCAGCCCGCTCGACACCATGACCCAACCGAGGACCCCCTGCGCCCCGAAGAGGATGGCGATCGACCAGTAACGCAACGACGATCGCCAGCTCAGCAGTCCCTTCCAGAGGAACCAGAGCAATGGGAGTATCACCAGCAGGCCGGCGATGCGGGCGATGAGCCGGTGCGCCCATTCGATGTAGAAGATCCTCTGGTAGTCCGCCAGGCTCATGCCTCGATTGATGAGCTGATATTCGGGGGTCTGCTGATAATCGGCGAAGGACTTTTCCCAAGCGCCGTCTCCTATGGGCGGGATGATGCCGCTGACGACGTCCCATTCGACAATGGAAAGCCCGGCCCGGGAGAGGCGGACGTAGCCGCCGACGACCACCATCGTGATCACCAGCGCCGCGACCATGAGCAACCAGCGAGTGATGGGATCGTTGAGCCCGACCCGGCGGGCGCTCGAGCCGGATTCACTTGTGCCGAGGGTCATAGGACACGATTGTAGAAATGGCGGCCCGCCGCGGCGATTCGGCGCCGAAGCCGCTCGTAGCGTTCGTGCCGTTGGGCGGGACGGTGGGTCGCGGGGCGAGTGGTTCGAGTCCCATGAGGCCGACAACTGTGGTCATTCGGACATCGTTCCACCCGGTTGATTGTCCTCAACGGGGCGCTGCAAAGGGTTCGCGTTCTGTCCAGCTGGGCCCACTGGAACACTTCGTGTTCCTTGCAAGTTTGCTGGTGGCAAGACTCCGTGCTCTGTTTCATGCAGGCGCGGCGACATCAGCGGAGTGAACGACCTGGCTCAGCTCTCGAGCTCGGCGTGCATGCGAAGCCGCTCGTCGCGGCCGTCCAACCTTGCACGGTCGTTGTAGCTGCTGCCGAGAGGTGTGCCGCTGCCTGTTGGAACCGATCAAAGCGGCTGCGGTTCGCAAACTTCATCTGTTTCGTTCCCGAACGGTGCGATGTCGTGGAGCCTTGGGGTTGAGCCTCGAGAAGCCGAACTAGGCGATATGAGTGAGTCGGAATCGTTCTCCGTTTCTCCAGAGGCGGCTTCGCACCGTCGGCATACAGACGTTCGCCTCGCCGTTGTGGTGGCTCCTGCAATTGGGCTGGCCTTCAATCCGTTCGGTAGCGAGGCAATCGATGCCATCCGTGGCCGCAATGTCAGCGCGTGCTCCGAGCTCGAGGCGTCGATGTACGCGGCCATCGACGCCTACAAACACGATGACGCCGAGATGTGGGATTCTGTACGGACAAACACAGAGAACCTCTACAACGAGCTCTCTTGTTCCTCCAGCCGATACAGGATGTACACGTTGGAAAACCGGCTATAGATCAGCGCTCGGTGCGGCCGTAGATTCGCCGCCTCACGAAGTTTCGGGCTCCACAATGACAGCCGTTCCGAACGCCAGAAGTTCGGCACCACCGCTGGTGACCATTGATGTGGCGAACCTCGTCGTCACGATGGCGTTAGCGCCTAGTCCGTTGGCTTCCTCGACCATCCTGTCGAGTGCTTGCTCGCGGGCCTCGGCAAGAAGCTTGGTGTACTCGGAGATCTCGCCTCCGATGATGTTCCGACCAAGCGCCTTGATGTCTTTGCCAACGTGGCGGGCTCGGATCGTGTTACCTCGAACCAAGCCGAGAGTTTTGGTGATGCGATGACCGGCAACGCTTTCGCTAGTCGAGATAATCACTTCAGGACCTTTCTATATGGATCGTTCTTGCGGGTTTTCAGGCGGTCGACGAATGCCGAGGCGATGATCAGTCCAAATGCCAAGATGATGCCGAAGCCGAGCATGCCCTCGAACTGGACTGACTCCGAATCGGTAGCGACCTGCCAGACGAGATAGGCGGCGATGCCCAACACCCACAGACCGGCGATGAGCCAGCCGAAGTTGTGGAGGAGTCGTGACAGCGCACCTCGCGGTGTTTCGTCCCATTGGGTGTCTTCCGGCACCTGGAACTCGGTGTTCATGGTTGCCTCTCTGAGCCTGCGAAGCTCGTTGATAACGCTACCGCAGTCGGCGCATCCCTCGAGATGCACCCTGACTCGCTGCTCGTCGCCCTGGGTGAGTTCACCGTCGAGGTATCCCGACAGCAGCGCTTCATTGAATTCATGTCGTGTTTCGCTCATCGGTCGCCTCTCCTCGTGGGCGGCTGGTTTGGGAAGGCGTCACCCTCGGCGCGGATGACGTCGCGCAACTTGGCTCGGGCTGCGTGCAGCCTGGACATAACTGTGCCTTGGGGGACCGAGAGCACTTCCGCGATCTCGCGGTAAGAAAGGTCGTGATAGTCCCTCAGGACGATGATCTCGCGATGTGCATCGGTCAACGCTGATATGGCTTGCCACACCCGCTGCCGCAGCTCGCTCTGTTCGGCGTCCGCAGCAGGGTCGGCTACGGGGTCAACGGTCTCGGGCCGCCCCTGGTCCAGCCACGCGTCGAGTGATTCGTGATGACGAAGGCGCTCGCGCCGACTGAGATCGCGCACCTGATTGCGCACGATTTGGTACAACCAAGGCTCGAGTGGTCGATCGGTGTCGAAGCTGTCGAGGTGTTGGAAGAACCGCAGCACGCTCTCTTGGGCAATGTCGCGAGCCGGCTCGGCGGCACGCGTCAATTGCAGCGCAAAAACATATGCGGATCGTCCGACGCGTTGCGCCAATGCTTCGCGGGCCTTGTTATCCCCGTTGCGCACGGAGTTCACGAGGGCGCGATAGGGGGGCGGATCCTGTGTGCTCACTGCCAGCTCGATCGTACTCGCCATACCTATACATACGGATCAGCCGACAGATTATTCGTCACCAGTCAAACCAGCGCCGGAGCGGAATCCGTTCTGAGGATCCCCGGCCGAGACGGGTCAGCCGGTTGAGGACAGCGACCGCAGCTTGGAGACGATGGCCCCGAAATTGATGGTCCATCCCACGCCGAACGGTCGGCTGACGACGATCGTTCCGTCAGGGTCCCACAACGTTGACTTGATCCTCTCGACTGTGGGCTTGCGAAAATCGTACGGGACGAACCCAGCGACAGTCCCGTGCCACGTTCGCTCTTCCTTTGGCAGGCGCCATTCCTTGATCAATGCCACGGCAGCTAGAGCCATCGCAAGGAGTTTCAAGAGCTGCTTGGCGGTGGGTTGCTGCCGCTTGGTACCGGACTCGGTAGTTGACTTGGTCATAGGAGAAAGCCTAGCGACAGCCTGCTGGGACAGATATGGGGCGTGTGGTCCGGCGGGCACCTACCCGCGGACGAATGGTGCCACCTTCGTTCCGAGCAGCTCGATGCTGCGGAGTACCTTCTGCGTCATCATTGTCCTTTGTGAGGCGCTAATTGCGATCGGCCTCGGCACCGTGGGCCAGGAAGGATCGGGCGCCTCTCATGTCGCAGGCACGGCGATGCTCATCACCGTCTTGGCCATGTGGTGGTCGTACTTCGACCGGCTGTTTCGAATTGGGGAGCAAGCCATGCAAGAGTCCACCGCAAAGGACAGGGGCCGTTTGGCTCGAGACGTGTACACGCCGGCTCACTACCCGATCGTCGCCGGCGTGATCCTTTTTGCCGTGGGCACCGAGGAACTTTTGGCGCATCCCGACGCCGTACTCGAGACTCCGGCACGGTGGGCTTTCGTCGGCGGTTTGCTACTGGTAGTGGCGTCGCAGTCGATGATGGCACTGCGGCTCATAGGAGCGCTCACTTGGGAGAGGTATGTGCTGGTCGGGCTCCTTATTGCCGCCGGACTGGCGTTGGGAAACCTCAGCGGTGCTGCGCTCGGAGCGATCGTCTGTGCCCTCCTTGTAGCGACACTGGGGATTGAGACGGTTCGTCACCAAGAGGCTCTGGCAGAGCTCCGCTAGACGACAACTGCGAACAGTTTGGTCGGCGCCGCGGATTCGTTCGGGTGATACACACTCGATAGCATTCGATCCATGAACGAAGCATGGTCCGGGCCGGTCACAGTTCAAGAGATGTACGGCGATTGGGACTATGAGTCTGCTGTGGCCGCTCTCGATCGGTCGTTGTCGCCTCGACCGGCCGCTTCCATTTTCGAGGTCGTGGAATCGCTCGGCGTGGGCGCCGGGGACGTTGTACTGGACATCGGTGGCAGGGAAGGCGGCGACGGACTCGCCATGGCGGAGCGTTTCGGCTGCAGGGTGGTTTCGGTAGACCCAGTCACGGCCAACATCGAGCGTGGCCGCGAGATCGCCGGTGAACACGAGTATGGCCACCTAGTTGATCTTCAGCTCGGTTCGATCGAGCAGATTCCCGCCGCCGACGCAGCGTTTCAGATGATCTTCTCTCGCGACATGCTGGGCCACATCGAGGACCTCGATATCGCATTGGATGAATGCGGGCGGGTCCTGGCCGAGGGTGGTCACATGCTCATCCATGAGGTGTTTGCGACCGATTTGTTGGAGCCGGAGGAGGCACGCCATCTCTGCGCTGATTCCGCCACCGTCCCGGACCGGATGTCAGTCGCCATCTTCGAGGCGGCGGTGGCAACTGCCGGCTTCGAGGTGGCAAGCCTCGACGTGGTCGGCTCGGAGTGGTCGGAAGCCTCGCAGGAAGCCGGACGGGCACCCAACTACATGCTCCAGGTGGCCCGACTCCGGCGTGCCAAGCAGCAGCTCGTCGAAGAACTCGGCGAGGCTCCATATCGCGCCATGTATGCCAATGCCCTGTGGAGCATCTATCAGATGATTGGCAAGCTCGAGTCTCGGGTCTACGTACTCCGTCGGGCGGGCACGTAGGCTTCTCTGCGACACCAGGATCCTGTGGTGGTTCATGCCGAGGGTTGGGCGCGTCAATCCGATGTCGCTCAATACCGGGCTGAGATCGGCTCAGTCGTGGGCGCGGTGGAGCTGCCAGCTCCCGTAGCCCAGCAGGGCGACGGATGCCCAGAAGACGAGCGTGTAAAAGGCGTACGAGCCGTCCAGTCCGTCAAAACCATCAAGGAGCCAGTCGACGAAATTGAAGACTCCGATGGCTGCGTAGGCGCCCGCCAGCGCTTCGGCAATCCACGGATACAGCGAGTGCCACGGCGAGTTGCCCTTGTTGTGACGCAGGATCACGAGGAGGGCGCCCCCGGCAAGGATGAGTTCCAGTCCTGAGGTCCCGTAGTCGTCGAGAATCAGATCACCGAGAATCGCACAAATCGCCAGGAATAGCACCGCCCCGAGGGCGATCATCTTCTCCGCGTTGTTCATGCCCGAGGTGATATCAGCCATGGCCTTCTGCACGGCGTCGCCGGCTCCGGACTCCTTGGGGGCATCTGCACCTGATGCGCCAGCTTCGTCAGTCATTTTGGTCCTCCTCATGTACCAGAATAGGAGCCTACGTGAATGGGCCCGCACAATGTCGAGGAAAGGGAAGAGCCGGCGATCTGAACCCTTCGCTGCTCATCCGGCGATCGCCCGCGGTGGACTCGGCCGTCAGTCGAGGTCGGCCTCGGACCAACGGCCCGCGAGAGCTGCCGGGGATAGGTTGGCCAGTTCGCCGGCAGCAAACGGAGGGGCCATATCTCCAAGGCTTCTCAAGACTCGTGACGCCATGAAAAGGCCCAGCCGCAGTCGATCCTGTGGAGGCCATCCGAACACGGCCGCGGCGGGTAGCCGGCAGCAAACGAGTCGCCGGCACCTGTAGTCGCGACGACCTCGGCGGGTAGCGCAGGCACCGAGATCTCACCGCGGTGCGTGACGACCGAAGCTGGGCCGGCTCCCCGTTTCAGGACTAGCTCTTGGTCGTCGCGGCGCAGGATCAGCGACGCCAGCACCTGGACTTCCGATGTTCCGTAGAGGGAGGCGGCTTCGTCGTCACCGATGAAGACGACATCAGCCTGACGGGATAGTGACAGCAGTACGCGGGCGGCGGTTGAGGTGTCAGGCCACAGCGCCGGGCGGTGGTTTACGTCAAAGGCCGATCCGCCGCGGTGGCCGGATCGCCGTTCGACGATGGCCTCGACAAGCTCCAGACAAGACGGCGACAGGGCAGGAGTTATGCCGGTGACGTGTATCCAGCGTGGGCTCCCGATCAGGTCGAGATCGTCGACTGAGAGCGCCCGCGCTGCGCTCTCGCTGCGGTAATACTGAGAGATTGTCTTGAGCTGCAACTGCCGCCAGACTCCCTGGCGTTCACGGTTTGCCAAGTGCCTGTGATTGTGTCGCTCAGCCAGGGCGGCCCGGTAATCGACGTTGAGCGTGCTGACGGAGGACAGGTGCGGACCGAGGGCCTCGTTCTCGACCGACAGACGAGTCAGACGATCTTCGAGCGGAGAGGCGAGATTGTCGCCGTCAGAGTGGCGGTGCCCCGTGGGCGTATCAACCGCGGCTAGCGACGCTCCCGCACCACTTCGCGCCATCTGAGCGCGGGACCTTCGCCTCTTCACATTGTGGGCCACCAGGATGATGATTAGCGGGACCCAAATCGACCGCGCATGGAAGGAGCGGCTCGTGCAGGTAATGGGAACAAACAGTTGGGCTTTCGACGTCGACCCGCAGATGTTGATTACTCAGGCGTTGGCATTTGCTGACATGGTGAGAGAACAGGGGATCGCCGAGTTGCACGGGGCCTGGATTGCCGAGGACGAGAAACTCATGTGGTGCACGTGGGACACCAACGACCTAGCTGCCTTGCAGACGGCATTCGACGAGATGAACCGCCAGAGCGGGCTCACATCGGCGCTGACCTCGGTCAAGGCGTTCTACTCGACGGTCCAGGAAACGACCCCGGTCTAGGACCACGATTCGTCGGAGCACCCCTTTGGATTGATGGCGAATTGTGGGCCGCGTTCGTTCGTGGGTAGGTCGGCTACGCGGGAGCCCTCCCCGGTTGTACCGAGGCCAACGCCACTCCGGCTTCGATGGCGTTGAGATTGCCGCTTGCGAAGGGGCCGGCGGCGGCGGCCCGTAGAGCGTCTAGTGCAAAGACATCTTTGAGCTGTGCTGCCACGGTGAGCAACATCAGTGCAAGCTGTGCTTTGGGGATGCGCCCACTCCATGCGGCGGGGTCGATCACGACCAATTCGGCTCTCGTCTCCAAGTCGGTGAACTCGGGGATTGTCACCACGATGCCTTCCGGGCCCATCTGATCGAGCAGGCCCGAGACCTTCGGCAGACCGTCCGCAGAGGCAATCACGAGAATGTCTGGCGCCGCGACTGAACCGAGCGGAGTCTCCTCGGGGCTGAGGACAACCGAGGACACGCTGTGCCCCGACTTGACTGTGACCGGGTAGTCGCCACGCAGCGTTGCCCATAGGCCAGAGCGGATGGCGGCCTCGGCATACAGGCGTGTGGCAGAGCGAACCTTGGCTCCGGCGGACCCGGCGACGATCACCGAGAATGTTCTGTCCAGGTCTGAGTCGAATTCGACGGGGATCGTCCGTGCCGGTTGTCGTTCACCCATGCCGGCGGCCGCATCGCGATAGGTAGCCGCGTATTCGGGGACGTCGCGCCGGTAGAGGACACCCTTGGTCAGGCCCAGCTCTCCGATCGTCTCCTCGAGGCCCTTCTTGCCGATCTTGTTTTTTGGAACGAAGTAGGCGGTGCACAGATCCCACACGTCGAGCAAGGCAAATCCGGGTTGCCGGATCGCGTCGACCATTTGATCCGCCAACTCGTCGTCGAATGAGGTTCCGCGATAGACGTATGCGGCTCCGTTAACGCCGACTGTCGCGCAGATGTCGAGGGGGTGCTCGGGGTTTCCCAGCGGCGTAGTTGAGGTGATGGAGCCCTCTGGGGTTGTCGTCGAGTGTTGCCCGCCGGTCATGCCGAAGTTGAGGTTGTTGAGCACCAGCACGGTGATCCCGACGTTGCGTCGCGCCGCGTTGATGAGATGGGTGCCGCCGATGCCGGTGCCCCCATCTCCCATGATCACAATCACCGTGAGTTCGGGACGCGCCAGCTTGATGCCGGTGGCGTAGGTGATCGAACGTCCGTGAAGACCGTGGAACGCAGATGTTGCAAAATACTGGTCGGACAGGCCGGCGCAGCCAATGTCTGACACGATCACGACTTCGGACGGGTCGGCTTCAAGAGTCACCAGGGCGGCGTTCAGTTTGTCCAGAACGGGACCGTGGCCGCAGCCGGGACAGAACGGATAGGGCTTCTCGTTGCGGTACGAGTCGAGCACTGTGATCGTTGTCATCCGACCACCTCCAGGATCTGCTCCGCACTGATCAGGTTGCCGTCGATCCGCTCAATGCCTACGACCTCACGTCCTCCCGCGATCCGCTCGATCTCGCGGCGGTAGAGGCCGGGATTCAGCTCGGGAACGATGATGCGGTCCGCCTCGGCGAACGCCTTTCCGAGTGCGGTCTCGGGTATCGGCCAGAGGCTCTGCACGATCGCGCTCGATAGAGGTCGGCCGGCCTGGCGGGCTAGCGCAACCGAGTTACGCACTGCTCTGGCGGTGATGCCGTAACCGACCACGAGAGTGTTCGCGCCGGCCTCGGCGTTGAGATCGACCATCTCGATCTCGTCTCTGTGGTCTTCGATCTTGGCGATCAGATGGCGATTGAGCGCGTCAATCGTCGGTGTGTCTTTCGTGATCAGCGCGTCCTCATCGTGGGTCGAGCCGGTGAACCGAACCGTCCGGCCTCGTCCGTACTCGTGCATCGGGAACACCTGGTCAGCCGGGTCGTAGCGATATGGAGCACCCTCGGCTGCGAGCGGACGATTCTCCAAATGAGGGAGAACGAAGCTGGAGGGGTCGACTGTCGTCAGCGACATTGCGAGTTCCTTGTCGGTCATCACAAACACCGGGCAGCGGAAACGTTCTGCCAATTGGAACGCCTTTGCTGTGAGGTGGTAGGCCTCGGGCAATGTCGACGGGGCGAGAGCAATGATCGGATAGCCGCCGGCCGTTCCCCAACGTACGAACTGAATGTCACCCTGTGCCACCGTCGTGGCAGCTCCGGTCGAAGGTCCAAGGCGCTGCACGTCCACGATGACCAGCGGGACCTCGCCCATGATGGCGAGGCCGATATTCTCGGAGTAGAGACTGATGCCGGGACCGCTTGTTGCCGTCATGGACCTGGCCCCGGACAGCGTTGCTCCGATGCACATCCCGATTGAAGCAATCTCATCCTCACCCTGGACCGCCACCCCACCCGTCTTGGGAAGCTCGCGCATCATCTGCATAAGGATTCCGGATGCAGGAGTGATGGGATAGCCGGCGAAGAAGGTACATCCGGCATCGAGGGCGCCGCGAACGATTGCGGTGGCTCCATCGATGAACTCGCGCACAGGCGTACCTCCGGTTGTTTCACGTTGCTGTGTCGTCGCAAGACCAGGCCGCCTAGAGACTAGAGCCTGTGCGGGTCGGCGGTCCGCACCAGCTACTGGGATGGTCAGTCGATGGCCTGCTCACACGTCGCGGCAAATCCATCGCCGTCCTGCGTAGCGAGCCGAGCGGCCGGATCGTTCATGAGCAACTGGGCATCCAGCCGGATCTGATCTAGGTCGTAGATCTGGTAGCCGGCATGGCCCGACGTCCCGTATTTGTGGCTGGTAATCCGTAGCGAGGCGAGGCGGTCCAGGTCGACCCTCGAGAGGAGCTCGATGAAGTCGCCGAGTGCGTCTAGTGGAATGTCGGTTTCGACGTGCGCCATTACGGCGGCTGCGAAGTCGCGGTAACCGGCGAGGAGGTCGCGAATGTCTGTTTGCTCGATGACCGCGCCGAGCAGACAGCGTTGTCTGTGCATCCGCGCAAAGTCGCCCGAGTGGCGCCGGATTCTGCCGTAGGCGAGCGCGTGGTGGCCGTCGAGCACCTGGAGTCCCTCCTCGATCACGATCGATTCGGTGCCGCCTTCTTCATGTGGATAGCTCTCGTCGATGATTCGCGCCGGCACGTTGATGGTGACTCCACCGATCGCATCGATCATGGACACGAAGCCCACAAGATCCACTTTTGCGTAGTAGTTGATCTCCAACCCGAGAGTCAGGCCCAATGCAGCCTTGAGGGCATTGACCGACGGTTCCTGCGGGCCCGGGAATGCCTCGGGATACCACTCGCCGTTGGCCCACAAGTGAGTGATGATGTCAGGGAAGCAGTTGCAGCTCCAGACGCCCATCCCCTCGGGGAGAGGCGCTTCGGTGAGGTTGCGGGGGATCGAGAACATTGCGGCGTCGCCACTGTCGGGCTCGATGCTCACCACGATGACTGTGTCGGTGCGAGTTCCAATGCGCCCGACTCCGGCGTCGCTTCCCAAGAGTGCGATGTTGATGCGCTCCAGGCCGTCCCAGACCCGCGGCGGTTGCGTGGTGGTGGTGGTGGTCGTCGACGTCGGGGGAGGCGCCAATGTGGTGGCAACCGTTGTAGCGACGACCGCCGTGGTCGTCGTCGACGACACCGCGGTCGTGGTTGCTACCGGAATGGTCGTGGTGGGGCCGGCAGCCGCGCTACAGGCCGAGGTGACCAGCAGGAGACTCAAGAGTCCGGCCGTTGGTCGGCATAGCCCGGTTTGTAGCTTCATATGGCACCCCGCTCGACCGTACCGTACTCCGCGCTCCCAAGGTCATCGGACGCTGCGGCTGTCTATATTGCCGTATCGCTCAGGGGCAAGGCGCACGATGACGAATGACAGCCGATTCCAACCGCCACCGATCATCATCGAGGGTATGCCTCGCACCGGGTCCACCAAGACTCAGAAGTTGTTTTCTGCCTCGGGAGACTTCAACTGGCCACCCATGTGGCAAACCAGCTACCCGGCTTTGTCCACCGGGTCCGGGGAGAATCCGTGCAGCCCCGAGTCTACGGTGGCCTGGAATCCAGAGGAGATGGCGCGACTGGCGATCTACCTGGCGTCGACTGCCGGTAATCACGTGACCGGCAGCGTGCTGGACGTCGACGGCGGCCTGTGCCTCGTGAACTAGCGAGAACCCTGAAGGAGAGTGAGCGGTGGTGATGGTTCAATCCGGTGGCCCAGCCGCGGGTTTCATTGCGGCGACGACGGTCGGCGACTGTGTCGATCAAGCGGCGGCGCAGTGGTCGAACGATGCAGTCGTCTTTCCGGACGAGCGCGCCACCTACCCGGAGTTCGCGCGGCGCTCCGATGACTTTGCTCGCCTGTTCTTCCACCTTGGCGTTGCGTCTGGGGACAAGGTCGGCATCCGAATGGAACAAGGTATCGACTACTACGCAGCACTGGTAGGTGCCGCCAAAGTCGGCGGCGTCGGGGTCCCAATCAATGTTCGTTTCAAGTCTGCCGAGCTCGCTTACGTGGTTGCCAACTCCGACATGCGAGTTTTGATGGGAAGTCCCGATGGAGGTGAGGTCGGCGAACACAGGCAGCTGTTGGAGGACGCCTTCCCTTCGCTCAGCGAGTCTCCCGACAAGCAACTGTCGCTGGCCGAAGCACCTCAACTGCGGTCGATCTATGTCAATGGACGAGCGGGTGCTGCCTGGGAGTTGGATGTTGATGACATGGCCGTGGCGAATGCTTCAGTGTCAGACGAAGCGCTCAATGACCGCAGGCTCACGGTTCGGATACGGGACACCGCGGTCCTGATGTACACGTCTGGGACCACCGCCAACCCGAAGGGAGCGATGCTTTCCCATGAAGCCCTTGTACGCGAGGGCCTGACTGTCGCCCGCACCCGCTTCTCTCTCAATTCCCATGACGTGATGTGGACGCCGCTGCCGCTCTATCACATCGGTGGGATCGCCTTCGCGTTTGCGTGCTTTGCGGTCGGGGCAACCTACTGCCACAACGGTCGCTTCGACCCGGGCGTAGGCGCCCGCCAGCTCCGAGATGAGCGATGCACGATCGCGATTCCCGCTTTTGAGATGCTCTGGATGGCGGTGCTCGACCATCCCGACTTCGACATCGCCGCAATGCCGCGGCTCCGACTGATCTTCAACGTCGGTGTTCCCGAGCGACTTCGACAGCTCCAGGAGCGAACTCCCAACGTGGTGCAGGTGTCCGGTTTCGGGAGTACCGAGGCATGTTCTTTCATGACACTTGGTGAGGTCGGTGATTCGCTGGAGGACCGAATCACGACCACCGGGCGTCCCCTTCCGGGACTCGAGGTCAAGATCGTGGATCACGAGAATGGCGAATTGGTCGAACCCGGTGTCGTGGGAGAGATCCTGTATCGCGGCTGGTCGGTGTTTGACGGCTACTACAACGACCCTGACCAGACGGAGGCCGCGTTCGACGAGGGACGGTGGTTCCACTCCGGCGATCTCGGTTCGATGGACCGAGCGGGCCGCCTCCAGTTTGCCGGACGACTCAAGGACATGATGAAAGTGGGCGGCGAGAACGTCGCAGCCGCCGAGGTTGAAGGCTTCTTGCTGCGCCATGAGGCAGTGGCCGTAGCTCAGGTCGTCGCCGCTCCCGATGCGCGCTACAGCGAGGTCCCCGCCGCATTCGTCCAGCTGGCTCCGGGGGCCACTGTGTCCGAAGACGAGATTGTTTCGTTCTGTCTTGGTGCGATCGCGACGTTCAAAGTGCCCCGTTATGTCCGCTTCGTTGAGGAGTGGCCGATGTCTGGGACCAAAGTCAAGAAGTACGTGCTGAGGGACCAGATCGCAGCAGAATTGGCGGCTGCGGGCATCACCGAGGCCCCCAAGCTCAGCACCAGCAGATGACACAGTCGGAAGCATCTCGAGTTGACCTGCTCGTCACGGTAGGCACGGTGATAACGGTCGACCCCGATCATCGTGTGATCCGTGATGGCGCTATCGCGATCGACCGAGGAGCAATCATCGCTGTCGGACCCGCCATTGAGCTGGTCGCCAATCACGAGGCGCGTGATCGCATCGACATGCCGGACGGCCTCGCCATGCCGGGTCTGGTCGATGCCCACGGCCATGCCGGTCATTCGCTGATCCGGACGATGGCAGATGACCTCGGCATGTGGATGGAAGCGTGTCAGCGGGTCTACCTACACGGCGCCACGCCAGGATTCTGGAAAGCGGAGGCGCGGCTAACGGCTGTTGAGAAGCTGATGGCCGGCACAACAACGTCACTTTCAATGCTCGGCGGGGCGGGCGACACGATTCGCGCCGACGACCCCAGCCACGGCAACGCTCATCTGCAGGGCTACGCCGACGTTGGCTCGCGTGCCGTTGTGGCTGTGGGCCCTGGAGCGCCCCCTTTCCCGAAGATGTCGACAGAACATCACGGCGGGGTCGCCAAACAAGTCGCCAGCCGATTCGCCGACCAACTCTCAGTCGTCGAGTCATTGGCCCGAGAGTGGCAGTCGAGCTCGAGATCAGCGGTGGCGCTCACCTACCCAACGCTGAGCATGGATGACATAGGCAGCTCTCCTGACCCCGAGCTGGTCGCGGGGGCCGCCGAGGTGCGCCAACTGGCAGAGACAGCCGAGCTGCTCATCGTTCAGGACGGGCACCGGGCAGACACGGTGGAGGCGAGCTCCCGGCTCGGTTTGCTGGGCCCCCGTTCGCTGTTGTCACATTCCATTGATCTCAGTGACGATCACATCGAATTGTTTGCTACTAGCGGTGCGTCTGTAGCTCACAACCCTTCGGCCATCTTCTCTCAGTTAGGACGCTGCCCTGTACCGGAACTGATCGCCGCTGGTGTGACGGTTGGCTTGGGCTCCGACGCAACGGCACCGGACCGCTCGGCCGACATGTTCCGCCACATGTTCCAGCTAACCCGCTATCACCGAGCAGATCGACGGGATCCGTCGTTGTTCCCCCCAGGAATGACACTGCAAATGGCGACGAGCGGCTCGGCGGCCGCCCTCGGGATGGCAAACGAGATTGGCTCGATTGAGGTGGGTAAGGCAGCCGATCTGATCATCGTCGATACGCAGAAGCCACACCTGACACCGTTCACGCACCCTGTTCATCAAATCGTCTACTTCGCCACAGGCGCTGATGTCGATACCGTGATTGTCGAGGGTGAGGTTGTGATGCAGGGCCGTCAGCTCAACACGGTTGACATCGACGAGGTGCTTGCCGGCGCCCGACGTGAGCAGGTTCTGGCCTTCGAGCGAGTCGGGATCGAGGTGCCCATGGAGCGAGCGGGGATGTGGGGAGCGGTCCGCTATCCGGAGGGTCCGGGAACCCAGCTCTGAGGATCGCGCGCAGGCTTCAGAGCCTTCTATCCACCTCAGCAAGTATCTCCGCCTCGGCAGCAACCGCGCGGTCTTGCATCTCGAGACCGCGTTCGAGGTACTCGGCGGCCTTGGTCCGGTCACTGAGTGTGGCGGCGTTGATCCGCACGTTGAGGTAAGCGCCCATCACGGCCGATCGGGCACACAAAGCTCCAACGCCGGCATCGGAGACTGACGCCGGTATGCCAATTGTGGCCATCTTCGCAATGACTTCCATCGACTGGAGGCTCACCTCCATAACTCGTAGCGGGATTTCGATCGCGAGCCGGGTGGCGGCCTGGATGGCCTCGCTACGTTGCGACTTCTCAGCCGCGGACGTGTTCGGCAACCCGAAGGCCGCCATGATCTCCGTGAAAGCTTCCGTGTCGGCGTCGATCAACTTCACCAGCTCGTCATGACACGCCTTTCCCTTTTCGGCCCAGTCCGAAAACTCCTCCCAGCGGTCATCCCAGCCGCGTTTGTGCGAAGACAGATTGGCCACCATGGTTCCAAGAGCGGCTCCGAGCGCACCGAGGTTGGCCGAGACAGAACCGCCGCCTGGTGCCACCGACTCTGAGGCGGTTTCCTCGACGAAACGCTTCACGGCCAACCCAGCCAGCCTGCCCGCGGGCGGCGCGACCGCGTACTCAATGATCTTCTCTTGGGGATCAAATGGACCGAGTTCGTCGAGGCCCATCGATTTCACGGCGATCTTGATCAACTCGTCCTCCGAGACGCCCGTGGAGCGATGTTGCTTTCGGAGGTAATGCCGGCCGGCGTCGAGCATCGACTTCAGCGGAATCAGTCCGACGAGCTCGGAGCCCGTCACACGTATTCCTCGGGCGTCGGCACGCGCCACAACTTCGTCGAACGCGACATGCACCGGAGTGACTCCAATGTCGGTGAGGTTCATCGAGATCTGAGCGACCCCGTACTCGTCGATGAACCAGCCGATCGCCTTGACCTTCTCCAGGGATCCGGGGACCCAGACTTGCTCGCCGTCCTCATCAAGTTCGATCGTGCCTGTGAGCGGATCTCCAGTTCGTTTCAGCCGTCCCCGCTCCCGAACGTCGAATGCGATGGCGTTGGCTCGCCGTGTCGAGGTGGTATTGAGGTTGACGTTGTAAGCGACGAGAAAGCCACGAGCGCCCACGGCGGTTGCTCCCGAACGTGGATTGAATGTGGCAGGGCCAAAGTCGGGCTTCCAGCCCGGGTCCTCGAGCCGCGATGCCAAGCCCTCGTATTCGCCCTCCCGCACGTCGGCAAGATTGCGCCGGGCGGCGGAGAGCGCTGCGTCTTCGTAGCAATAGATCGAGAGACCAAGTTCGTCGGCGAGCCGTTGCGCCAACTCCCTGGCGTACTCCACGGTCTCCTCCATTGAGATCCCGGAGACTGG
This sequence comes from bacterium, assembly GCA_024226255.1. Lineage (GTDB taxonomy): Bacteria > Actinomycetota > Acidimicrobiia > Spongiisociales > UBA5794 > JAHEJX01. The sequence goes on along the minus strand of JAAELU010000451.1, from coordinate 4,123 downwards.
AACCAAAGGGCACACGTCGGTTGCCCCGAACCGCGGATGCTCACCCGCATGCTGGCTCATGTCGATCAGCTCGGTCGCCTTGGCGATAGCCCTGACGGCCGCTTCGATGACCTCGTCGGGGGGACCAACAAACGTAACAACCGTTCGGTTCGTGGCGGCACCGGGATCGACGTCGAGAAGCGTGACGCCGTCCACCGTCTCGATCTCGCCCACGATGGCGTCGATCACGACTCGGTCGCGGCCTTCGCTGAAGTTTGGGACGCACTCGATCAGGTTCTGCATCGGTGTCCTTTCGGTGTAGTCGGCAGACTAGAGAGCGTCGAACTCAAATGGCCGCGCCTCGCGGGCGAATTGACGCACGCTCAGCGTTTTGTGCGTTTGGCGCCCGCTCCACCGCCACCGAACACTGAAGACGCTCCAAAGAGGAACCCGAAGTCGTACCAACCGCCCGTGTTGTGAACCTCGTAGATGTTGACGTTTTCGGTGAACAGGGAAACCACGAATGTGATCGGCAGAATGAAGCCGTGCCACAGGCCGGTCCAGAATCCGGCGGTGTGTCCGTCGGACCCCGGCACATCGACGGCTGGGTTGGTTCCAGCGGCACAAGCCGAAAGCAACAGCACGGCAATCAGTCCAAGCAATACCCAACGCTTCGTGGTGGACTTCGATGTCGTCCAGTGTTGCTCCATGCAACGATTCTAGATGGAGCCAGATTCGGGAGGCTCTTCATCCTTCGAGCGACCATATGGCCCTATTCTGGCAAGCATGAATCCGATCTTGACGCAGCGCGGCATCGAGCCTCCGGCGATGGATGGCTGGAGCTACTTCGAACCTGCCGGGCCCATGAAGCCGGTCTGAGGGATTCTCATGCGTGTCAGTTTGCTCGGCACCGGTGGGCCACGGCCGGATCCTGAGAGGCAGGGTCCATCCACCCTGGTCGAAGTCGACGGGCTCTGCTTGTTGTTCGACGCCGGGCGGGGCGTTGCGACCCAGCTGGCTCGAATCGATGTCGCTCCCGATGAACTTGACGCGATCTTCATCACCCACCATCACTTCGACCACGTCGGAGGGTTGGGGGACTTGCTCATGGCAGCGTGGAATCACGGTCGCGATGAACCGCTCGCCGTCTACGGGCCCCGCGGCACCGGCGCCATCGTCTCGGCGATCTTTGAGCAGGTGTATGTCGCGGACATCAGGTTCCGGATCCGTGAGGCGGAGGTGAACGGCCACACGATCAGAAGCATCGCCGATATCGTGACAGCTCATGATGTTGAGTCGGGATATGTGCAACCGGATCCGGGAGTCCGGGTCGTCGTTGGAAGGGTGGAACACGGCGAGAGCGCGCTGGGCCTCGGCGACGATGAGTGGACAGCTGTCGGGTATCGGGTCGAGGCCGAGGAGAAGGCAGTGACGATCACCGGTGATGCAGTTGCGGGCCGGGACCTCGCTCAGCTCGTTGACGCCACCGACGTGCTGGTTGCATGCTGTTATCTGGCGAGTGACGAGATCGATTCCGATGAGACCCGGTTCCTGTCCGAGCATGTGCTCGCAGGTGGCCCCCAGGTGGCCGCGATCGCGGCAGATGCTGGGTGTAACCACCTCGTGCTGACTCACCTCCGCCAGAAATCGCAGCCGATGCTCGAGGCACTAATAGCCGAAATCCGGCAGATCTACGCGGGTCAGATCACCGTGGGACAAGACCTGCTGTCGCTCGATGTGTGATGCTCAGATGACCAGGACAACCTTGCCCGTGGGTTGGCCCTCAGCGATGAATCGGATCGCTTTGGCGGCGTCGGCCAGCGGGAACGTCGAGTCGATGGTTGGCGAGATACTCCCGGTCTCGAGGAACTCCGCCAAGACAGCCAGCGGATCCTCGGTCTTGGTGGTGGAGTCGGCGTCATTGCGGCGGCCGAACGGGGCCAGGATTTGCAGCTTGAGGATGCGGCCAATCGTGCCACCGATCAAGCGATTGCCGCGTCGCCCGAAGTCGTCGTGTCCGATGAGCACGTAACGCCCGCCTTCGACAAGGGCACGTTTCAAGTCGTCGAACGAGCGGTTTCCCGGAACGTCGAAGATCAGGTCGTAGCGCGTGGTGCCCGTCGTGAAGTCCTCGCTGGTGTAGTCGACAACGTGATCCGCGATCGTGGTCAGCATGGCGAGCTTGTTCGGGCTGTCGACCGCCGTAACCTCGGCCCCGTAGGCCTTGGCGATCTGGACGGCAAAGGTGCCTACCGCACCACCGGCACCGTTCACCAGCACCTTGTCTCCCGACGCCACCCGGCCTTCATCTCGCATACCTTGGTGGGCAATGAGCCCCGATGTTGGCACCGCCGCCGCTTGCTCGAAGCTCAGCGATTCCGGCTTGAGTTCGAGCATGGCTTGCGGCACTGCGGCATATTCTGCGTAGGCGCCGCCATTCTTCCATTGGTGGCCGCGAACGATCTCACCAAAGACCGCGTCGCCGACTTGGAACCGCGTTACGTTCTTGCCGGTAGCCTCAATTTCGCCGGCAATATCCGTTCCCGGCACCTTGACCTTTGGCCTGAGGAATCCGACCCGATGACGCGGAGGAACCAGGGCCTTCCAGTCACTACGTGCCAGACGTCCGGGTGGACTGATGCCGCCCGAACTCGAACCAGAACCTGGTCATCGCCGAGCGATGGCTTGGCGACCTCCCACAGACTCAACACTGTTTCAGGAGGGCCGTAGCCGCGCTGGACGATCGCTTTCATGGCACCCTTCATAGCCAGGGGGGAGCGTAGCTAGCTGCAGGTATCCATCTGCAGATACTCGGTGACCTTCGCGAAACCCGGGGGCGCCTTCGCTGTGGTCGGGAGTTGGGCCCACGCGGCTTCCGTGTTGATTACCCGAGGTGACACCAGGTCGATCTCCTTCCCGTCAATCGTGAGTCGAGCGGTGCCGGCGACCAGAATGTTCCTGACCCAATCAGAATCCGCCCCGTACATCAGGATGAAGATGTAGCCGCCGGCAACGGCGTGCGCATCGAGGGGCACCTTGTATTCCATCCCCGACTTTCGGCCCACATGGGTGAGGGTTGGTCTCACCCCTTTCTTGATCTCCATCTTGTTGAACGTTCGTTTGTTTACCCGGGCCAGCAGTTTCGGCAAGGGCATCTCAGGCCTCCTCAGATTCATCGATCACGGTGATGACAGTTTTGCCCTGAGCATGTCCCTCGCCTTGGTAGCGCAGAGCGTCCGCAGCCTGGTCCAGGGGATAGGTCCTGTCCATCACAGGAGTGACCTCTCCCGATTCGAGAAGGTCTCGCAGTGCCGCCAGGTCGTCTGGCGTGGACTTTGCGAGCATCGACATCATCTTCTGCGGGCGACGCATGGAACGCACCATCATTGCCAGCATCCGGCCGAGCATCTTGTGGCTGGCCTTTGGTCCACTGGCGGCGACATATCGGCCCGCCGGCGTGAGCGCCCGCCTGCAGTCAGATAGTGAACGTGTTCCGACCGCGTCGAAAACCAGATCGAATTGGCCGCTCTTCGTGAAGTCCTCTTCGGTGTAGTCAATCACGTGATCGGCTCCGATCGACTTCACCATTTCCAGGTTTCGTGTGCTGGCAACCGCAGTGACCTCGGCTCCGAACGCTTTGGCGATTTGAACTGCGAAGGTTCCGACGCCACCGGACGCGCCGTTTACGAGGACTCTCTGGCCCGCCTCGATCTGGCCCTTGTCTCGCAAACCCTGCAAGGCGGTCAATGCGGCAATAGGTACTGCGGCCGCCTCTTCGAAGGTCAGGTTCGCCGGCTTGGACACAATCTGTCGCACTGCAGCAGTGGCGTACTCGGCATAGCCGCGGCCGGCTTCGCCGAAGACGTCATCACCGACTTGAAACTCCGTCACGCCGTCACCGACGGCTTCGACCCGCCCCGCCAGATCCAGGCCGGGGACATTCGCCTTGGGCTTGAGGAATCCACCCCCGCCGATCCGAACCAGTCGTGGCGTACCGGTCATCATGTGCCAGTCGGCGGGGTTGACTCCGGCGGCATACACCCGGATCAGGACTTGGCCCTCGTCGGCCGTCGGCCTGGCGATTTCCTCGAGTTCGTACGTGTCGGGCGATCCGTACTTGTTCTGCACGATGGCCCTCATCGTG
>JAAELU010000450.1 GCA_024226255.1 bacterium | reverse complement strand
TCGGGCGTGCCGGCCCGCTCCTCTTTTTCTCCTTCTGGCTCGGGGGCGTTGCTCAGTAGGACGAAGCAGCCTGCCTGGGCCCGGAAGCGTCCGGTCAGTTCCTGGTTCTCGCGTATCTCGCAGCGCAGGCGGTAGTCTGTGCGTTGTATTTTGCGCTGTTTGCCGGCCGCGACCCTCCCGGGGGCATAGATGTTTTTCGGCTCGGTTTCCCCGCTGATTTGCCACAGCCCGTCGCGGTGGTCTCCCTGTAGTTTGTCGAGGGCTGCGGCGGCGTCTTTTTCGCAGGAGTAGGTGTTGCGCCCGGCCGCCCTGATGGCCCCAGCGGCTTTTTTCTGTGCCTCGTCGAGCTGCCGGTCGATGCGTTTCTGCCGCCGCTTGTCGTGGTTGGTGGAGTGTACGATGATGCCGCGGTAGCTGCGCCCGTAGAGTTCCAGTGGCGTCTCGGCGATTTTGTAGATGGCGGCGGGCCGCTTGGTGCTGGTGCTGCCCGGGGTCTCGTTGAGCGTGCCGAGGCTCTCCCAGTCGTCTGCTTTGAGGGCGGTGTCGATGGCTTGTGCGTGGGCTTTGTAGCTGGCTGGCAGGCGGGTGACGAAGGGGCTGTCGCCGAGGAGTTCGAGGTTGGCCTCGTTGACTAGTTTGCAGTCGGCGACGTAGAGGAAGTTGTCGCGGTCGATGTGGTTTTCGCCGATGAGTTTGGTGACGGCTTCGAGGGTTTCGTTGTTGAGCCTGCTGTCGGCGGCGTTGCCGTCTTCGACTTTTCCTAGCAGCGGGATGTTGCCTTCGACGCAGAGCAGGGAGAACATGAACTGCTTGAGGTCGGGGCGTTTGTCTTTGCTGTAGCCGTAGGTGATGTGGGGGGCGCTGTCGTCTGCGGTGCTGTCGTCTGCGGTGCTGTTGTCTGCGGTGCTGTTGTCGTAGTCGCCCCAGACGTTGACCGAGGTGGTGTCGAAGTGTCCCTGCCCGGTGCTCACCCCGAAGAGCCCGCAGGCTTTGAGGCTGATCTCGGTGAACATCTTCATGGTGCCGGCGTCGTGGATGCGGTCGAGCGCGCGCCCGAGGACGTCGTCGGTGAAACGCTCGGGGGCGATCTCGCGGCCGAGCAACAGCTCGGTGTCCTGGCGCTGGAAGAATTCGTGGAAGCGGTAGAGTGGGGTGCGGCCTGAGAGCGTGTCGAGTATCATCGCGGTGACGACGGTGCCGGCGTCGATGTCGGCATTGCTGTTGATGCTCGAGTTGATGCTGTTGCTGATGCCGATCTTGTGGCAGAAGGCGGAGACGATGGGCAGCCGGTCGACGCTGAAGGTCTGGCAGCTCTCGGCGAGCCGGTCTAGGACCGTGTTAGGATCGGCGGGTGTATGGGTGGTGGGCGCAGGGATATCAGG
>JAAELU010000449.1 GCA_024226255.1 bacterium | reverse complement strand
TTGACCAGTAGGTTTCTCACCTCCTCGATCTCGACCTCGTTGGCCCAGAGCAAGAGGCGGTTGAACTCGACGTCGGCATCGACGCGAAACTCGTCGTCACTCTTCTTGCCGCCGCGCGAGCCGCTGTAGTCTCCGTAGTAGTCGTTGTAGACATACGTCCGGTTGTACCCGGACGACTTGCTATCGTCCTTGCCGGCCATCATGAAGGAGATCGTGCCGGAGACGTAGTCGGCCTCCAACCGTCGCAAGGAGATTACGTGGAACTCGCGGCTGCTGCCGTCGAGCGTGGCGATCAGTTCGGTGATCTTCGCGTGGTCATCGGCCGAGGCGAAGGCGATGATCGCGTTGTTCTCCTTATCCACTTCGAGTTTCGTGTAGAAGTCGAGGGTCTCCATGCCTTCCAGGGACTTGACAAACGACTCGGGATCAATCGTCGAGAGGTGGTAGACCTTGGGCGAGTTGGCCGTGCGTTGCGTCTCGGGCATCTCGCGGAGATGGCTCAAGAGGTTCTCCACCTTGGCGGCCTCGAACTCGTTGCACCAGAGCAACAGGCGGTTGTTCTTGGCGTCGGCGTCGATGCGGAACTTGTCCGCGTAGTCATCCGATCCGCCGCCGCGTCGCGAGGAGTAGCCGCCGTCGTAGTAGCCGCCGTAGGGGGAGAAGTAGGATCGCCTGCGCGAGGTGTTCTGATCGCCTTCCTCCTTGCGACCGCCGCCCATCATGAAGTCGATCGTCTTGGCGACCGTTGCGGCGCGGAGTTTGACCAATTGAATCACTTCCGCCTGTCGCCCGCCCCCTTCGAGCTTCTCGATCAGCGCGTGGATCGTCAGGTGGTCGGCCAGCGATGCGTAGGCGATGATGGCGTTGTTCGGGACGTCCGTCTCCAGTCGCGTGTCGAAATCCAACTCACCCAACTTCTCGAGCATGGCGATCAGCGATTGGGGGCTGAGGCTCTCCAATCGGTAGACCTGCATTCGATCCTTGTTTCTCAGCAGGGAATGGGCGCTGTCGGTGGGCACGTCGATGGCCGAAATGGCCTTGTCGATCATCGCCATCTTGTCCGGCGGTGCGTAGGCCAGGATGCCGTTCTCCCGTTCGTTGACCACCAGCGCCACCTTTCCGGGCGACCTCATCCTGGGCGGTGATCCGGACTTACCGGCCGCCTTTGACGCCTGGGCCATGGCCTGCATCTGTTGCTGCATCTTCTGCTGCGCCTGTTGCTGCATCTTCTGCTGCGCTTGCATCATCTGCTGCATTGCCTGCATCCCGCCGGGCGACATCGAGCCGCCCGACCCCGAACTGCGGCGGCCTGCCGGAAGACCCAGCAACTCGGCCAACAGCTCGCGGACGTCCTCGGCCCGGGTGTGCTCCAGCTTGAAGAACCGAAAATCCTGCTCGCCGACGTCCTTCTGCTCCTGCTGAAGCAGATGCCGAAGCTCGAGCAGGTTGATCACCGAGTCGGTCGCCTCCAGGCGATTCGTCGCCGACAGCGGCGTGAGCGTACCGTGAGCGCTCAATATGGGCTTGAACTCCGCGGCGGCGTCGGCCGAC
>JAAELU010000448.1 GCA_024226255.1 bacterium | reverse complement strand
CGCTACATTCCACACCGGCGACGGGAACCTCGACGTGACGCTCACCGAGGCGTTCAACAGCCTCGTTGTCACCTCCGGTTCCGGCAACGTGACTGCCCAGGTCCCCGACGGCGGCTACGACGTTGACGCCACGACTGGCAAGGGCAATATCGATGTCAAGGTCGATGAGATCGACGGCGCCCAGAGCACGATCACTATGCGCACTGAAGACGGCAACGTAACGATCTACCGCCGTTAGTGCGGCCGGCCCAGAACTAACGCGCTTGCAGTTTGGCGACTGCCCGCAACATCGCGGCGTCGGTATTCAAGGTGTGGACTTCATCGAGTGGTACCCAACGCACGTCATGCACTTCATCTGCCTCACCAACCGGCTCCAGCATCGGCGCATCGAATAGAAACCCAATGTTGAAGTGGTAGTGAGGCGGCTCACCCCGTCCGGCTGGAATTGCGTGTGCATCGATATCAAAGATGCTGTCACCAATGAGTTGACCAGCGATCCCAGTCTCCTCGAGCAGCTCACGGGCAGCCGCTGCCTCGAGCGTGACGTCCTCGGGATCAACGTGGCCACCCGGCTCCAACCAGATCCCCATGCGGCGGTGATGAACCAGCAGCATGTGACCTTCGGTCACGACGAATGCGCCGACCGTGAAGTGGGCCGGGTCGAAGTGGTTGCGGGAACATGGCTCACGCGGTGTCGCCACGAGATCGAGCATTGCTGCGAGCGCGGCGG
>JAAELU010000447.1 GCA_024226255.1 bacterium | reverse complement strand
GGGGTTCATGAGTTCACGTGGACCGATGTCGAAGCCGGGGGAGTGACGGACCTCGGGGCCGCTTTCAAGCTGGTTGCAGCCGAGCTCCGTCAGCCTCCGATGCCCGATCGGGCGCTTCCGCCGGTGCTCGTGCTTGTTTCAGATGGTCAGCCGACCGATGACTTTCAGAGTGGGCTGCGCGAGTTACTCGAGCAGCCGTGGGGGAAGAAGGCGATTCGGATGGCGATCGCTATCGGCCGCGACGCCGACCGGGACGTGCTGCAAAAGTTCATCGATCATCTCGACTACCGCCCGGTCTCTGCGAGTAATCCCGAGGCGCTGGTTGAGCGGATGCGCTGGGCGTCGACCGCCGGGCTGCGGGCTTCCTCGAGCCCGGTTGCGGGCCAGACTGTGTCTGTTCCCGCTCCTCCGCCGGCCAAGGACCCCGAAGCCCACCCTGTTTGGTGATGGGGGCCTGGCAAGCCACCGGCGCGACCGTGCGCGGCGCCCTGCACGTCAGACACGGCGTTCCGAATCAAGATGCCGTGTCTTGGAGCCCGGCTACGGGGGCGGCGAACTCGGCTCTACTCGCGGTCGCCGACGGACATGGAAGCAATAGATGTTTTCGGAGCAAGACCGGTGCCGCTCTGGCAGTCACGGCCGCCATCAACAGCATGGCCGGATTCCTGGCTGGGACGGATGACATTGTGAACCTCGAGGCGTCGGCGTCCGAGTTGCTTGCTCGGCCCCTGGTCGAATCGTGGTTAGAGGCAGTGGCTTGCGACCTCGCCGACAAACCGTTCTCGGAACGCGAGCTGAATCGACTCGAGAAGGAGGAAGGGTCGAAAGCCCGGTTGGAGGTGCTCTCGGGACCGGCGATGGCCTACGGAACCACGCTGCTGCTCGCCGGGGCCGATGATCGTGGGATTGTTCTTCTCCAGGTCGGCGATGGCGACATACTCACCGTCTCGGCTGCCGGTAGGGTTGAGCGTCCGCTGCCGCCGGATCCGAGGTCGGTCGGCAACGCGACCGCATCGTTGGCCAGGGCGGCGGCTTGGCAGGACGCCCGAACGCGGGCGCTGCCGGCGCGCTCAGCGCAGCCCGAATTGGTGCTGGCCGCCACCGACGGGTATGCGAATTCCTTTGCCGACGACGCCGGCTTTCTCCAAGTCGGGTCCGACCTTCTTGCCATGATCCGCTCTGAGGGGCTGGGGCGAGTTTCGGGAGAGCTGGAGCGGTGGCTGCAGGAGGTCTCCGAGCTCGGGTCGGGAGATGACGTGACGGTCGCGCTCCTCGTCGCCGAGGAGCGGGCGGCGACTGCACGCTAGCTCGACGAAGCTGACTCAGCGCTGCGCAAACAACGGTGGCCGCCACCACACGTCGATCCTCTGTAAATGCGCAGTCCGTCACTCTCCTATGTCCCGGATGAAGGCCGCCGCGGCTTCCGCAGTGGCGACGGGCTGCGCCAGGTGCGGTGAATGGTCGCAGTCCTCGAATACAACACGGCGAACGGGCCCAGCCAGTTGCCGCTCCACGGCGTCGATCTGAGCCAGGGTTCCGTACTGGTCGTCCAAACCCTGGATCAACAAGACCGGACACTCGATCCGACCCAGCACATGCTCAATGTTCCATGACTTGAAGTCGGTGTCGAGCCACACATCGTTCCAGGCCGCGAATGTTGTCGCTGGATCCCGGTGGTATCTCGCCATTCGGGCGATCAGCTCATCCCGCTGCGGTTGGCGGCCAATCTCGCGAATGTGGGCCAGTCCCTCCTCTTCTACGAAGACATGCGGGGCCAGCAGCACGAGGGCCGTGGTGGGGTAATGGGCCGCGTATACGAGTGCGATCGATGCCCCGTCGGAATGACCGATCAAGATCGGTCGAGGGTCGGCGAGGAGGTCCACCACCCCTGGGAGCACGTCGAGAGCTTCTCGATCGACAAAATCGGTGGGTCGCGGATCTTGGGCAACATCCGACCAGCCGTGGCCTCGTCGGCTGTACACGAGCCCCCGGTGGTCCGCAGCTCTCGCAACCTGATCCGGGAACGACCGCCAAAGCTCCACACTGCCCAGTCCTTCGTGCAGGAACACCAGGGTCGGGCGTGATCCCCCGTCGTTCTCAACGACGTACTCGAGGCGCTGACCGGCCACATTCAGGATCGAGGACGGCAAGGGTGACACGGCCCGGATCATAGGACGGGAGGGACGGACACCACACCCGGCAGGTGACCCAATTGGGCTCGATACGGCAGTCGAATAGAGGTGAAGTGCAGATAGGCCCGAACACCAGCACCCTTATCGACGGCTGGCTGGAGGCTGGCCGCGGATCGGAAACGGCGCTAATAACCGCCGATGACCAACCGTGGACGGCGGCGGAGTTGTACCGGGCAATGTGCAACGTCGCCGCTCGGCTCGCCGAGGCGGGCATTGGGCAAGGAGACCGGCTGCTTCTGGTGCTCGATGACACACCCGCGTTTCCCGCCGTGTTCCTCGGGGCAATGCGGATCGGCGCCACACCGATCCCTGTCAACTTTCTGTGTCGACCAGACGATTTCGGGCACTTTCTCGATGATTCACAAGCCCGGACAGCCGCGGTCGATCACGCCTTTCTCGAGATAGTCGGTCCCCAGGTTGCGGCCCGGCCCCACGTGAAGCTCGTTGTCGCCAACGGGGCCCCTCCCGATGGTGCCGCATCCCTTGACCACTGGATGCGTCCGGTTCGGCCGAGGTCTCGCCTGTCTCCACTAAACCTGAAGACGTGGCTTTCTGGCTGTACTCGTCTGGATCCACAGGACTACCGAAGGGAGTCGTTCATCGCCACGGCGACATCGCTGCGACCTGTGCGCGCTACGCGGTGCCTGTTGCCGGAATCGGCCGGGGGGACGTTGTCTTCTCCAGTGCAAAGATGTTCCACGCCTACGGACTCGGGAACAATCTGAGCTTTCCGCTGTGGGCCGGCGCCACTTCGATCTATTTGACCGGCCGGCCGGCTCCCGACCGGCTGCTCGAGCGCATTCGCACCCATCGCCCCTCACTCTTGTTCTCCGTGCCGGCCCTTTTCAACGGCATGCTGGCCGATCCCGACTTCGACAGTGTGGACTGGTCGGCGGTGCGGCTGGGCATATCGGCCGCTGAGGCACTTCCTCCCGAGATCTGGCGTCAGTTCCACGATCGGACCGGTATCGAGATCCTAGATGGCATCGGCTCCACCGAGCTTCTTCACATCTACTGCTCCAACCGGGCAGGACGAGTAGAACCAGGCACATCGGGCGTGCCTGCCGACGGCTACGAGGTCGAGATTCGCGACACCGAAGGTCAGCTCTGCCGGACCGGCGAGGCGGGGGAGATGTGGGTCAAGGGCCCGAGCGTTCTCAGCTCCTATTGGAACCAACCTGATCGGACCCGAGACAAGATCCGCGGGGATTGGTTCCTTTCTGGTGACCGACACAAGCAGGACGCCGACGGCTACTACACATATGAGGGTCGGGTCGACGACATGATGAAGATCGGCGGTCTGTGGGTCAGCCCGATCGAGATCGAGAACCGGTTGATGGAACACGAATCCGTCCGCGAGGCCGCGGTCGTTGCAGTTGACATCGCCAGCCGATCACGAATCAAGGCGTTCGTGATCCTCGTCGGGGCGGGCGAGCCAGGAGATTCCCTCACGGCGACGCTCCAGGAGTGGTGCAAAGCAACCCTGCAACGCTACGAGTTCCCTCATGTGATCGAATACGTCGACGATGTCCCGAGGACGGCTACGGGAAAGATTCAACGCTTCCGGCTCAGAGCGTAGGAGCTTCCTGTGCTTGCACCGCCTGCCTCATCGAGGTACACCGAGAGGGTCGATTTCCAGCGGATGCCCTCGTATCACACCGCATCGGGCTCGAAGACATCAATGTTGCCCTCGCTCGTCTGGCCGACGGTGAGGCACTTCGGCAGGTCATCGAGTTCTAAGGGAGGCTTCAACAAGCCTTCCTCATCATTGGATCTTCGTGTCGTTCCCAGGACCACCGATGAGGATGTCCGTGCCCGGACCGCCGTCGAGGTAGTCGGCGCCGCGGCCTCCCCAAAGGAGATCGTTGCCTTGCTCCCCGTACAGGAAGTCGGGCCCGCCTCCACCGACAAGCACGTCCCAGCCCTCACCCCCGAAGAGACGATCGGAACCGCGTCCACCGAAGATCACATCGTTGCCGCCGAAGCCGCAGATGACGTCGTCGCCGCGAGTTCCGAAGAGGATGTCGTTACCGTCGGTTCCGACGATCGTGCACTCCGGGCCTCCATCGAGAGCCACCTCGACTTCGAATGTTGTCGTGGCTGCATTGCCGGACTGATCGGTCGCCGTGCACGTCACCAGCGTGATGCCGACCGGCAAGAGCGAGCCCGAAGCCGGATCGCAGTTCACGAGAGGTGTTGGATCGACGACGTCCGTCGCAGGGGGTTTCGTGAACTCGACCACCAAGCCCGATGGGTTGTTGGTCACGGCTTGGATGTCGGCCACCGAGTCGATGTTTGGCGGTGTCGTGTCGACCACCGTGATCACATGGTTCGCCGAAGTTGCGGCGCCGTGGGAATCAGTCGCGGTCCACTGCACTGATGTGTCGCCGACCGGCAACAGATCGGGCGCGTCAGATGTCAGAACCGCCGCATCACCCGGGTCGGGGTCGGATGCACTCACACCGGCCGCAGTTGCGAGAACCCCGCTCCAGCCACCGGTGACGTTGCCTTCGAGAACGACGGCGCCTGCAGGAAGTGTGATCTCTGGAGGCTGGTTCGTCGTCGTCACCGTGACCGTTGTCGACGCCGCGTTGTCGCTCTCGTCGGTGTCTGGTCCCTCCCGATTTTCGACGGATGCGTTCACGTCGATATGCCCGGACACCCCGTTGGCGATGGACAACACCACATCAAAGGCGTCGACATCGCCTGCATTGAGAACGGATCGCAAGCAGCTGATGTCGCTTCCCACAAGCGAGCATCCGGGCGTCGCCGGCCCCATAGATGTGCCGACCGGCAAAGGAATGGTCACAACGATGTCGTCGGCGGGGTTCGGGCCCAGGTTGGCAATGCTGATGTCAACGGTGACATCGCTACCGGACTCTGCAGGCTCGGGCGAGTGGCCAATCGTGATCTCGAGGTTCGTCGTTGCCAGTATCTCGACCAGCAACGCCATCTCCGCCGTCGTAGGCATATCGTCGTCGTCTGCCGGGTTGACGGCTCCGTCCGCGACGTCCCCAAACTGTCGGAACGGCAAGGAGATCGAGGACCAGTTGTCGAAGTCGCTGTGGGTTTCGGGCGTTCCGACTAAGGGACACGACGGCGGCCCGGCTCCGCCCGGTATGGGATTCCTATCGAGCCACCGCACCGTGACGTTCGAGTCGTTGCCGTCGCCGTCCCCATTCCAATCGACCCGCCGGTCGAGCGATGACACCACGAAGGTGCACGTACCGTTGACGAACTCCATGCGATAGTCGCGACCGACGTCGAGGGGAGGCGCCATCTCGTCGAGCGCCCCCTCATCAATGTCCGGGAGCAGCGAGGTCGGCCGTGAGCCATCAGCGTTCCTTGCTGGGGAGTAGTCGAGGAAGCTCGACGCGTCGTTGCGTTGGATGCCGAACTGATGGTTGTAGTTCATCACACTGACATAGTTGGGCTTGTAGTTGTCATGGGTGTCGCCACCGTGCTTCTGACTGAGGTTGTGTCCCAGCTCGTGCATGAAGGTCCCGCCATCATCCGAGTTGTTGTTGACGAAATCGTTACCGCCGATCTCTCCCTGCCCTCCGGAGCAGCCATCTGCCGGCGTGGCGGCGCCCTTGATGGCGTAGCGGAAGACCCAGCGCCGCATGGGGTCGAAGTGGTCCGCTTTGGCGTTGTAGAACTTGGGACCCAGGCCACAGAAGAGCGCATCGTCGATCTCGGTCCCCCCACCCAACTGATCGACTCCGGTCGTGTCGATGACGAGGTTGATGCCGGGCAGACCGTCGGGATTCGGTGTCCCGCCTGCATCTACCGGCGCCGATGAAAAGGCGCTCTTCACATTCAGTAGCTCTGAGGGTGTCGGCGCTTCATCTGACGTGTAGTCGTACTCGACGAACAGGTCTTTGTGCATGGGGTTGGCGCCCCAGCCCGGCAAATCGAGGTCGACGAGGCCGTCTCCGTCCATGTCCAGGCCGAACAGCTCCCATCCGTCGAGGAGCCCATCGCCGTCGATGTCACCACTTTCGGAGACCGTGCTGACATCGAAGCACATGAGGACAGCCGCATTTACGCACCGCGCCGGGCTGGCGATATCCCCGCTCCAGGACCCGGTGGCGGGGTCGACGTCGATGAACAGCGCCTCCTCTGCAGGATCTGGGTTCAGGTCCACTCTGCCGTGGACGTCGCTGTGGACCTCGATCACCGCGGTGACCGTTGCTCCATCCGCCACCAGCCTGCTTTGGCCTGCCGTCCAGAAAGGCTCGATCGCCGTCCCGAACTCATCATCGGAGATGAAGCTGGGCGGGTCCTGGGTGTGGTCACCGATGGGTGACAGCCACATCTCCACGTGCCAATCCGCCGGGACACCGGCGAGGTCCTCGATCATCGTCACAGTGACCGACCACGACAGCGGCGACAGTGGAACGTCGAGCAATTGACAGGACGCAAGACCGACCCGACCTGTGGCATCGCGGCCACGCACGCAGATCTGATGATGGGTGCCGTCGGCCACGGCGGCGTCCAGGATCTGTGCCGATTCCACCGGACTGTCGAACGCACCGTCGATCGGCTCCATCGCCACAAAGGGCCCCCCGTCGATCGAGTAGTCGATTGACGAGACATCCGAGAATTGCGGATGGATGGTGTCGTCGGCGGTGGCGTCGATCTGCACCGCGGCGCCCACGGGGGCGGGGTTTGGCTGGATACTGAATGCCGTGATCTCCGGACCGGTGATGTCGCCACGCACCCGGACGAACACGTCATCGCCGCCATCACTATCGCCCGCCACCAGACCATCGAGACGGGTACTGAACGCCACCACCGACCCATCTCCACTGAAAGCAATCGCATCGTCGGTGGACGAGGCACCTGTGCCCGCCCCTCCGCCGTTGGGAACGGTGAGACGGTCCGTAGTCATCGTCGTGAAGGTGTCCTTGGCGTACCAGTCGTAGGTGCCATTCGTGTCTGCCGTGTCGAGCGCGGCGGCCGTCAGGTAGGCAACCCAGCGACCATCCGGGCTGATTTGGGAGCGTTTGTGTCCGGGATTGTTCGTGTCGACTGCCACTGCCATCTGCGATGGCAGGTCGTAGACAAAGATCTCGACGTTGCCCGACGGAGGATCGGGGTATGCGAGGACGCCTCCGCCATCGGAAACCGCAGCGATGCGGTTACCGTCGTCGCTGATCGACACATCGCGCCACACGTCCTCGCCGCGGGTGAGGCGGGAGCTCGATCCAGGGGCTACGTCGAATACGTAGAGATCAGTACCCCGCTCAGCATCGTCACCGCTGGCGATCTCGTTGCTCGCTCCATATGCGATCCTCGAACCATCCCCATCTACGTCGATGAGCGTCCCGGCGTCCCATCCACCGCCACCGGTGGATTCGATACCGACGGCGGACAGCAGCGCCGTAGTGTCCGCGGCCAGGTCGCGCCGGTAGAGCTCGAAGCGAGGCGACACGCCATTCTCGTCTTCCGGGCCGAACACAACGTCGCCGGTGAAGATGGCAACGGTTCCGTCGCTACTGAGCCGTGCGGTCATGCCCGTCCGAAACTCGGTCATCTGCGTTCCGTCTGGAGCGATGGAAACCAGCTCGATCTCGCCTGTCTGGCGAGTCCACAAGAAGGCGTCCACTCCTGATCCATTGGCGTCGTTCGAGACGAGGCCGTCGTCCCTCGAAATGAACAACATGACCGATCCGTCTGCGCTCAGTTGCGGGGACTGGCCGTCGACGACGTGCCCCAGCGTTCCGGTGCTTCGCTCGAACAGATAGATGCCGCGATCTCCATCGCCCGTGAGGTCGTCGGCTGCCCAGAACGCAACAAACACGCCGTCGGCGCTCATCGACGGTTGGCTTGAACTGATACCGACCTGAGCGCCCGTCGAGTCCACGGAAATCAGTTCGATCGACGGTGAATCGGCTGCTGAGACTGGGCCTACAGCCGCGACCAACGTGGCTGTGACAGCAAACACCATGGCCGGCGCAAGCCGCGCCCTTCCCCCGCCGAACATCCGAAGCCCCTCTCGCCCCTCGATGCGGATAATCCCTCGACTGTGAATACCGTACGAGAAGCCACGTCGACCCGCAACAAGGACCCGCCCGCACATCGTCAAGCTCGCTGGCTCGTAGCCTGCGGGGCAGAAGGGTTACCGACTTCCGGGTGGTTTGTGGCAAGAGGATTCGCGGGTCATAGTCGCCTAAAGCAAACCCGCTGATCCAATGCAACATCTGATACAACATTGCCCAGTTGGATCGGCTGATACCCCTGATACCGGCTGATATCGGGAATGACTCGCGTGCCCGGTCTTAGCGGCGGGTCGTGCGCGGGTCTGCATGGCGGCCATGTCTTGCAAAGCCCGACGGGCGGCGCGAGTGTGCCGTCATGGAGTACGGTCTTTACGTGCCGAATTTCGGCGCTTTCGGCGATCCGCACAATGTCATCCAGCTGGCCGTGGACGCCGAGGAAAACGGCTGGGACGGCTTGTTCCTGTGGGACCACATCGCAGCGCCGCCGCTTGATGGCAGCGCCGACGGCTCGGAAATCGAGCACAACGTGATCGATCCGTGGGTCGCGCTCACCGCCGCCGCCACGGCCACCCACCGGATTCGTCTCGGCACAGCGGTGACGCCCGTGCCGAGGCGGCGGCCCCACAAGCTGGCGCGCGAGACCGCGTCGCTCGACAGGCTGTCGGGTGGCCGTGTCGTGCTGGGCGTCGGTACCGGCGAGGGCGCGAGTGAATACGACCAACTCGGCGAGGAAGGGGATCACCGGGCTCGTGGCGGCATGCTGGACGAAGCGCTCGACATCATCACGCAGCTCTGGTCGGGAACCGAGGTCAATCACATCGGGCCGTACTACCGGGTCGAGAATGCGCGTTTTCTCCCCACGCCCGTTCAGCAACCGCGAATCCCGATCTGGGTGGGCGGTGTCTGGCCAAACCGCAAACCGATGTGCCGCGCCGCACGATGGGACGGCGTGATACCGCTATTAGCGGAGCGCGGCGGCCGAGACCTCGACCAACTGGTGCGTTGCATCGATTTTGTCGGACGGCAACGCACCAGCGAGGAGCCTTTCGATGTCGTCTACACGGGTATCAGCCCCGGCGACCAGGCGGACGACGCTGCAGCGCAAGTGGCCGCTTACCGCGACGTCGGTGTCACCTGGTGGCTGGAGGCCATCGCGCCATATCGGTTCGAACCCGGGATCGACGAACCTTGGGACTTCGGGCGGCTGCGGGAGCGCGTGCTGCAGGGCCCGCCTGCCAACTGAGAGCCAAGGTCCTGAGCTCTTGATCGAACTCCGATAATCGCACGAGTCGGCGACCTGCCAACGTGCCGTTTGTTGCTTCCTCAGACGTTGAAGCCCCTCGAATGGGCCCGTATCGACCTTGACAAGTACCCGTGCACCTTCTTCGGTGTCAGCCGGGTCAGCCGGGTCAGCCGGCGCGCCGTAGGACGACTGAGTCCAACAAGAGGATGTTGCCGCCGCAGGCGAACCTCAGTTGGTTGGCAGCTCCCAGCAACGCCCAGCCCGAGGCGGGATAGTCGTCCGTTGAGTCTTCGGGTACTTCGAACTCGATTCCAAACGACCCTGCGTCGATTCCGATGAAGAATCCCTGCGAGGTGTAGGTGACGGTTTCCGTGCCGCTCAGGAAGTCGCGTTCGCTCATGCTGTCGTAGAAGATGTAGTCGCCGGTAACCCGATACCCGTCCACTCCGGCGGCATCCGTGACGGAATCGAAGGTCGACTGCATGTTGGTGGAGAACGCTCCATCCTCCATTTGGACATCGCTGTGCCCGGCTACGCGGAAGCTGCTGTAGGCCATCCTCACGGTGCCGTCGTCGCGGAAGGTCACGCTGATCCGGCCCGAGACCGCTGAGAGGGTCTGCACTGGGGCGATATAGCCCACCTTGCCACGGATGCTGGCGTTGTCGACTATCCACTCTCCGATCAAGGTGCCATCTTGTTCCTCGTCCAGCTTGTGCACGGAAGATACGACGAGGCCGAACGCCGCATTGTCGGTAGCAGTCACAACGAGATCGGTCGTTCCCGGATCCTCGGGGTCGATCGGGAACAGAACCGGCAAGGGAGTCCACTCACCGTCGGGATCGGGCCGGTGCTCTACGAAGAGATTCGATTTGTCCCACGTCAGGCAGGCTTGTTTCCCCTCGGGAACAACAAGGCGCCGCCGCAGCCCCCCAAAGGGTTTGACGTTGGCTGCCACGGCTGTGCCCGGGCTGGTGATGTCGACGGTTGGCCGATTCGTTGCGACCATGTCATAAGGACCATATCCGCCACCGCTGTCCTGGAGGAGTTCGTCGGTGACTGTCTTCATGAACTCGTGATACGCCTCCAGCATGCCCTCCAAACCGGCGAGGGCGTCCTTCTGTTGCTGATGGCCATTGACGGTCGGAAGGCTATCGACGACACCGAAAACGGCCGGATGCCCTCCTTCCGAATACAGATACTGGAATAGCATGAAGTTGGTATAGGCACGTTGAAACAAGGTGGTCTTGAGTTCAACCTCGGCCAACTTCTTCATCCGTCTCTGGTCCCACTCGAGGTCGTTCTTGGGATAGACGACGTTGCCGAGGAACTCGGCGAGGCCCTCCTCTCGCCACCGGGTGTACTCGTAGTTGACTTTGTTCTGCGGAACGAAAGCTTCGGTCTGGAAGCAGTGCGCCATCTCATGAGCCACGACCTGCTTGAAGCTCACGTCAGTAAACGTCTGCAAGGTTGTGTCGAGCACAACACCGCACTCCAATCCGGCCGCTGGATCTGCGGTGGCGTACCCGTCGTCCGCTACCGAGAAGACCAGGTTGACAGGCGTCATCTTGACCTCGCGCACGCCGTCCAGCTTGCTGAATTTCACAACGGACTCTTCCATCGCTTTGAGCGCCAGGTCGTAGTGTGTCTCTGTCCACCCGGCGTCCGGCAACGATGGCGCCGGAATGAAGACCCGATATGGACCTTCCCCGAGCACGTCCAAGACGTAGAGCTCACGAACCTCCAGGCATTGGCCAACGCCTGCCGGCACGCCTTCTCTGAAGAACTTTCGACAGTCGGTTTCTGCGGCCTGCGCATTTGTGCCGAACGGAAACATCCCGGCGAGCGATACAGTCGGCGCCAATCCGGCCATGGCATCGAGACGATCACCTGAATATGTCACCAAGTCCAGAAGTCGCTCGATCTCATCCCTCGCCTCGTCATCGGCGCCGTCGTCGACATAGTCTCGAGCCATCGCGATGATTCCAGTGCCCTCGCGGTCGAGCAGCTCGGGATGCCTGAGGATTTCGGCCTCGCCCTTCTCGCCGGCGAAGACCTGCAGTGTGGCCACCAGGCCCTCACCACGGCTCCACTCGCCGTCTGTCTCTTTGGCCAGGAGGTTGTTGACAAAGCTGACGGAAGCCAGATTCGGGGGAGGTTCGTCGGGCGGGATGACCGGCGAAGTCGCGGCGATTTCCGCACCAGTCTGGGGAGAGTCGGTCGAGTCCTCATCGCTGCCACCACACGCCGAAGCCACCAGAGCTGTAGCCAGCCAAATCATCGCAATTGCGCGGATGCGCCTCATCACCGCGGGCCCCCATATGCCAACGCGTACACCATGCAACTAACCCTACAGAGGAGATGGCGCCCAGCGCCGGGATGTGCTGCGGACAGGCTCGGAGCGGCCGGTTCTGTGTCGACCGTCACTGGCGTCGCTGGAGGGTCGGCCATAGTGCCAACCCTCTAGCCGCTTTGATGTTGGGCAGGGCCACGGTCTTTCTCGAAGCTGTCGATCCGGCTCACGTCCATAGTGACGCGCGGCATGTCCTGCTTTTGGTTCTCGACCACGCGCTTGGAACTCTCCCCCCAACAAGAAAATCAGCCGTGGCGGCTGATCGCTGGGGAGCGAGCGTGGCAGTCGACTACCGGTCGAGCAGCACGTCGCGGCTCAATTCGAGCTGGCCGTGATGCTGAGCGAGCTCTTCGAGGGTGTGGATGAGGGCGGCGGCCTGGGTCCAGTTGCGCGCCTTCGAAGCGGCGGCAAGACGTTCAGGATGCCGAATGGGTGATTTCGAGACCATCAGCGGCAGGTCACTCTCAAATCGGCGGAGCAGGGTGGACACCGCCTCACGCAATTCGGCGACCGTTCCCTCTGCGACGAACTCGGCCTCCCGATCACGAACCACCGGGCGCCCGGCGATCATGAGTCCGACCCACCAGTCGGTCACTCCGATGCAGTGGGTGACGATCGCATATGCCGAGTTGGCGCCATCGAGGCTCGGCGCCGCATTGACCAAGCCGTCTCCGAGCTCCGCGGCGATCGCCACCATGCTATTGAAGGCAGTCTGGATGAACGGAACGAATTCACGAGTGTCCATACTTCGCCTCTCAACGCGATCGACCCGCAGTATCGCAGTGCGACGCTCATCCCTCGAGCAGGGGCCGCCCGTGTCGCGGCGCGGCTAACCGGGCAGGGCGTGCCTCCCGTGCACGCCTGTTACTCGTCAGGGGAGGCGTCGCCGGAAGGAGCCTGCAGGGATGCCCGTTCCCGGGATGACGACGCCGAAGTTGCCCGGCCATACCGAAACGTACGGGAACACTCGGCGGCTGTTGCATTCCACCTGGACTTCGTACGCGAATCCTTCGGGATACTCGTTGGCGTTGTGGGTGCTCTCTCCCGGATCGATCGTGACGACGAGAGGGCCGGGGGGCATAGCGCTTTTTGCCGCTCCAACCGGGCACTTGAACACCGTTACGCGCACGCTCTGCGAGCCCGAAGCATTGTTGAGAATCGTCCAGTCCAGGGATCCGGAGCCTTGCGGTAGGAGAAAGGGTCCGCTTGTGTAGCAGTGTTTGAAGGTGCCGGTCGGTGATGCTGCGCTGAGCGTCGCCTTCCCGGGAAGCATCTCGATCCCTGTTAGCTCGAACGCACCTTCTTCTTTCCTGGTTGCCATCGCTGTGCCCCCTTCGGGTCGGATCGATCGTTAGGTTCTCTCGGTGCGACGAGTGGTAGGGGCAGCTCCTTGGTGCGGGCCGTCAAGCGTCTCCAACCTGGTGGTCCGAACCCGCCCCACCGCTCGTCCTAGGCCAAGCCTACGCGCTAGCGGCGCCGAAGGAGAAGGAGGCCGTCGGCTGGACCCTGGACCGGACCGGATTGTCGGCCCGGAGGTCAGAGGGCCGCCGGAGTCCAAAGGTTCATTCTGTCGACCGGTAGGCACCGCGATAGTCTGACCAGGTGGACGTCCTCATCCATCACACGTACCGGGCCGACAGGAAGGAACCTTTCGCCGAGATGCTGCGGCGGATTCTCGCGGCCTTTGGCGAGGCTGCTCTGGTCCCGGCGATCACCGCATCGTTTGCCGACAGTCCCGACGAATCGAGCATCTCCGCCGTCGACAGGGCGCTCAAGAAGTATCCCGATCTGGGCCGATTCGAGAGCGCCGAGCCCTTGATTGCCGGACTGCCGGCAATCCGACACCTCACCGGGGAGCCGGGCGGGAATCCGTTCCCGCTGGATGCGCTGCTGACTCTGGCCGAGGGGGTACCGCGGTCCTTGCCGTTCAACTCAATTCACATCCAATTGGGTCATCCCGAGTTTGAGGGAAACGTCGGGAGCGGAGGCGGCTCTCCGGGCGGAATTGTCGTAGGCGACAACTGGTGGGTGAATGGAAGGAAACGGTCGCTGAGCGCCTTGTACCTCGTGGCGGGCGATCCCGACTCACCCGAGCTTCCAGCCCCGCCGCCGGGGGTCGCCACCGTGATTGAACAGCTCGGGGCGCCCCGGAAGTCCAGTACTTCGTTGATTCCTGCCGCCGCCCGATCCGAGGTGAGCGACAACGCGGTTGCCGTCGGCGAGCTCGTTGCGCGCTATCGCGACTCAATGTCGGACGTCTTGGCCCGAGCGACTTTGCCGCACGATCTGGTTCCCCTGGAAGAGGCACTCGTGGCCCTGCGGGAGTCTGGTCCGCTCAAACCGGCACTGGTCGCCGCGTTCGGCAGCCGCGGCTTCGACTGTCGTGGCGAGTCCGGCCGCTTCGTATTGCGCCGTAGGACGGATCTTGGCAACTTCGTGATCCTTGATGTTGATGTCGGGACCTGGAGTCGCATGGTCACCGCCCAATACATGATCAGAGCTGCCGGAGCCGACGGCCGCCTGAGAGTCCCGGTCGCGGTGAGCGCCGCAAATGGGCTGCAATACCCGATAGGCGATGAGGCGAATTGGGAGCGGATCGTTGCCAACCTCGCCGCAGTGGTCGACGAGCTGGATCAAACCTTCCTTCAAGAAGTTGAGGAGATAACTGGGTCGAGCCCGGAGTGGTTCGACCCCCGGGTTTGAGGTCGCCATCCGGTGTCTCTTCGGTGATGATGGCCGGGTGTGCCGCTTGGTCGGTGCTTTTCCCCTGGTAGGTACGACCTACGGATCCGAGTACGCGCGATGTTGGTTTTCCAGGACGATCATTCCCTCGAGAACCTTCGACCCGAACCTGCCCACTTGCTACTCGAATGGATGGATGGGCTTGGGCGTTCTTGTGCACGGTGCCGCAACAGCTAATACCGGTCTGTCATTGGTGGGCCTACGTCAGGTAGTGCACGAAGAGCGAAGAGCCCCGCAGTGAAGATGAGGGTTGATCCGATCATCTCCAGGCCCTCTTCGGCGATCATGGTGGGGTCATATATCGACGCACGGACCGGCGGTCCGCCCCAGTTCTGCACCAGTTCGAGAATGAGAGTGACTGCCCACGTGCCTGCGCCCGCGAGCAGTAGAGAAGCGATTCTCGACGGGACCCAACGCATCACGACGCGCCACCACATCACCCCGCCGAGCAGCAGAATCGGCAAGTACAGGATCTGCCAATCAACCTCCATCCGGCGCTCCAGCGCTTCGTGGAAGGCGTTGGCCTCATCGAGCGCCATCAACACGAGCAGCGCCGACCATCCCGCCATGTACCAGCGGCGCGGTCGATCGATGAGGGCGACGAGGATCCAGGAGATCGCGGCAGCCCACAGGAGCACGGCCGCAAAAACAGTTGCGACGGAAGCCTCGGAATCCAGATTGGCGGCCCTCCAGTCCGGGTACAAGGTTCGTTGCAGGGTTCCCAGAATCACGAACACCAAAATGCCACATCCGGCAACCAAGGTGGCCGTTGACGGTCGTATTGAGGCCACCAGGTTGGCTACTCGCTGGATGCCGCGAGGTTCCGAGTCGAGCGGTACTGGGCTTTGTTGCTGCTTCACGATGGGAGTATCCACGATTCTGGTCGGTTGGTGACATTCGGCTTCGAGTTAACCGGAAGAAGTGTCCCCAAGAAGCAGTCGCCGCAGTACCAGATAGGCCAGTAGCAAAGCTGGTGGAAGAACGAACGCGACGTAGGCCTGCGTCGTCGCCGGCAGGTCTGCCGCGACTCTGAACGTACCTTCGCGGTGCCACTCGAGAGTCGTCAGGAACCAAATCATGTAGGCCGCCGATCCAGTCAGGGTCAGTAAGGCGAGGCGATTGAAGCTGCGGGACGTCATTGTGGTTGGAGCGTAGAGCAGATACTCAGCGACGGATCGTCAGAGTGAATATCCCGGTTTGGCTGGTATTCGAGTCGGATCGGAAGAACATCGCCAAGTCCGGTTGGCCGTCACCACCCAAGCCTTATCAACACGGATCACTCGCCGACAGGTGGGAAAGCAAACAGAAGCGTTGCGTGATTGTTGGCCAAGCAGATGCTGCTCGGCCACGTCGCCGCCTTCGCATTGAAGTCGAACCCACGGAATAGGGGAGATCGGACATGAGAGAAACAACTGGATTGGACGGTATCTTCTTGATGCGCCGTCGGGCACGGAGGCAGAGCCGGGCACCAATGTTCCGCGTGATGGGTGTAACGGCGGCGATGCTCGTCGTCAGCCTTGCCGTGATCAGCAGTTCAGTGGCCGTGTTCAATGACACGACGGACAACACGGCGAACTCGTTTACCGCGGGAGACGTCGATCTTGTCGATGATGACTCGGGATCAACCATGTTCACGGTGGTCGATATGGAGCCGGGAGAGTCTGTCACCGACTGCATCGTCGTGACCTATCAGGGCAGCGTTCCTGATCCCTCGGGTGTGAAGCTCTATTCGGGCGGATACACGGACTCCGGTGACTTCGACACCTACCTCAACCTCACGATCGAGGAGGGCACCGGCGGTTCATTTGGTAACTGTGGCGGTTTCTCTCCGGACAACAGCATCGAGTCGGGCGGCACGCTTTCGGACTTCGATACCGCCCACACAAGTTATGCCACGGGCGCTGGAGTGTGGGATCCATCGGCGACGCCTGAGTCGAAGACCTATCGGATCACCGTGGAACTCGACTCGGCAGCACCGAACGCCGAGCAGGGCGAGTCGGTCACAGCTCTCACATTCACCTGGGAGATCCAGAACTAGAGCGAACGAGCCGGAACGCCAGCGCCGTGGCCGCCAGCAGTGGCAAGACCGAGAGGGCCCGATTCGGTATCGGGCTCTTCTCGCTTGTGGGAATCACGGCGCTGCTTTGTCTCATCATCTGGGCCGCGGTGGTACCGCTTGTGCTGGGTTGGTCCTCTGTGGCAGTGGTGTCAGGCTCGATGGAGCCCGGGGTCAAGGCGGGCGACGTGGTGGTCGCCAGCCCACACGATGGCCTTCAATTGGGCCCAGGCACGGTCATCGTATTCGATAGCCCCTCGCGGCAAGGACAGGTCACTCATCGCATCGTCGATGTGGAGCCATCCGGCAACTACGTAACTCGGGGGGATCGCAACCCACGCATCGACTCCGATTCGGTTCAGCCGGGTCAGATATCCGGCGTGGGACGCATCTTGGTGCCCTTTGTCGGCAAGCCATACGAGTGGGTTCATAACGGCGATTGGCTGAAGCTCGCCTTGGCGGGTCTGGCGCTGGTGGCTGCGTTGGGGACGTCGCGATGGGCGCTGCTCGACAAGTTCGACCCGTGGCGAGTCGAGGAACCGGAGACGGCTCCTGAATCGGCCCGGATCCTGCAACCGAGCCGCTCCAACGCGGCCGGACTGGTCACGATGCTTCTTGTCGCCTCCGTCGTCACCGGCGCCGGCTCTCATGCTGCCTTCGCTGTCGGCACTGATAGCGTCGGCAACTCGTGGACGGGAGACGTTCTCACTGCGCCCGGCAAGATCAGCGCTTCTGGTGGAGCTTCAATCACCATCGAATGGGCGGCAACCACGGACACCTACGCCACCGGCCACCGGGTGCTGCGTGCGACCTCTTCGGGTGGGCCGTACAGCCAGATTGCCCAGATCACGCCACGGACCACAACCACCTATGTCGATAGCCCTGCTCCTGGCACCTACTACTACGTTGTGCGGGCCTACTACCTGGGCTGGGAGAGCACCGACAGCAGCGAAGTCACCGCCACCGTGGCCAAAGTCGACCTGGCCGGTTCGTGGATGACCGGGCTCTCACACCCGGCGTCGGCCGGCTCGAACCGATTGCTTGTGTTCGCAGCTAGCAACGAAGAGAGCGGAGGCTCCACGCCGACGCTGACGTCGGTGTCCTATGGCGGCCAAGCACTCACCTACGTCGCATCCGAACAGCTGAACTCAGGCAGCAAGACGGCTCTGATCGAGTTCTGGATTCTCGATGAAGCAGGAATTGCCGCCGCCACCGACGCGACGTTGGTGCCCGTCTGGACCGGCACGCCCGACGCACCGCTGTACTCGCACGTCATCGTGGAGAACGTCGATCAAACGACACCCACGGGGGCGTCTGTCACGGCGTCCAACGCCGGGGATACGCCGAACCCCATCACCGTCGGCTCCGTCGGCACCTCGAACTTCGACATGGTCATTGCTGCCGCAACCGCCGGTGTGACGGGTTTCTACAATCCGCAGAATGGCTTCGTGGTCGGCACCAACGAAGACAGGACGTCCGGCAACACAACCGCCCTCGGTACGGCCTACAAACCGGCCGACGGATCGAACGAGACTGCAGCGATGCTCTTCGTCTCTGACTCGCCGCCCTCTGTCGCCCGCCAGGTCGTCGTTGCGTTTGTGATCAACGTTTCGCCCTAGGGGATCGTCCGAGGAACTCTCGTTCCGCCCACGTCGGCTGACCGATCGACGAGAATCAAGGCTACGGCCCTTAGTCTCTTCTCGTGTCGAACATTGGATCCCTGAACGAGAAGCCGCTTCACGCCGCTCTCAAACAGTGGTTCCACCGTGAGGGTGATCTTGTTGAGGCTCCCTTGGACGGCTTTGTGGTGGATCTGCTGCGGGACGGACTGGTTATTGAAATCCAGACCCGTGGGTTCTCCGCCATGCGGCGCAAATTCGATCGGTTGCTCGACACGTATCCGATTCGGCTCGTTCATCCCGTTCCGGCGGAGAAGTGGATTGTGAAGCTAGACGATGAGGGACATCAGACTTCGCGGAAGAGATCGCCCAAGCGGGGGATCGCTGCGGACGTGTGTGCCGAGCTGGTTTCGTTCCCTTCGCTGCTGAGTCACCCCAACTTCACTCTGGCGATAGCTCTAACACGCGAGGACGAGGTGCGGCGCCCCGACGCCAAGCGCGGGTGGCGCCGTGGCGGGTATGTGATCGAGGAGCGGCGGCTGATTGAAGTCGTCGAGACGATCGAGGTCGACTCGCCACAGGATCTCTTGGGGCTACTCCCGGCCGGTCTTCCCAGTACTTTCACAACCGCGGATCTCGCCGAGAGTCTGGGGCGGTCGCGCCACCTGGCGCAGGAGGTGGCGTACTGCCTCCGCGTATCCGGAGCAGTTGAGGTCGTGGGCAGAGACAAACGCGGAATCCTGTACGAATTGCCATGAACGGGGGACACGTTTGCGGATCCTCGGTTTCCAATCCCGGCGGGTCGGCGGCGACGTCGGCCGCGTCCTAAGATGGCATCGAGTTTTGGAGGCCAACATGCGATCAACCGGTCGCTTGGTGTCGTCCCTCCTTCTCTTGGCACTCTTCGCCTCGGCGTGCACCGGAGCGGGTTCGGTCGACCCCACAACCGTCGTTAGCGAGGCGCCTGCCGCGGAATCATCCGATGTAGACGTCGCGTCTAGCTCCACCGAGCCGTGCCTGTCGTCGTCCATCGACCGCGGGGACGCGGTTGGCGAAACGACACCGGATCCCGGCAGTCTGGGATTCGATGAGTTCCTCGAGGAGTCGTACCGTGTCCTGCTACTCCGAGATCCGGAACGGTTGACCTCTCTGGGCGTATCCGAACTGTTTGGGCTACGCAACGACCAACTCAACGACTACTCGGAAGCGTTCGTTGGCGAGACGCAGGGCATCGAGGTAGCGACGTTGGAGTCGCTGCGGACGTTTGATCGGGCGGTGTTGGAGCCGGCGCAGCAAATCTCATATGACGTCTACGAGTGGTACCTCGATCAGCAGATTCGCGGCCATCGATTCGTCTATCACGCGTGGCCGGTTCACCACTTCGTCAACAGCTACAACTTCAACGTGTTGTTGTTCCTCGAGGAAGAGCATCGGATCGATTCGCTCGCGGATGCCGAGGACTACATCTGCCGGTTGAATCAGCTCGGCCGCCAAGCCGGACAGGTGGTCGAACGACTGCGCAAAAGTGAATCGTTGGGAGTGTTGCCACATCGCCTTGTCGTCGACTGGACCATCGATCGCCTTGGCCAGGATCTGGCCGGTTGGATCCGCAAGGAAGTTGTTCAACCGGACGAGATTTCCCTGTACACGACCTTCGAGGATCGCCTTGACGACGTACCTGACCTCTCGGTCGAGCAGCGCGCCGCGCTGCTGGCCGACGCGTCCGCGGCGGTGGAGGGATCATTCGCTCCAGGATGGATCGACCTGCGCGACTACATGGTGTCAATCCGCCGCAAGGCTCCAGAGGTTGCCGGCGTTGGGGAGCTGCCGGGCGGCGCGGAGTTCTACGAGTATCTGCTTCGCCAACATACCTCGACGGATTTGACGCCAGGGGAGATTCATGAGATCGGCTTGCAGCAGGTGGACCGGGTCGAGAGCGAGCTGCGGGCAGTCTTCGACGCTCTCGGCTACCGCGCCACACGCAGCCTCATCGACTCCCGTGCCGGAGCGTCCATCGAGGCCGGCTTCCTCAACGGCACCCAACCGGGAGGGGCCGACGAGATAGTCGCCACCCAAAACAGGCTGATCGCGGAAATCGAAGAGGTGGCCCGTCCGTTCTTTGGAATTTGGCCTGATGCCGATGTCGATGTCGTACCAGACGCCGGCGGCGGCGGGTTCTACGTGGCGGCATCGTTTGATGGATCTCGTCCCGGGCTGTTCCATGCTGGGATCGGGGCGCGGGTTCCTTTGCTGACGTTGCCGACCATCAACTATCACGAGGCAGTTCCGGGCCACCACACGCAAATCGCGATCGCTCAGGAACTCGACCTGCCGACGTTTCGACGCGTCATTCAGTACAACGCCTTTGCGGAGGGATGGGCTCTGTATGCCGAACGCCTGGCGGGCGAGCTCGGGCTCTACGACGACGATCCTTACGGCAACATCGGCCGACTCGAGTTGGAGTTGCTGCGAGCGGTTCGCCTCGTCGTCGACACCGGCATCCACTCATTGGGCTGGTCGCGAGAAGATGCCCACTCATACATGAACCGCGTGATCCCTACGTGGACCCATGAAGTGGAGCGCTACATGGTTCTGCCCGGCCAGGCGACCGGCTACATGATCGGACAACAGCGGATCCTCGAGTTGCGCCAAGCCGCTGAGACCGAGCTGGGAGGCGAGTTCGATCTGGCGGATTTCCACGACGCGGTTCTCGGTTCGGGAAGCCTGCCCATGGCTGTACTCGAGCGAGTGGTCTTCGACTACATCGGCCGCTGATCGGGACGTGGCCGGTGAGTTCTACCGTGCTGGCCCTGCTGGTAACGCTCGGCAATCTGGACCGCGGCAACTCTGATGCTCCTGGTGTCGTCCAGACTGCCGGCACTTGGGCCTGGCGTTGCCTGTGTCGTGCGCAGAGTTGGGGATCTGGGAAGGGTGAGCGGCCGGCGACGGCACACGTCCAGCCAAGGTGTGGCGAATCCCCCTTGCGGGGGAGGCCCGAACCGCCCGCGTGGGTGAAGACGCGCTGCGGCCGATGGTTGATGCTGTTGCCATGGATACGGCAGCAATAGACCTCGTGCGAGAGAGCGGTCAGCTCCAGATGCTGATTTCGCCGGGGCTGGTGGGCTCGACCCTCGGACTGGTTGCCGTCGTCCTGACCGGGTGGCCGGGGCGGATGTTCCTCGCATTTCAGACCCGCATAGCCGTGAACCGCGACACCGGCCGAACGACCCGGCGTTAGCTCCGCAGATCCATCGTCATGAGCGACGCCATGAGATCGATCCCATACCAGAGGTTGGCGACTCGAATGTTCTCATTGGCGGCATGCTGATTGTTGTCGTGATTGGCAAAAGGAGTGATTGCGATCGGCGTGTCGAGGATTGTGGTGAAGTGGTGGAGCGGCACCGATCCTCCGAATGTCGGCACGGCAACAACCGAGCCGCCCGCCGCCACCGACGCCGCATTGAGTAGTGAATCGGCAAGGCCTGAGTCAGTGGGGAGCCGAACTCCCGGATAAGAGGCGTTGCGATCGACCTTGATCACCTTGGCATGGTTCGCCCGGGTGGTGTTGTCGGGAACGTCACGCACAATGTGCCAACCCTTGGCCGAGATGTGTCCTTCCACGCGGTCCATCATGTCCTCAGGATCGTTGCCCGGTGCCAGGCGGATGTCGATGGAGGCGGTGGCGTGGGTTGGTATGACGTTGGCGGCTTCGGGTCCGACGCCCCCTCCGGCGAAGCCGCGGATATTCAGCGACGGCATGAGTAGCCGGAGAACCAAGCCGGTGCCGTTGTCCTCGGTGTTCGAGATGCCCAACTCGGCTCGCAGCGCGGCGTCGTCGTCGGGTAGCGCGGCGACGGCCGCTCGATCCGTTGTGGTGATCTCCTGTGTTCCGTCATAGAAGCCGTCGATGATCACGTTGCCGTCTGCGTCCTTCATCGAGGCCAGCAGCT
Organism: bacterium; assembly: GCA_024226255.1. Classification (GTDB taxonomy): domain Bacteria; phylum Actinomycetota; class Acidimicrobiia; order Spongiisociales; family UBA5794; genus JAHEJX01. Next base: position 32,106 of record JAAELU010000447.1, on the reverse strand, counting down.
GGGCGAGCTCCATGTTTGGGTTGCGCGCCCAGTTGCCGTAGTGCCCACTGTGAAGCGGCCGCTTCGGCCCGAACACGGTCAGCTCCATCTCTGAGATGCCGCGGACGCCAAAGACCACCTGGGGCTGTCGAGACTGGTGGACGGGCCCGTCGCAGATCAACCAGATGTCGGCAACGGACAGTTCGTCCTTCAGATCCTCGAGGTATAACGGCAGGTGTGGCGATCCGATCTCTTCTTCGCCTTCGAAGAGGAACAGGAGGTTCACCGTCGGTGAGATAGCGGCATCGCGCAGCGCGTCGAGGGCCGCACAGATGGCGAGGACAGGGGCTTTGTCGTCCGATGTCGATCTTGCGTAGAGGCGCCACTCAGGATCGATGATGTCGTTGCCCGCGGGGAGCGGGATCTCCGTGCCACCATCGCCAAGCGGTCCACTGAGGAGGGTGGGCTTGAACGGCTCGACCTGCCAATCGGGTTGATCCACCGGCTGGCCGTCGTAGTGGGCATAGATGCCTACGGTCTCGGTGGCCTCGGGGACATCGAGCCGGCCGACAACAACTGGTCCGGCACCATTGCGGGCCACTGCCCGTGCGTTCACACCTCGTGCCTCGAGCATCGTGACGATGTGGTCGGCGACGTGCGCCACGTCCTCGAGATGTCGGGACACGTTGGGCATGGCGAGCAGCTCGACGAATTCGGCGAGAATCGCCGCCCCGTTGGCGGTTCTGTGAGCCTGGGCCGCGGCGACCGCTGCGTTCTGTACATCCACCCGCCGAGCATAGGCCCCGGCGAGGCGTCAGCCTGGCGGCTTCTCCGCCGGCAGCGAGAGATCGAATTTGCTCAGGCCGTCCTCGAAGCGATAGGTGAGCGACCCGCCCATCTTTTCGGCGAGCAATCGTGAGATCGGTAGTCCGAGTCCGACCGATGAGGGGACATCCCTGCCGTTCTGCACTTGAACGAATTGGTCGAATATGCGCTCGCAGTCTGCCTCTGCGATTCCTTCACCGTCGTCGGCGACGACGACGTGGCACGTCTCCTCGTCGCCCAACGAGCTGATCGTGGTGTTGGGGCCTCCATAACGGAACGCGTTGGTGAGCATGTTGCGGACAATCTGGCGGACCCGTGCGGGGTCTCCAACAGCTCGACACTCCTGCGTCTCGACGGTGATCGGCGAACTGATTTGTGTCGCGAGACTCTCCATCACCTGGGCGATTTGGGCGGGCAAGTTGACCGACACGGCAGCGACACGAAGCGAATCCGCCTCCGCCCTCGCTGCAATCAGCAGGTCCTCGATCAGGCTCTCGACATCGGCGGCTTCGCGGGCGACGTTGGTCAACATCTCGGCTCGTTCGCCGTCCGGTAGATCGCCTTGGAGGAGTTCGACGTAGCCCACGACGGAAGTCAGCGGCGTGCGGATCTCGTGCGACACAGTTGCCATGAAGGACTCACGCTGCCTAGTCGCTTCGGCTAGCTCGACCTGCTTCTGTTCGAGATCTCGAACGGTCCTGCGTAATTCGAGAAGCGCCATCACTTGCACGGAAAGCGCCTCGAGGGCCGTTTCCTGGCCTTCGGTCAGAGTCCGCGGCTCGCGGTCGATGACGCACAGTGTGCCGAGAGCGTTCCCGGTCTCGGTGGCCAGGGGTGCGCCTGCGTAGAACCTGATCGAGGGGTCTCCTGTGACGAGAGGATTGGAGTTGAAGCGATCGTCGAGCGAGGCGTCGGTGACAACCATGATCTCGGTCGGATCGTGAATCGCGTAGGCGCAAAACGCTAGGTCGCGATGGGTCTCGGTGGCTTCGACACCAACCCGGCTCTTGAACCACAGCCGGTCCTCATCCACGATGCTGATGAGCGCAATTGGGACATCGCAGATCTGCGACGCCAGGTAGGTGATGGCGTCGTAGGTCGCCTCGGCAACAGTATCGAGGATCTCGTAGTTCTTGAGCTCGGCAAGGCGCTGCGCCTCGTCAGGTGGGAGCGAAGCTGGCATTGGTCTCCGTTTCGGGTAGCAATGCATGATCGGCATATGCGGCCAGCAGATAAGGCTTTTCGGCGCAACGAATTTTGTGGTGCGAGGCGGTCCTCAGCCGGTGAACTTGATGATCGTGACGCCGTGATCGGTTCCGCCAAGGTCGCCGTAGGTCAGCTCAGTTTCGATGAAATAGCCCTCGAGGCATCGGATAGAGCCGCTACAAGGCACGCCGCCCTGCGGCTGCTTGTACTGCCCGCCGAAGTTGTATCCGGTGACGTAGAAGGCGCCGAACCCGGCAACATGGAATTCGCCGTTGGCGCCGTTGCCGTCCAGGTCGTCGAACCACGGAATGAAGATGATCTTGTTGAGAATCTCGTCTTTGACGTCGGAGGCATTACAACCGTTGGAGGGAGACGAGCCAGGGTCCGTGTCGACCCAGTCGTTCTCGTCGATGTCGGCCACACAGTCGGAGCCGCCGGTGTCGAGCCAACCAAAGCCGCCCGGCATACGCCCGTCACCGTCGGAGTCTTGACCTGCCTGTGCTGCGCAGTCGTCGTGGGCTTGGGAGGAGTTGCCGGTGTGGAACTTGAGCAAGGTCGGAGTCCCCACCGGGGGTAGTACATCATCAGAATGTAGATTCGCGCCATAGTTGGTCTCACGTTCCCACTCACACTCGGAAATGATCAGAGGGAATGTTGCGAGGCCGCCTGGGAAGCCCCACGCGGCGCTCGCAGCGGCGTGGACAGTCGTGCCGTCAAAACCGACCACCTGAGCAAAGAAGGGTTGGAAGATCGTGCCGCCGCCGCTGCGTTCTGTGCTGACTGCTACAGAGATTGTGCGGGCACCCGTATTGAGCACGATGGTGTCGATAGCGGCAGCACCGTCTCCGGCGTTGGCGTCCGCAAAACTATCGGCAGTGGTCATCGCCTGACCATTGGTGCATGGCTTGGTGCCGTGGGCACAATCCTCGGCAATCGCCAGGGCGGCGGCGTCGGCGCCGTTCTGCAGTTCGCGGCGCTCTTGGTAAAGCGCTCCAACGTCCACAGCGAAGGCCACCATGCCGATCATCACAACGAGAGAAAGCGACACCAGGACAAGAGAGATCCCGCTCTCATCATCCCGAAGATCGTGTGCGCGGCTTTGCAGCCACAGTCCTACACGTCGCATACGAATCAATATCCCCCAAAAACGCCCTGGGTACCCCATGCCACCTAGATCGGCGAGCCCTCTGGTGCCGAACGGCGGCGTCGAGGTCAAGGGTACCCCAGAACTTGTTTATTGGACAGGACTCTCGGCCGGTTGAGGCGGATTTGAGCCGAACGACCTACACCCTTGAGCCATATGCATAACTCTCTTTGGGCTAGGTACTCGGGTACCACCGTGGTGTCGAGCTGCGCTAGCGTTTCCCTGCCAAATCCCGGAGTGTCTTGCGCCGTGTACTTCCGTTCGGAATAGTCCTGTTGGCCGCGTCGTGCAGCCCGACTACTGCAGATCTCGCCGTGCCGACATCCCAACTGCCCCCACCGACAACCACCTTGTCGACAGCAACCACCGCGGCCTTGGCAACGACGACATCGACCACCACCGGGGTGCCCGCTCCCACGACAGCAACTACCACCACGACAACAGAGCCACCGAGGGGGCGTCTTGTCATCTCTGGGGTGGGAGACACCAATCTGGACCCTGACTACATCGGGACCTTCCGCCGCGAAGGCTACGAACATGCCTTCACGGGGCTTCAGGACGTCTTCCTTCTCGATGATGTGACCGTGGTCAACATGGAGTGTGCCGCCTCAGAGTTGGGAGCGCGCCTTGGTAAGAAATTCACCTTCAACTGTGATCTGGATGCGTTGCCGGTCATGCGTGCTGCCGGGGTGGAAGTGGCCAATCTCGGAAACAACCACAGTGCGGACTGGGGCGAGGAGGCACTTGTCGATACTCGGGCCAATGTCGCCGCCGCAGGGATCCTTCCGGTTGGTGCCGGCGCCAACGCAGCCGAAGCACATGAGCCGGCGATACTCGAGATCAACGGATGGACGATCGCCGTGCTCGGTTTTGGGGGCGTGGTGCCATGGCAGGATTGGATCGCAACCGACGACAGCCCTGGTATGGCAGACGGCGACACGATCGAGACGATGGTGGCCGCTGTGGAAGCCGCCGATGCTCTTGCCGACCTGGTGTTTGTGTCAATTCACTGGGGAGTCGAGCTCGATACCAAACCTCGCCAAGAGGATATAGAGCGGGCCCACGCCATGATCGACGCGGGCGCCGATGGCATCTTTGGCCATCATCCCCATCGGCTTCAGCCGCTCGACTTCTACGAGGGCAAGCCCATTGCCTGGAGTCTGGGCAACTTCGTGTGGCCACGGCTCTCCACGGCAGGAGCAACGACGGCGGTAGCCCAATTCATCGTCGAACCAGACGGATCGATCACCGCATGCCTCGTTCCGACCTTCATAGAGGAGTCAGGCCATCCCGTGATTCAGGTCGACTATGCCGGACTCTGTTCTTGGGACTGACGGGGGTGTCTGGTCCGGCGATCCTGTGCCAGGACAGCTGCGATTCATCTCCTCTCCCCGCGCCCACCTGTAGGCGGCGTGACCGTGGCCCAGGCGCTCGTAGTATCTGGATGCCGAGATGTCTTTGCTGAGGAGCAACCGGTGAGCCTTCCAGAAGTAATGCGAGCAGTGTGGCTCACCGGACATGGTGGTCTCGACAAACTCGAGTTTCGGGACGATGTGCCGGTGCCGCATCCCGGTGCCGGTGAGGTCGTGATCGCCATAGCCGCCTGCGGAATGAACAACACTGACGTGAACACCCGGACAGGGTGGTACTCGAAGGATGTGACGGCCGCGACCGGTGAAGCTACTTCCGCGAGCGGTAGCGACGGCTCATGGGGAGGCGGATTGGTCTTTCCCAGAATCCAGGGAGCCGATCCGGTTGGGCGCATTGCGGCCATCGGTGAAGGCGTTGACTCGAGGAGAATTGGTCAGCGAGTGATCGTCGACCCATGGCTGCGCGATCCAGGCGGCGACCTGGGAAAGGCGCGCTATCTGGGCTCTGAAGTCGATGGGGGATACGCCGAGTACGTCGCAGTCCCAGCTGCCAATGCACACCAGATCGACAGCGGCTTCACCGACCGAGAGTTGGCCAGTTTCGCTTGCTCCTACGGGACGGCTGAACACATGTTGCATCGTTGCGACCTGAGAGAGGGCCAATGGGTTCTTGTGACCGGGGCCTCAGGCGGGGTCGGCGGGGCACTCGTCCAGCTGGCCAAACGTCGAGGAGCCAGTGTCATCACCATCACCAATACTGCGAAGATGGACGCAGTCGAACGCCTGGGAGCCGATGTCGTCCTCGACAGGGACGCGGCGGGGATCGAAGATTCGCTCCGAGACGCCTCATCGGGGGGAGTGCAGGTATTCGCCGACGTCGTTGGCGGCGATGGATTTCCGGCCCTCTTCGAGGCAATCCGGAGCGGCGGGCACTACGTCACGGCCGGGGCGATCGCCGGGCCCATCGTGCCCCTAGATCTGCGCACGCTGTATCTACATGACATCACAATGCATGGGGCGACAGTCCTTCCCCCTGCGGTATTCGCCAATCTGGTCGGCTACATCGAGCGTGGTGAGATCCAACCGATCGTCGCCGGCGCTTTCCCGCTCGACCAGATGCGGGCGGCTCAGGACAAGTTCGTACGCAGGCAACACGTTGGGGCGTTCGTTATTGAGGTCTGACCCCATGAGGGTGCCTCGACTCACTTCGCGCTAGCTGGCGGCCACCGGCTGGAGCGAGCGAACCAAGGACAGATTCCTATCGCGTCCCAGCAGCAGGAACCCACTCATATGGCGGGTTGTGGCCTGGCTCGGCGCGTTCCGATGGTCAGGCGGCTTCAATGGAGGGGTGAATGAGCCGCAACGCATCCGGATGTTTCCTCTCAGCAGTGTGCTGTTTCCCCGAGGCGTGCTTCCGATGCACATCTTCGAACCCCGCTATCTAGCCATGATCAAAGAGGCGGTCGACGACGACGGCACATTCGGTGTCGTGTTGATCGAGCGCGGGCCTGAGGTGGGCGGCGGGGACGATCGCTTCAACGTGGGCACAATGGCGAGCATTGTTCGAGCCGGGGTCGTCGAGGACGACCAGATGGCGATCGTAGTGAGGGGCGATCAACGCATCAGCGTCCTGGAGTGGCTCGAGGATGATCCTTATCCGAACGCCATAGCTGCGGAACGTCCCAGCACCACGTCGGCAGTTGACCTCACCTTCCCCGTCGAGGCGGCTTTCAGGTCGTGGAGGCGACTCTCGGCTCTGGCGTCAGAACTCGGAGCCCGGCTCGGCGACGGTGAGCTGATTCTTCCTGAGGACCCGGTCGATGCCATCTGGGCTCTGTGTTCGTTGTCGCCTCTCGAGCAGATTGATCGGCAGCGCCTGCTCGAAGTCGACGATCCGGGGGAAAGGGCAGACCGGCTGCGCCTACTCCTGGACGATCGGGCCGAGCTGCTCGAGGCCCGTCTCGCAGGAGGCTTCGGCTAGATGTCGAGCTCGAACCAGATCGGCTGATGATCTGAACCGTCGGCTTCCGGGTCGACCCACGCGATGCCGACGTGTTCGACCAGGTCGTGCGTTACCCAGCAGTGATCGATTCGATGGCCATCCTTCGTCGCACCTTGGCCGCGCGTGATGGCATGGTCCCATGCGTCGGAGAAGGGACTTTCGGGGTGGAGGGCTGCACGATATTCGCTAGTGCCGGGCCACATGTTCAAATCGCCGAGCAGGACGGCGGCGTTTGGTGTTTTTGGCTCATCCCCAACGATCCAATCGTGCTCGCTGGCGTGCACGCCTACCCAAGCGCCGCCCTCGTCGATCGAGCGCGCGTGATGCGTTTCGATCGCCTGGAGTTGGGCCAACCGGGTCAGCGGCGACAGGTAGTCGAGATGGGTGGAGTAGACGCGCAGCGCGGCACCGATCGAAGTGGACAATACGACATCGAGCGCTCCGCGTTGCATTGTCTGCGGCTCGTCGGATGGGCGGGGGAGAGAGACATTGGTTGTGCTGTGGATCGGCGTCCGACTCAGCACCATGTTGCCGAATTGACGTCGAGCGGTGTGGGCCTCTCCTGGAAATCCGGCAGGAGAGTGCAGGTCAAGGTTCGGTCCGTACGCGATCCAGTAGTCGGGCAGGAGCTTCGAAAGCCGCGCCACCTGGTCCGCCATGCCTGATCGCGGCCAGAATCGTTCGACCTCTTGGAGCGCTATGACATCGGCTCCGTCAACGGCCTCGGCGATGCGCTCGAGGGCGTTGTGTCCATCACGACCGAAGCCGTAGTGGATGTTGTATGTGACGAACTGCATTTCTGGGACCCTGGTTGACTGGTGGCAGCCTCATTGCGTACAACGCCACCGAAGTTGCCGGCATGTGGTGACAATCGGCAAAACGACGATGCATTGTGGAGTCCAGTCGTCCGTTTGTGGTGGATCTAAAGAGTTGCGATTGGCGAGTACATCGCCGCCCCGAAGTCGTAACATGATTTGATGGCTTCTTTGGTCGAAACAATCCGCGAGTCCGTCATCGGCGAGCACGAGGTTGTCGCCGGTCCTTTCGGTTCGCGACGTGTGATCTATGCGGACTACACGGCGTCGGGGCGAGCTCTCAGTTTTGTGGAGGACTTCATCCGAGATGCCGTCCTGCCCCTGTATGCCAATACTCACACGGAGTCTTCGGGCACGGGATTGCAGACGACGCGGTTTCGAGAGGAAGCCCGTCAGATCATCAAGGACTGCTGCAAGGCAGGGGATGAATACGCTCTGATTTTCGCGGGTTCGGGTTCGACCGGAGCTATCGCCCGACTGGTGACGATCCTCAATCTGCGACTACCCCGCGAGCTTGACTCACGCTATGGGTTGTCACAGCACATACCCGCCGCCGAGCGTCCTGTCGTCTTTGTAGGACCCTTCGAGCATCACTCCAATGAGCTGCCGTGGCGGGAATCGATTGCCGACGTCGTGACGATCCCAGAAGACGCAGACGGCCACATCGACTTGGAGATCTTGGCCAAAGAGCTCGCCACGTACTCGGATCGGCCGCTTCGCATCGGGAGTTTCTCGGCAGCCTCCAACGTCACCGGCATTATTTCCAACACCTTCGACATAAGTCGGCTTCTCCACGAGCACGGCGCCCTCAGCTTCTGGGATTTTGCGGCCGCCGCGCCGTACGTTGACATCGACATGGAGTGTGAGTCGGATGCGCTGGCCTATAAGGACGCCATCTTCCTTTCACCGCACAAGCTCATCGGCGGGCCGGGGACCCCCGGAGTCCTGATCGCCCGCAAAGAGCTCTTCAAGAACTCAGTGCCGTCGGTGCCCGGCGGTGGCACGGTGGCTTTCGTCAACCCGAGCGAGCACCGCTACTACGACGACATTGAGCATCGGGAGGAAGGCGGCACCCCGGCGATTGTGGAGTCGATCAGGGCCGGCCTTGTCTTCAAGCTCAAGGAATCTGTAGGGACTGACACGATCCGTGAACTCGAGGAAGGCTTCATCAAACGGGCCATCAAGGCATGGTCCGCCGCGCCGAACATCGAGGTGCTGGGCAACCCCGAGGCCGATCGACTATCCATCGTTTCTTTCACCGTGCGCCATGGAGGTCGCTACCTGCACCACAACTTTGTTGTCGCCGTGCTGAATGATCTATTCGGAATTCAAGCCCGTGGCGGCTGTTCGTGCGCCGGTCCCTACGGCCACAAGCTTCTTGGCATCGACCTGGAGACCTCGATGGAATTTGAGCACGAGATTTCCGGCGGGTGTGAAGGGATCAAGCCGGGCTGGGTGAGGGTCAATTTCAACTACTTCATCTCCGAAGATGTGTTCAACTACATCATCGAGGCGGTGGAATTGGTTGCTGCCGAAGGATGGCGGCTTCTCCCCGTCTATCGCTTCGAACCTGATAGTGGGCTCTGGCACCACAACGACGGTCCGGGGCGTCCCCCGTTGAGTCTCACCGAGGTCGAATTCGGCTCTGACGGCGCCGCCTACCCCGATCGTCGTCGGACCGCTCCTGACGCTGGCTTGACTGCCGACATGGCTGAGGCCAAGCGCCTGTTCGCAGAGTTGGGGTCCTTGGAGTTCCGCCCGCACAATCTCGATTGGGCCACAGAGCACTTCGAGAGCCTGCGCTGGTTCTCCATGCCCGAGGAAGTCACGTCGGACTGAGCCTGGTACAGGTATTGACCCGGCAAGTCGGCCACTGCGATTAGTACCTCGTCGGGAATCATCTCGGTAGCCACGCCTGCTGCCGCTGTGGCGTTGAAGAGACCCTCGAGCCGCCGACCAGTTCTGCCTGGGCGATTCGCAGCTCTGAAGGCGAGGGCCTCGGCGAGCATCGCTCGGGCCATCGAGGCGATACGTATCAGCGTGCTCGGCTCCTCGATTTGGCGACCCGTGGTCTCGGGCATCGTGTCATCGGCTTCTCCTTTGGTACCTAAACAGCGCCGGTTCCAAACAATTGTCTCCAACCCGATGGTTGCTCGTTGGTCGAAAGGGGGGCTGGGACTTTCGACTCTGGCGGGCAAAGGGCACCGCCCATACCTTGAGTTCAATGCATGTAGCCGTGATGACTTTGAACAGTGGGCGCGGGAGTGGGGTTGTTGCTCGCAAACAGGTGCAAGCCCTGCTGGAGCGAGGTCACCGCGTCACCTACATGCATCCGGCGATGACGGACGGAGTCCCCGGAGCCGACAACCGTGATATTCGGCTCCACTCAAATGTGATGCCGGTACACGAGTACCTGCCGGTTCACGATGAGAATCAGCGGCGAGTCTCGTCGATGCCAACCGGTATGGCGACGCGCTACGCAGCAGACTATGTGGCCGCTCTGGCCGACCTCGGCCCGGTGGATCTGATTCTTGCCCACCATGCCACGGTGACGGCTGTTGCAGCCAGAGCAGTCGCCAGAGCCCGCGGCATTCCCTACGTGGTGTTTGTTCACGGAACCGGAATCGAACCCCGCTTCAGCGGGGGTTTCACAGACGCCATCTGGCGCAATATTGCAGGCGCGGTGGCAGGTGCAGCCGGGGTGATTGTCACGACACCTTATGTGCGTGACAAGCTGACGACCCCGCTCATCGACCTTCCCTTGGATCGTTTCGAAGTCTTGCCCTGTGGTGTCGATCTGGATGAGTTCCGCCCGGACGATGGGGTATCGATTCGCCAAAAATACGACCTGCCGGAACGGTATGTGATCTCTCCCGGAGCGCTCACCTACTCCAAGGGTCCCCAGAATGTGGTCGCCGCCTCCAGGTTCTATAGCGACCTGGCGCCGACGGTATTTGCTGGAGACGGTGATTTGGCATGCCAAGTGGCCGGCGAGTTGGGTGACCGTGGTCGCCTCCTTGGTTATGTTTCTCATGAGGACAAGGCGGCGCTCATCAGCAACGCAACCATCTTGACGGCGGCACCTGTCAAGCGTGAACACTTTGGGATCATCTACATAGAGGCGCTTGCTGCCGGTACACCCCCCGTCGCCTATGCCGGTGGCGGGGTCGATTCGATCGTGTCGCCGTGCGTCGGCTCGCTCACGGCGCGCGCTCCACGTGACCTGGGTATTGAGATACGTCGGCTGCTACTCGCCGACGAGCGCCGTCGGCTGATGGGGATCGCCGGCCGCGTTCGGGCGGAGTCCCTGTTCGATCAGCGACAGATCGGGACCCGGTTCGTCGATTGGATCGAGGGTTTGCAGTCGGCGGGCCGCACCCGCGAGCATGCTCTGACGAGCATTCGATAGATCCCGGGGAGAATCATGACGGAGCGTGGTGAAGCGGGAGTTCTCGCGGACCTCGAGGCAATGGTCGAGTCGGGGACCTTGGTGGGGCACGGCGCAGAGCTTCTTGCTGGAGCTGCCAATCTCGTCGACTCGTTCTTGGCCACCGGGCGATTCGGCGTAGCCGAAGATCCCTTTGGAGGTAAGGACGCCTCACTGCTTGGCGACGACCATGCCTACTACCTGATGTTGTGGCGGCTATTCGATCGGACCCCGGCGGCGATGCTCGCTGACTTTGCGATCAAAGTCCGGCGAATCCTCGCCGGCAAGGTCTTCAAGCAGGTCGGCGAAGGTGTCATCTTCCACCACGATGTCTACATCCTGTCCGGGCAGAACACGGTTCTCGGAGATGGCGTATTCGTGAACCGGGGCTCCACTATTGACGACCGGGGACCGATCACCATTGGTGAGCACACGATGATCGCCGCCGGCGCCATCCTCACGACCCACGGGCACATTCTCAACGACTTCTCGAAGCCGCTGCCGTTCGGCGGCCGCACGATGGCGCCAATCACCATCGGTTCCAACTCGGTGGTGGGGTTCCGGTCGGTCGTGATGCCTGGGGTGACCATAGGCGATCGAGTGATAGTGGCCTCCAACAGCGTTGTAACCAAGGACATCCCCGACCGCTGGGTCGTCGGTGGTGCTCCGGCCAAGAAGATCAAGGAACTGGTTCCTCTCGAGGCCTAGTGGTGTGTCGCTCAAATAGTCACCGTGTATCTTCGGCCGTCGACGCCCCTGACTACGCCTTTCTCCTCGACGCATCTACTGATGCGCCTTCGTCGTCAGGCTGTGCCAGATGACGCCGACGCCTCGGAGCTACCCTGGCGCCAATTGAGTGACACACCACAAGCTGCTGCTTCCAAGCCATTTGCGAGGTGCCGGCCGTTTAACGTGGCGAGGCGAGCCGATGATTCCGCTGCGTGACGATTCCTATGCTGGCGGCCGCGAGGAAGGGGACATCAATGACGACCAGCCCCGAAGTGGATGCCTGGTTCAGCGAGTACGACCACCCAGTCAAGGACGCAATGTTGCGTGTGCGCCAGATCATTCTCGAGGATCCCCGGATGACGGAGACGATCAAATGGAAGTCACCGACCTTCATGTATGAAGGGAACATGGCGAGCTTCAATCCGAGGACCAAGGCCCACGTCAGCTTGATGTTTCATACCGGCGCGTCGATCCCGGGCGAACATCCTCGCCTCGAGGGGGGAGGCGACACGGCCCGCTACATGAAGTTCGCCGATGCCGAGGATGTGGAAGCAGCGGCAACAGAGATCCGTGGCATCGTCGACTCATGGTGTTCGAGTCGGGTCTGAGGGGGATGTCATGAAGATCGCCGAGATCGAGACGTTTGTGGTGGGCAATCCGCCACCCGGCTTTGGTGGTCGCTACTTCGTCTTCGTGAAATTGGTGACGGACGATGGAATCGTCGGTTACGGCGAGGCTTACGCCGCAACCTTCAGTCCCAAGGTCGTCGAGGCCCAGCTGATCGACGTAGCCGAACACCATCTGATTGGTCGCAGCCCATTTCACGTCGAGAGGTTCTGGAGATCCGCCTACGGGCGTGGCTTCAGCTTGCGGCCGGACGTCTCCCTGCAGGGCACGATGAGCGCCTTGGAGATGGCCTGTTGGGACATTGTTGGCAAGGCCCTGGACAAGCCGGTCTACGAGTTGCTCGGCGGCATGGTCCACGAGAAGCTCCGCAGCTACACGTATCTGTATTCGGAGCCCGGTGACGCCGGCGACGTCTACACGGATCCGACCCTGGCCGCCGAGAAGGCTGCGGCCGAAGTGGCCCGCGGATTCACTGCCATCAAATTCGATCCCACCGGGCCGTACTCGACGATGGGGGGCCATCAGCCTTCGCTGCGCCGCATCGAGCTCTCCGTCAGGTTCCTGGCCACCTTGCGTGAGGCTGTGGGCACGGAAGCCGACTTGCTTTTTGGTACTCACGGTCAGTTCACCTCAGGAGGGGCAGTGCGCTTGGCTCGTCACCTCGAGCCCTACGACCCGCTTTGGTTCGAGGAGCCGGTTCCTCCCGACAACATCCCCGAAATGGCGAAGGTCGCCCGGCAGACTTCGATCCCCATTGCAGCCGGGGAACGCCTGACCACCAAGGCGGAGTTCACTCGGCTGCTCGAAGCCAAAGCGGTTTCGATCGTCCAGCTGAACCTTGCCCGCGCCGGCGGTCTACTCGAGGGTAAGAAGATCGCCTCGATTGCGGAGGCATTCGGTGCCCAGATCGCACCCCATCTCTACAACGGACCGATCGGCGGAGCCGCCAATGTGCAGTTGGCCACCTGTTCACCCAACTTTCTGATTCTCGAGAGCATCCAAGACTGGTCCGGCTTTCATGCCGAACTTCTCGAAACACCCATGGCTTGGGAGGACGGCTATGTCGTCCCTCCGACCGCTCCGGGCCTAGGTGTCACTCTCAATGAGGATGTTGCTCGAGCCAACCCTCACACCGGCGATGACCTGCATCTATCAATGGCGGATGATCCGATCGACGTCGCCGATCAGTTCTAGGGTTTGGAAGACCCCACCGACCGTCGGACTAGCCGGACAGGTCGACCGTGGCGCCCCGGTCCGCCTTGCTCCTGGTGGCGTGCTGATAGAGCGTCAGGAATGGATAGGTTGCCAATGCCGGGGCGAGGAACCACAGTGGCCGCGTCAGCCACCATTCCGTGTTCGGTTCCCCGGGAGGTAGATAGCCAAACGCCAAGAAGATGATCACGATGGCGATTGCCATCCCGGTGGTGTGCAAGAGGTACAGAGGCAATGAGTTGTCGTTGACCCAGCGAAATGTTCGTTGCCAACGACTGCTTGTCTCGAGGCGATTTGTCACCCAGCTCTTGGCGAGGAGCACCAGCCCGATTTGGAACATGATCAAGGCAACGATTGCGAGAGTCGGCGGTCCCATGTTGGAGAAACGCTCCCCGGGCACGCCGACTACCGATCGGGGATAGAACCCCATGTTCGTTAGAGCAATCATGGAGAACAGGCCACCCCAGAGGAACATCCATCCGATGCGCCGCGGAGCGGCCGCCAGCCGGTCGTAGAAGAACCCGAGTTGGTGAGCTAATCCCCAGATCACAAGGAAGTTGATCCAAGCCGCCCAGCCCTGCAAGTGGGAGAAGCGCAGAACATCGAGCACGGCGGCCAAACCGAGCAGCCAGATGATGACGAGCTCGCCCCAACGCCAGTGGGCCCGAATTGCCAGGGGAGCGATGCCGACCAGGACGAGATAGACAACGAGGAACCACAGCGGCGACAGCACCAGGATCACAGCGTTCCATGTCCATGGCGGATCAATTGTGTACCGGATCGCAAACCCGATTCCAATCCAGATGGCTACCAAACTGAGTGCCGGGACCAGTAGTCGTTTGGTGCGACGCTTCAGGAAGCGGCGCGATGTGCCCTTCGTGTAGTTGTCGAATGCCAGCCGATGAGTGAAACCCCCGACAAAGAAGAAGACGGGCATCACTTGGAGAACCCAAGTGATTGCCCACATTCCTCGGGTGAAGCCGATGGGGTTTGATGGCGAGACGGTGGATTCGTTGATCAGCAGGATTGTGAATACCCAGTGCCAAATGACGACTATCACCAAAGAGAACGCTCGAAGGAAGTCGACGTATTGGTCGCGAGTCTTCGTCGTTGGCACGCTCGTGTTCTGTGACATGGTCTCGACGGTAGTGAGGCTGGTCGATGTGGCTCGGGATTGTTGTGAGCGGGTTCGCCCTGGCCAGCTAGCCTCGTTCCATGAATTCGCGCCTCCCGCTCATCGGGATAACGACGGCGGACCGTGATGAGGAACTCGTCACCTCGCCTTGGTATGCAGCCAGTTTTTCGGTCCCTTCCGAATACGTGGATGCGGTGCGGCGCGCCGGCGGGAACCCCGTTTTGCTGCCTCCAGGCGAGCAAGATTGGGCGCAATGGCTTGCCATTATCGACGGCTTCATCGTGACCGGCGGGTCCGACGTCGACGCCGCCAGGTACGGGGGCGATCCGGACCATCCCCGTCAGGAGAAGCCTCGAGTCGATCGTGACATGACCGAATTGGCGCTCGCCGAACGCTTGATGGAGGGCTCGACTCCTGCCCTATTCGTCTGCCGGGGACTGCAAGTGCTCAATGTCGCCACTGGTGGCACGCTCAATCAGCATGTCGCCGATTCGCTCGATCAGGACATTCATCGGCTCGAGGGCGAAGGCTGGACTTATCACGACGTCGAAGTGAAGGCCGGCTCATTGGTGGCCAAGGCCATGGGTTGTGACGTCGCATCGGGAGCGACCGGACATCATCAGGCCATTGACGAAGTCGGTAATCGGCTCGAGCCCGTTGCCTGGGCAGCCGACGGCGTTGTCGAAGCCGTTGAGGTTGAGGGCGATACTTGGATGATGGGCGTGCAGTGGCATCCCGAGGTCACGGCGGAGTCCGACGCAAGCCAACAAGGCCTATTTGATGCGCTCGTAGCTGCCGCCAGCGGAGCCGAGCGGTAGCGACCTCGATCGCCGACTCTCGAGAGCCGCAGGACTACCCCCGCTTAGGGAATGCTTTCTGCGATATCACTGTACGCCGTCGACAGCTCGGACCCGAAGAACCGCACCGCGACAACCGCTATCAGTGAGATCAAAGCGATGAGTAGGGCGTATTCAACAAGGCTGGCGCCATTGTCGTTCCAGCCGATGCTTCTCAACTTGATCATCATCCGTCGCAAGTACATGTCGTTCCATCTGTCATCGTGGCAACCGACGTCTCGTGTAGGGACGCCACACCAACTTGCCGCCACGCAAAGTAGTAGCACCACCGTACCGACGCCTGTCATGGGCGTCTACGGGTCGATCGACCTATTTGGTGTGCTGAGATTTCGGCTTGGCTTGACCAACCGAGCTGCCGATACCCACCAACCGGGGTGCGATCAGAAAGGGGTCGCCAGACCCATTGCCACCGAGAGTGGCAATCACGTATGGTCGACGATGCGGCTTGGACCGGTAGGAACGCTGTCGAAATTGAAGACGAGCAATGCCACATGAAAGGGTTCCCTGACCGTGGAGATCACGCCACAAGACGTTCAGCAGAAGCAGTTTGACCAAGTCAAGCGCGGCTTCGACCCGCAGCAGGTTGGCATGTACCTCGATCAGACGGCAGCCGCACTCGCCGCGCGTGACCGAGAACTGCACGAAGCTCACACCGAAATCGCAGCCCTGGGAAGAGCCGTCGAGGACGTCAAGCAGAACGAGGAAGCGTTCCGCCTGACTATGACCGCGGCCACGCAGGCCAAAGAGGAGATGCTCAGACGGGCCGGCGAAACTGCCGACAAGCTCGAGGCCGACGCTCGGGACGCCGCCTCCTTGATTGTCGAGCGAGCCAGAGTCGAGGCCGACGATCAAGTCGCCGTACTCAAACGAGACATCGAGAGCCTTCAGGGCGAGCGGACCCGACTCGAGGCACAGCTCGTCGAACTTCGCGAGCATCGGCCGGTCGCTCCAGAGGAGATTCAGCAGGGCGACGCCGATAGGCCGGCGCTTGAACTAGTGGTTGATCAACCGCACGGGCCGATTGCCCCGGATGAGTCAGCACTCGCCGCCCGAGTGGGAGACCTCAGGGGCTAACGCCCACCCCGAGGTGCCTCTCCAGCACCTCCCAGATCTCTGGATGGCCGAGTTCGTCGCGCATTGACATCAGGGTCCGGAGGAATGTGGGAACGGCAGCTTTGACTGAGAGCGGATTGGGTCGTGCGGCTGCCAGCACACGCGGATCGGGCCGCAGCACGATCACGTCGGTGTCCGGCCAAACCTCCGCAATGACTTCGAGTTCTGCACCAAGCGCCGAGCGTCCGACGCGGTCGAACAGACCATCAATGATTCGGGCACCGGGGCGGGCCTCTTCAGCAGCCAGTGGGGCGACCACGATTATGAGGTCCATGGGTTGCGGGTTGGCCAGGAGGAAGTCAGCGCTCGTTCCGGATGCGATGCCGCCATCGGCGTACCAGCGGTCGCCCAGCTTGACCGGCTCAAAAACAAACGGCACCGCGGCGGACGCCGCCACAGCATCCTTCAGCGAAACCGGGGGCGCTCCTTCGGTGCCAAAGGGCACACGCTTGCGAGATTGGAGGTCGAACCCAACAACAACGGTTGGTTTCTCCGGCCAGCTTTCCGCCAGCGGCCCGAGTGTCTCGCTGACCCAGTCGGATATTCCGTCCGTCGTATGGAGAGCAGGGCTCCCCAGTGTGAGCTCGAGGTTGGGCTTGACCATTCCAGGGATGAGGCCCCGTCGTACCCAACGAGTCAGGCCCTTCGGGCGGGTACGTCGGTAGATGTAGCTGGCAAGTCGGTCGGCCACTTCCTCGCGGTTATGAGCATCTCCGACGAGCGTCCGAACCTCCATGTGGCCACCGCGGACCATTGCTGCCGCGAAGGCGCCTGACGAAGTCCCGACGATGACATCTGCATCATTGGGATCCCATCCGGTGGCCATCTGTAGGGCCAGCAACGATCCGAAATGGAAGGCCGCCCCGGTTATCCCGCCGCCGCCAAGGACTAGTCCGACACTGCTCACAGTCGTTCAGCCTAAGGCCTTGCCGACGTCCTGTCAGGGTAGGGAACAGATGTCGTGGCTCTACAGTGCCTCTGATGTATGAGATGCGCCACGCCACAATCGATGACATCGAGCGAGTAGCGGCGCTATTGGACCGGTGCGCGGCGCAAGATGGTCGGGCAGCACTCAGCGAATTCAAGGCGCTCCGAGTGCCCGTCGCCAACGGGCTGCACACGCTGGTCGCGACAGACGATCGTGACGCGGCGACTGTCCTCGCCGTGGCGGCGTGGCATCCGACAGAAATCGGCGAGGAAGGTGGCTACTGGGCTGCAGAGATCGTCGTCGCTCCCGGTGAGCGCTCAGCACAGACCTACGCGGCGGCAGCCGCAGCCCTCGAACGAGACCTCAAAGAGCCGATGGCGCTCTGGGCATTCGACATCGTTCAGATCGAAGCAGCAGCCAAGCTCGGGTTGCAGGAAGTACGCGCCATCATCGAGATGCGCAGAACGCTGCCGGCGGGGCCCGACCAATTGCCTGACGACATGGATGTACGACCGTTCATTGTGGATCAAGACGAGACCAATTGGCTCGTTCTGAACCAGAGAGTATTCGCGCACCATCCCGAAGCTGGATCGATCGATTCCGTGGATCTTGCGTTGCGGATGGCCCAAACCTGGTTCGACCCGGATGGGCTGTTGATTCTCTGCCACGGATCGGAACCGATTGGCTATGCGTGGACGAAGGAGCACGCAGGCGACGTCGGCGAGATCTACATGATCGGCCTCATACCCGAGTACCGAGGTCGGGGATTGGCTCGCCCGCTAACGAGCGTTGCACTCGAGCGACTGGCCACCCAAGGCGCGACGACGGCGATGCTGTATGCGGAGGCATCGAACGCGGCGGCTATCGGCCTGTATGAATCGATGGGTTTCAGCATCGCGCGGCGCATCGCCATGTTTCAGCGGGTGGGTTCCGAAGCGGCTGGCTAGCCGAAGGTCTGTCCGCAGGTGGGACAGGATGAGTCAGACTCGGAGGTGTTGGCTCGGCACCAAGGGCAGGGGAGATCTGCCGTCAATATGCCCGAATGAGGGTGACTATTGCCCGGTGACGTGGAGCGGCCGCGACCAGGTCCCCGCTTGGACGCACCGACAACACCAGCGACGAGCACTGCCCCCGCAACGATGCTTTCGATCATTCCCTATCTACCTCTCCATCGGCTTCCGAATGTGAGGCTAGAACAGTTAAGCCAGGATTTCGCGCTTTTTGATGGAACCTGCCCGCGTGGCAGCGCGGGCTCGACGGCCGGTCCTCACCCAATCCCTCTCGGCGACCACGAAGACTCGAAGTATCTATTGATACTTTGGCCTGTGGCCCAGGACCGAAGATCCTCTCCTAGTTGGCCGAGGTGCTACTGGTGACTGCTCGCTGCAGCTCGTCTACGAGGTACTCATAGGCGTAGCGGTCCTGACGAAGGGTTGATTCCGCTTCGAAGACGAGCATCATGGAGGCGTGATAGACGATCCAACGATCGAGTTGGATGGGGTCAATGGATCGGCCGTAACCGTCCTCGAAGGCGATGGCGGCATCAGGCCCCGCCTTGAGATTCATTAGCCACAGTGACTTGGTCAGATCCCATTCCGGAGGCGCCAACGTTGCCCATTCCCAGTTGATGAGAGTCACGGATCCCTCATCGTTGACAAGAAAGTTCTCCGGAATCGTGTTGGTGTGGGCGACGCGCGGCTCGGACGCAAACGGAGGGCGCACCCTTCTTGCCTGTTCGAGCAGTTCAGCGCTGTATCCGATCTTGCCGCGGTACCGTTCGAGCCGACGGAATGTCGACATGAAGTCGACGCTGACCCACTCTTGATCTATGCCTCGTGACAGATTCGAAAGCGGATTGGGCGAGGTTTCGTGGACTGCACGCAGAATCGCTCCCGCCTTGCGAGCCGTGCGGGCACTCTCAGGAAGGGCCCCGATATTCCACTGTCCGGAGTCGCCAAAGAGCGTCCAGTGGACGGTGCTGTCTTCGACGCCGGTATCGACCACCTCGGGCAGGCCTTCGATTCCCGCCAGGGCCTCGAGAGAATGTGACTCCCGTCGCTCGCGGGCGGGAGTCCCGTACACCTTGAGGATGCGCGTCCCTGATGTGGTCCATATGCGGAAGACTCGGTTGGTTCCCAGCAGCCTCTCGGCGCTGGTCAGCTCTTGTATGCGACCGCCGACGGACATCCGTTCGGCGAGCTTGATAACTTCCACCGCGCCTCTACCTCATTCTCGATCAGTGGTGACCCATTCTGTCACGGCAGGGGCTTTCGCCCAACGACGCTCTCTCCGCTGCACCGATCGGTGATGCCGACGGGCACGGTACGCTTGCGCTCCACGCAACGGAGGACACAACGGTGGCAGTTCAAATCACCCTGCCGGATGGATCGGACAGGGAGTATCCCGACGGCGTTACGGGCGCAGACGTAGCAGCCAGCATCGGCGCCCGACTTGCCAAGGCAGCGGTGGCTGTCAAAGTCGATGGTGAGCCGCGCGACCTGAGCCGTGCAATAGAAGCCGACTCGGCCGTCGAGATCGTCACCGAAAACACCGAAGCGGGCCGGCACATCATGCGTCACTCGGCGGCCCACGTTCTAGCCCAGGCTGTGCTGGACCGATATCCGGAAGCGAAGTTCGCAGTGGGGCCGCCGATCGAGGACGGTTTTTACTACGACTTCGAGGTCGAGACACCGTTTACTCCCGATGATCTCGACAGTATCGAAGCCCGCATGGCAGAGATCATCGCAGCGGACCAGCCATTCGAGCGCGAGGTAATAGCGGCCCCAGATGCGGAGGCGATGTTTCACGACCAGCCCTTCAAGATCGAGATAATCCAAGGGGTGGACGAATCGGAGGGCGCCGGCGGCACCGAAGTCTCGATATACCGCAATCTCGAATTCGCCGATCTGTGTCGCGGTCCACACGTGCCTTCCACCGGACGCTTGAGCGCAATGAAGCTGCTGCGCTCGGCCGGCGCCTACTGGCGCGGCGACGAGAACAATCCGCAGCTGCAGCGCATCTACGGCACCGCGTGGGAGTCCAAAAAGGAGCTCGACGCCTTCCTGAATCGGCGTGAGGAAGCGGCTAAGCGAGACCACCGCAAGCTCGGTCGTGAGCTCGACCTGTACTCATTTCCTCAGGAACTCGGTAGCGGCCTTGCAATCTGGCATCCCAACGGCGGCATGCTGCGGAAGGTGATCGAGGACTACAGCCGCCAAATCCACGAAGACTTTGGGTTTGTGTTCGTCAACTCGCCGCACGTCGCCAAGGCCAAGTTATGGCAGACATCGGGACACCTCGACTTCTACTCCGAGAACATGTATCCGGGGATGGAGCTCGATGAAGGCGAGGCGTATCGAGTCAAGCCGATGAACTGTCCTTTCCATGTCCTCGTCTACAAGTCGCAGGCGCGCTCCTATCGGGAGCTGCCCTTGCGCTTCTCAGAGCTGGGCGCGGTATACCGCTACGAGCGGTCCGGCGTGCTGCACGGGCTGCTGCGAGTGCGCGGACTGACCATGGACGACAGCCACACATTCACCACTCGCGAGCAGATCGCCGACGAGCTGGCTACTCACCTCGACTTCGTGGTGACCCTGCTGAGCGAGTTCGGGTTCACCGATTTTGAGGCCGATCTGAGTACTCGACCGGAGGACAAGTGGGTTGGCGAGTTGGACCTCTGGGAGACTGCGACCAACGCGTTGCGTGATGCTCTGGTGAAGGCCGAGGTCCCCTTCCAGATCGCGGAGGGCGAGGGCGCCTTCTACGGGCCGAAGATCGACGTCCACATCCGCGACGCCATCGGGCGCCGCTGGCAGATGTCGACGATCCAGGTGGACTTTTCGCTGCCAGAGCGTTTCGAACTCGAATACACCGCGCCGGGCAACGATCGGCAACGGCCTGTGATGATCCACTCTGCCAAGTTTGGTTCGGTCGAGAGGTTCATTGGGGTGCTCGTGGAGCACTATGCCGGTGCTCTTCCTGGATGGCTGTCTCCGATTCAGGCGACAGTCGTCCCTGTGGCAGATCGCCACGATGACTACGCCGGTGAAGTTGCTGCCGCGTTCCGGGCGGCGGGTGTGCGAATTCACGTTGATACGACCGATGAGACGGTGGGCGAGAAGATTCGCCGGGCCATTACTCACAAACATCCCGCGGTGCTGGTCGTTGGAGACAACGACGTTGAACGCCACTCTGTCGGCCTCCGCTTGCGTGGCGATGACACCGAACGCCGCGGGGTCCCGCTCGAGGCAGCAGTTGAGGAACTCGCAGAGGCATTTGCTGCGCCGCGTTGACGCGACGGCAAGGTGTTCGGGTGAGGTTAGGCTTCCGCGCCTGACTGTTCATCCTGGAGGGAATCCGCATTGAAGTCGCTCGTCAATTTGCTCGCGTCTCTGGTGCGGCGATCACCGGTGGGAGTGCTCGTTGGGGCGCTTGTCGTCACGTTCGTACTCGGCATTTTCCTACCTCAGCAGGAGATGGCTTCCGGCAACGAAGGGTTCTCCCCGGACTCTCCTGAGTTTCTGGCTGGCGAGATCGTTGGTGATCGGTTCGACACTTCGGCGGTTACCGCAGTCCAAGTCGTCTTCACCAACGACGGTGGCGACGTCCTGACGGCCGATGGCCTCCGTTCGTACCTGGCCGTCCGCGAGGCGGTGCTGGCCAGCGAGGTGGGGCCAGTCCTGGTTGAGGGTCCCCAAGGCGCCATACAGGGATTCTTTGATCCGGCCGTTGCCGCCCTCCAGCAGCAGGGACTTGATCCGACGAGCCTGAGCGACGCCGATGTCAAACAGCTCTATCAGGCAGGGTTGAGCAACCTTCCGCCCAACGTCCAAAGCCAGGCGACACTGACGCTGTCCTCAGCCAATACCGACCTGGCGGTTCCTTCCTCCACGGCGGGCCTGATGATCGTACTGATCGACTCCGGCAAAATCCCCAATGACCCGGACCTCATCAAACTTCAGGCGGCAGAAGTGGATATGCAGGAGAAGGTGGACGCCGCGCTGACTCCGGGTGTTGAGGTCGCGCCGTTCAGCTTCGCGCTTCTCTTCGCCAACGCCGATGAGTTTGCCGCTGAAATCGGACGTCTCTTCGGAATGGCATTCCTGATCATCGTGCTGATTCTTGGGTTCGTGTTCTGGATCAATCCAAAGGGCCGCATGACCGGGGGCAAGGCCGTCCGGCGCGCCGCCGCCGACGTCGGCCTGGCGATGCTGGTCATCATCCTGTCGATACTGTGGATGAACGGCATCGGCGTCCTCCTTGGACCCAAGTATCTGGGAATCATCGGGAACTTCTCTGAGATTCTGCAGATCATTCCGATCCTGCTCATCGGGCTCGGAGTTGACTACGCAATCCACTTGACGTCTCGATATCGAGAAGAACTCGCCCAGAACGAGGACGTCGTTGGAGCGGCCGGCCGGGCCACCAAGACCGTCGGTATTGCCCTGGTCCTGGCAACCGTGACGACCGCGGTGGGATTCTTGACCAACGTGTTCAACCCGATCACGGCGATTGCCGACTTTGGGATTCTCGCCACTGTCGGAATCGGTTCGGCGTTTGTCTTGATGTTGACCGTCGTGCCGTCGGTTCGAGTGCTACTCGACCGCCGCGCCGAGAGAAACGGGACGCTGGCGACGGAAGCGATGGGTTCATCTGCCGAGCGAGTTCTGCCCAAGCTGATGGGCAAGACCTCAATCCTGGCCGAGAAGATCCCGGCTGTGATGCTCACCGTGGCGCTCGTGTTGGGTGGGCTCGGTGTCTATGGCTTGACCCAACTCAGCACCGAGTTCTCCTTCACCGATTTCTTGCCCGAGGATTCGCCATTGCTTCAGACCTTCGACGTCCTGGTGGATGAGTTTGGCGGTGGCCTGGGCGAGACAACAAACGTCCTGGTCGAAGGTGATGTCGCTTCGGTCGAGGTCCACAACGGTCTGGTCCAGGCATGGAGCAACATGAGTGACACCGATATGGTGCTCTCCTTCGGCCCCCGAGCCGCTGCCGAATCGCCGATCTCGACGTTGGCCCAGATGGTCACCCCGCCCGATAAGGGGGGCAATGAGGCGGTCTTCAATGCGGAGTTCGCACAGCTGGCCTTCGTTTCGGGCCTGACTCCTGATCTGACGGTGGCGCCGGGCACAAATGTCGTAGCTCTATACGACGCGGCGCTCGAAGCCAACCCCGACATGGGGCGCGTCGTGGCTCGTGCTGACAACGGCGCGTACGAGTACGTCAATGTCGCCGTCTCCACCCAGGCGGGCGAGGCCGGTGCCGAAGAGATAGCAGAGGGCCTGGCGCAAGACTTTGCGCCCGTGTCCTCGATTGACGGAATCGCGGCCACTCCGACCAATGAGAACATCATCTCGCTCGGAGTGATCAACGCGCTCCAGGACTCGCAGGTTTCGTCGATCGCGATTTCGTTGATTGCGGCGATGCTTCTGTTGGTCGCCAACTTCTGGTTCGCGGTGCGGCGCCCATTCCTCGGTGTGATCACGATCTTTCCGGTCGTTCTCGTTGTCTTGTGGGTGTTCGGGCTCATGGCACTGACGGGGATCTCGTTCAACCCGGTTACGGCGATGATTGCCGCGATCGCTATCGGGATCGGGGTGCCTTACACAATTCACATCACCCATCGGTTTGAAGAGGACCGCGAGCGGTACGCCAGCGAGAACGATGCCATGCGGTCAACCATGACCCACACCGGCGGCGCATTGGCCGGATCGGCGTTCACGACGGTGGCCGGATTCGGCATTCTTGTGACCTCGTCGCTCAAGCCGTTCCAACAGCTCGGTTTGGTGACGGCATACGCCATTGGCGGCGCCTTGGTGGCAGCGGTGTTGGTTCTGCCGTCGCTGCTGATCCTCTGGGACCGGTGGCATCGGCGCCGGGACACCGAAGCCAGTGGTTGATGAGGAACCCCGGTCGCGGCGGATCGAAATCCCGCAGGAGGTAGCCGATGCTGCCGACATGCCGGACGACCTGCAATCGGTTGTCCTCGAACCGTACTCAGTGCCCAACACGCAGCAGCGGCGGCAGGCCGGAAATGTCTACGTGGGAGCTGCTGCGGTGACCGCAGCAGCTATCGCTCTCGGATTGCCCGCCGGGATGTGGTTGATGGTCGCCGGTCTATTGGCGATCGCCGGATATCACTACCTGAGCGGATGGGACCTCGAGGTCATGGACGGCGAGGCGCTTGAGATCGCGAACCGCGAAGCCGAGTTTCCCGCCGGCCATGCATCAGCAGCCCTCAACTTCGAAGGTTGGCGCGCTCGCCCAATCTGGAACGTTCTCATGTTCTCAGCAGAGGACCCGCCAACCGAACGGGGCTTGGTTCGCGTTGACGGCATCACCGGCGCCGTCGTCGGCAGCTACACCGAAAGCATCGACCAACTCAACTGACCTCAGTGCTGCCCGAATCAGGATTCGAGCGAACCGCTACCGCTCGGTAATCGGGAGATAGTCGCGCAGGATGGGGCCCTCGTAAATCTGGCGAGGGCGGGCGATGCGAGTGGCCGGATCGTCGTGCATCTCTTTCCAGTTGGCGATCCAACCGGGAAGTCGGCCGATGGCGAACAGCACAGTGAACATCCGGGTTGGGAATCCCAAAGCTCGGAAGATGATGCCGCTGTAGAAGTCGACATTCGGGTAGAGGTTGCGGCTGACGAAATACTCGTCCTCGAGTGCAGCAGCCTCAAGCTGCTTGGCGATCTCGAGCAGCGGATCGTCAATGCCGACTCTAGAAAGCACATCATCGGCGAAACGTTTGAGAATCTGCGCCCGGGGATCGAAGTTCTTATAAACCCTGTGGCCGAAACCCATGAGCCGGAACGGATCGTCACGGTCCTTGGCCCGCTCGATTGCTTTCTCCATGGTCATGTCCGGGTCATCGTGGATCTCAGAGAGCATCTCGACGACAGCCTGGTTGGCGCCTCCGTGGAGCGGACCCCATAGGGCGTTCATACCGGCGGCTACCGACGCGAATAGGTTGGCGTCGCTCGAGCCGACGAACCGTACCGTGGCGGTCGAGCAGTTCTGCCCATGATCGGCGTGGAGAATCAAAAGGACGTTGAGGGCCCTGGCGACGACCGGGTCGACCTTTGCATCTTCAACGGGCAGTCCGAACATCATGTTCAGGAAGCTCTCGATGTACGTGAGATCGTTGCGGGGGTACATGTACGGTTGGCTGACGGACTTCTTGTACGCCCAGGCGGCGATCGTGGGCATCTTGGCGATAAGCCTGACCGCGCTCTGATAGAAGGCGTCGGCGCTCTTGGGGTCGTAGTAGGCCTCGTAGAACGTCGAAATGGCGTTCGTCGCCGACGAGAGGATGGCCATTGGATGGGCCGAGCGGGGGAAGGCGTCAAAGAACCGCTTCATCTCCTCGCTCAGGAGCGTGTGGCTGCGGACCGATGTGGTCCAGTTATCCAGCTCTTCTCGTGTCGGCAGCTCGCCGAACAGGAGTAAGTAGCTGACCTCGAGAAACGTGCACTTCTCAGCTAGATCCTCGATTGCGTAGCCGCGGTGACGCAGGGTTCCGGCGCCACCGTCGATGTAGGTCACTGCCGACCGAGTTCCGGCAGTGTTGGCAAACCCGGGATCGTAGGTGACGGCATTGAGGGAGGCGCGCACCTTTGAGACGTCTACGCCGGGGCTTCCGATGGTTGCCGGCAAGACCTCGAGATCGAGCTCGGAGTCACCGACCGTAATGCTTGCAGTCGTTGGCTGTGACGTGTCTGTCATCGCTCTGATGACCTCCCTTCGAGGTGCCGACATTCGGAAATCGACGCCGCCGCCGATGTCATCGATTGTAGCGACCGGCTTTCGGCGTCCAGCCCGTGGTAGTTTTCCGCGCCGGAAGGAGTCCAATTGTTGGATCTCAGGGGCCGATCACGGCTCGCACCAATACTCGACCCGATTGCGGCCGCTCTCGGAAAGATGCGCCTCACGCCAACAAGCGTGACGGTCCTCGGCCTTCTTGTCACGATCGGTGGCGGTGTGCTCATCGCCAGCGGGCACTATGTGGCCGGAGCTTCGGTAGCCGCCGGTGGCTCACTCCTCGATGCGCTTGACGGTCCGTTGGCGCGTATGCAAGGAACGGCCTCTGTCAAGGGTGCCTTCATTGACACGATGTCTGACCGATTCGGAGAAATCGCGGTGCTATCGGGGCTAGCGTTTAGCCTGCGTGGCGACGAGACGGGTTTGATGTTGTGCGTTTTTGCACTGGCCGGGTCCCTTTTGGTTCCGTACGTACGCTCCAAGGCCGAGAGCTGGGGTGCCGAGGGTCGCGGCGGATGGATGGGTCGTGCGGAACGGGTCGTTTTGTCGCTGCTCGGGATTGGATTGGCGGGCTTTGGGCTGCCTGTGCTGCTTCCCATGCTGTGGATCTTCGTAACCCTCACCGGTATCACCGTGTTGCAGAGAATCCGCAACACATGGCGGCAGCTCGACTGATGAAGGACTGGCCGCTCTACCTGCTCTACCGAGCCTTCTCGGGGCTCTTCGGGCTGCTGCCGGAGCCTTTGATGCGGCGTTTTGGCGAAGGGATGGGTCGTCTGGCGTGGCGGGTGGCCGGTGGCCGGCGCCAGCTGGTTGAACGCCACTTGCGTCGGGCCACGGGTCAGGACGATGTCGCCGAGCTGTCGAAGGCGATGTTTGCGAGCTACGGCCGCTATTGGGCAGAAGTGTTCTGGATCCGACCACGTCGCAAGGAACAGATCGTCGCCGGGTGCACGATCGAGGGTGAGGAACACATCCACGAGGCGAAGGCCGCAGGCAAAGGCATCGTTCTGGCGCTGCCCCACATGGGTAACTGGGAGTCCGCCGGCGCCAAGGCAGAGGCAATCGGAATACCGGTGTTGGCTGCCGCTGAGGGGCTCTCCAACAAAAAGATCGTCGATTGGTTCGTCGACGTGCGACGTGATCTTGGGATTGAGACGGTCATCACCGGCCGCGGCAATCGGGTGATGGTTGCTCTCGCTCGCCGCCTCAAAGAGGGGGGCGCTATCGCGTTGGTATCCGATCGTGACGTCTCGGGTCGCGGCGTCGCAGTCGAGTTCTTCGGTGAGCGAACAACCATGCCACCTGGGCCAGTCGCTCTTGCCGAGAGGAGCGGAGCTGCGTTGCTCCCGGTGGCCTGCTACTTCGAGAGTGGCGAGGGCCATCGGTTCGTTGTGCGGCCTCCCCTGGAGATTCCACCTGCAGAGTCGCGTGAGGAGCGGGTTGCCTCCGGAACCCAGGCCTTTGCCGCCGTCCTGGAGGAATTGATTCGCCAGGCTCCCCAGGATTGGCATCTTTTTGTACCGAACTGGCCCAGCGACAAGGAGGCAGCGTCATGAAGATCGCACTCGTTTGCCCGTACGACATGGGTCACTTCGGTGGTGTCCAGAATCAGGTCGGTCTGATCGCAGCAAGCCTCCGATCGCGTCGCCACGATGCGTGGATCGTCGCTCCCGGCGAATCGGACCAACCGATGCGATCGCTCGGCAAGTCACGAAGCTGGAGTTTCAACGGCTCCAATACGCCCATAAAGCTGAGTCCTTCGGTAGTGGCGCGGCTCCGCGCTGCCGTGGCGGAGGCGGACGTCGTTCATGTCCACGAGCCGCTGATGCCGATGGTGTCAATGGCGACGCGTTGGGCCAACCGCCCTCTGGTTGGAACCTTTCATGCCGATCCTGCCCGGTGGACCAGGTTCCTGTACCGGCGGTTCCCCCCCCTGAAGTGGCACCTGAGTAGGTTTTCCTCGCTCGCTGCCGTCAGCGATACGGCCCGCTCCGCAGTAGCCGGATTCGGTGATGTGGTCGTGGTGCCCAATGGTGTGGCGACAAGGGGTCTTCCGGAACCCAACCCGGTGCTCCAGCGAATCGTCTTCGTCGGACGCAACGACCCGCGCAAGGGGCTTGACATCGCGACGGCGGCTTTGAGCGAGCTGCGCACTACCCACCCCGACGCCCACCTCGTGGTGGTTTCCCCCGACAAGGTGGCCGCCCAGGAAGGCGTGGATCTAAGGCGCAACGTAGACGATGCCACCAAACAAAGGATTCTCGCCACCGCAGAGATCTTCATTGCCCCCAATCGGCGTGGGGAGAGCTTTGGTCTCACTGTGGCGGAAGGGATGGCAGCCGGCGCCGCCTGCGTGGTGAGCGACATCCCGGCCTTCCGGGCCGTGGTTGGAAGTGCCGCCCTTCGAGCCGAGCCGGGCGATCCGGCTTCCTTCGCGTCGGCAATCCGGTCGTTGTTCGACGATCCAGCTCGATCGCGCCAACTAGGTGTTGCCGCCCGTGATCGTGTCAGGACGCTATCGATCGAGAGGACCGTCGACGCGTACCTGCCCATGTATCTAGACGCCATGAAGGGTCGATGACGGCACGTACACTGCCGCAACGAGGAGGTTCCAATTGGATCTAGAACCGGTCGATTGCCGGGTTGAAGGCAAGCTCGGAAGAATCACCTTGAACCGCCCCGAACGTTTCAATGCGCTGAGCCTCGAGATGCTGCACGAAGTTATCAAGGCGCTCGAGCAGCTGAGCACCGACCCGAGCGTTTCCGTTGTGATCATCGACGGTGCCGGTCGGGGATTCTCTGTCGGTCACGATCTCAACGAGATGATCGACCGGGAGCGCTCGTTCTTCGATGAGTTGTTTTCGACCTCGACGGTGATGATGGAGAAGATCCAATCCATTGCACAGCCCGTCATCGCCAAGGTTCATGGCATCGCCGCCGCCGCTGGGTGCCAGCTTGTGGCCGCATGCGATCTGGTAGTTGCCAGCGAGGAAACCCGGTTTGGTACCACAGGCCTCAAGGTTGGACTCTTCTGCTCGACCCCCATGGTGCCGCTGTCGCGGGCTATTGGCCGCAAACGAGCCCTCGAGATGCTTCTGACGGGCGAGACCATCTCGGCGGAGAAGGCAGCCGATTGGGGCCTGGTCAACCGAGTGGTCAATTCAGAGTCCCTCGAGGCGGCGACGGTTGAATTGGCCGACCAGATTGCCGGCTACGCGCCGATCGTTGTTGGCTTGGGCAAAGCGGCCTTCTACCAACAAGTCGAGCTATCCGAGACCGCCGCCTATCAGATGACCAAGGATGTCATGGCGGGGAATGCCACGATCGCGGACGGCCAGGAGGGCTTCAAGGCCTTTCTCGAGAAGCGCGACCCCATTTGGACTGGATCTGTCGATTCGTAAGGAATCGTGCTGATAGCCTGGTCCAGCAAAGCTAGAATCAGATCATCACGATGGGCGCGAACCTGCTGTGGCAGGTACGGCAATTAGGAGCTGCAATGGCAACATCAAACACGGAGCGGGGCACCGATCTCGTCAAGCGCGGCTTGGCCGAGATGCTCAAAGGTGGCGTCATCATGGACGTCGTCAATGCCGACCAGGCAAGGATCGCCGAGGCGGCGGGTGCCGTTTCAGTGATGGCGCTCGAACGTGTTCCCGCCGACATTCGTGCAGTTGGTGGCGTGGCCCGGATGGCAGATCCAGCCAAGGTCCAGGAAATCATCGACGCAGTTTCGATCCCGGTGATGGCGAAGTCGCGGATCGGCCACTTTGTGGAGGCCCAGATCCTTCAGTCGTTGGGTGTCGACTACATCGATGAGTCCGAGGTGCTCACACCGGTCGACGACAACCACATCGACAAGTGGAACTTCACCGTTCCTTTTGTGTGTGGAGCCAAGGATCTCGGAGAAGCACTTCGCCGCATTGGCGAAGGTGCAGCCATGATTCGCACCAAGGGCGAACCGGGCACCGGGAATGTCGTTGAGGCTGTCAAGCATATGCGAATCATGAATCGGCAGATTCGCGAATTGACGCTCATGGACGACAACGAGTTGATGAATGCGGCAAAGGACATTCGCGCTCCGTACCACTTGGTGCGTGAAATCGCTGAGACCGGAAAGCTGCCGGTGGTCAACTTCGCCGCCGGCGGGATAGCGACTCCGGCGGACGCGGCGCTGATGATGCAACTCGGGTGTGACGGCGTGTTTGTCGGTTCGGGTGTCTTCAAGTCGGGCGATCCTGCTGAGCGAGCTCGTGCCATTGTCGAGGCGACGACGTTCTATCAGGATGCCGCCAAGGTGGCCAAGGTTTCGGCCGGGCTCGGTGAAGCGATGGTCGGGCTCAACGTCGACACTCTCGCTCCGGCGGATCGGATGCAGGACAGGGGCAACTGATGCCTCCTGTGTCGGCCCACCCGTGAAGATCGGCGCCCTGGCGCTTCAAGGAGACTTTCGCGAGCACCTTGCCACCCTCCGACGACTTGGCGTCGAAGGCGCCGAGGTCCGCACTCCCGAGGAGTTGGCCGCCGTCGACGCTCTGATCATTCCCGGCGGTGAGTCGACAACGATCGGCAAGCTGGCGCACATCTACGGTCTGATCGAGCCGATTCGAGAGTGCGTGCGCGCCGGCATGCCGGTTCTCGGCACGTGTGCCGGCATGATCTTTCTGGCCAGTGGAACGACGGACGGCGATCAGGACCAGTTGCATCTGCTTGACGTCGTGGTCGAACGCAACGCTTTCGGCAGACAGGTCGACTCGTTCGAGGCGGACATGCAGGTCGCGGGTCGTGCTGAGCCGGTCCACGCTGTATTCATCCGTGCTCCCTGGATCCACAAGGCCGGGGCCGACGTCGAGATCCTTGCCGCCGTCGTCGACCCGAGTAGTGGCGAAGAGCGACCCGTTGTGGTGCGTCAGGGCAACATCTTGGCTACGTCATTTCACCCCGAACTGACTTCCGAGACTTGGGTGCACGAACTGCTGGTCGCAGCCGCGACCGATCACTCGCAGCCGAGTTGAATGCAAGGCCGTAGAATTGCGACACAAGCCAGTCGAAGACAACGTTGATCTAAAGAGGACCTGATGGCCGGACATTCCAAATGGGCGAACATCAAGCATCGCAAGGGGCGCCAGGACGCCAAGCGGGGCAAATTGTTCGCCAAACTCATCAAGGCCATCGAGGCCGCGGCGCGGGCCGGTGGCGGTGACCCTGCCGCAAATGCTGCGCTGGTCACCGCCATCCAAAAGGCCAAGGACAACTCGGTTCCCAAAGACAACATCGAACGTGCCGTGGCTCGCGGTAGCGGCGGTGTTGACGGTGTCGATTATGAGGAGTTCTTCTACGAGGGCTATGCCGCCGGCGGCGTCGCGCTGTATGTCCACATCTTGACCGACAATCGCAACCGAGCCGCGTCCGACGTTCGTGCCGCTTTCAGCCGAAACAACGGATCACTGGGTGAGCCGGGCTCGGTCGGCTATCTCTTTGATCAAAAGGGCTACCTGCTGGCGACCGGTGATGAGGAAGCGGTGATGATCACGGCACTCGATGCAGGGGCAGAAGACATCACCGAATCCGGTGATCAATGGGAGATCATTTGTTCGCCCGGCGACCTGGCTGCGGTCAGGGCGGCGCTCGAAGCATCTGAGATTGTTGTCGATCAGGCCGAGATATCTCAGATTGCCAGTATCTCGGTACCGGTCAATGCAGCCACGGCACCTCAAGTTCTCCGGTTGGTGGATGCGCTCGAGGATCTCGATGATGTCCAGGCCGTATACGCCAACTTCGACATCCCGGATGAAGTCCTGGCCGAAGTCTCCTGATATCGGGAACGGACGTGGCGGTCGGGAACGGACGTGGCCGTCCGTTCCTTGGGAGTTTGGCTGGCGCCAATCTCCAGGTCGGGAACGGACGTGGCGGTCGGGAACGGACGTGGCGGTCCGTTCCTTGGGAGTTTGGCTGGCGCCAAACT